>JANOPI010000552.1:0-7990 GCA_031421755.1 Flavobacteriales bacterium | reverse complement strand
CGATGGTACAGAACGGGAAGTTCGCCGCCTGCGCCTTGGCGTTGCTCAGGCAGTTGAACAAGGTGCTCTTGCCCACATTGGGCAGGCCGACGATACCGCATTTCAATCCCATGGTCTTCAGAAAAAGCGCGCGAAAGTAGGCGAATGGCGAACCGCTATTTCACCCGCATCAATGCCCAGCCATCCGGACCCTCTTCAACATCTTCCACACCTTGCTCTTGAACGCGCACCCAGTTCTTCCAGGGATGCAGGCCCTGCCACTGTTCTTCGAGGTTCTTCGGATCCACCACCACCAAGGCCCCGAGCTCGAAACGCGCGATGTGGTCGTACCAGAGTTCGGTGACCTACACCCACGGACAGTAGGTCGATAGCGCCGGACCCTTGCCGTGCGTGTACACCTGCCGTGCGCCGGATCCACGCACCGCTCCGGCCAGTTCGCGTTCTGTGCGCGCGCTCCGCATGAAGGGTTGAATGGCTCGCGCGAAGAGCCCCAGTTGGACCAGAACGATGGCCACCACCGCCAGCCATGGCCGCGACGTGCGCGCGATCCCCCAGGCCCAGGCGCGACCGAACGCCGGGGCGAAGAGGTAGGCGATGGGCGGCTGGGCCATCAGCATCACCCGGTCGTTCTGGAAAGGCAAGCCCGCCGTGAACAGCAGGTAGGCCGCCACCATGCACGCGGCAAGTCCCGCAGTGCAGGTCTGGAAGTCAGCACGCCTGAGGAAGGGCACCAACAGCATCCCAATGGGGAAGAAACCCGGATGAACCGCGACGCTGACCACGTACAGAAGATTCGGTACACGGTAATGCAGCACGCCATCGTCGGAATGCAGTTCCGTGCGGAAGAGATTCAATCCGCTCCAATGCTCGATCGGTGTGCCGGTACACGCCTCGGCCAGCCACGCCGGCCGCAAGGTGAACAGCAGCGCCATCGTGAAGAGCAACACGCCTGTCCCCACCCGTACACGTCCGCCATGGCGCCCATCCGTGCGCTTCCAGAGGAGCCAGATGAAACTACCGCCCAGCATAGGAAGCGCCGCGAAACGAAAAGCCACAGCCAAAACACCGGCGAACACGGCCACCAAGAACCATTTCGCCGAAGAAGCCTCCTGCCCGACCACCACACACCCGAAGCCAAAGAACATAAGTGCGGCGGCCGGCACATCACTCATCACCACCAACGCATGCCGCAACAGAAAAGGTGATGCCCCGATCGCTAACAGCACGAAGACGATGCCCGCAGGACCAATGAGTCCCTGGCGGGGCACCAAGCGCAACATCACCACGCCGAGCAGCAGAAAGGCGATGAACGGAATGCACCGCAACGCCAACAAAAGGTCACCGGTCATCGCTCCGAGCATCGCGCCCATCAATGAGAAGGTAGAGGGATGCTCCGCAGCTGCCGGTCGCTCGCCGCCATGCAGCCAAGCCGCCCACGCCCGCGCTACCCGGAAGTAGTCATGGCTGTCCGCTCCGTTCAGCCCCTCGTACCCGTTCCATTGCGCCCACGCCAAGCCGAGCAGAGCGGGTAGCACCCACACCGAACGACGGGCAATGGACAGGACCGCGTGCATGTGGCCGAAAACAACTGAGGCCCCTGATGATCAGGAGCCTCAGTGCTCAGTGAACCCGTAGGGAGTCGAACCCCAAACCTCCTGATCCGTAGTCAGGTGCTCTATCCAATTGAGCTACGGGTCCTGCTTTGAGGGCGCGAATGTAATAGTTGGATGCGGTTGTCGGTTGTCAGTTCTCGGGCTGCCCTGATGCCTTCCGGTAAAATCAGAAGACGTTAACCCGTTCCATCAAGCCGGACAACTGACAACCGGCAACCCTCACTGCGGCTTGTAGAACTTCATCGCCTCGGGCATGTACGCCTCCAGGTCGCGAACGCGGCGCTCATCGTTGGGGTGCGTGCTCAGGAACTCCGGTGGCTTTTGCCCGCCTTGTGCTGCCATGCGCGTCCAGAATTCCGGGGCACCGCGTGGGTCGTATCCGGCCATCGCCATAAAGACCAGGCCCATCTTGTCCGCTTCACTTTCGTGGTTGCGGCTGTAGGCCAGGATCCCCAGTTGGGTGCCGATCCCGAAACTCTGTAGCAACATGTCCTTCGCCAAGCTCGGCTTCTGGGAGGCCATCACTTGAAGGCTCATTCCCGCCCCTTGCACAGCGATGCCCTGGCTCATGCGTTCGTTCCCATGGCGAGCGATGGCGTGCGCGATCTCATGCCCCATCACCAACGCCAATCCGGTCTCATCCTTCGTTACGGGCAATATGCCGGTGTACACCACCACTTTGCCGCCGGGCATGCACCAAGCGTTCACCGTGGGTTCATCCACCACGTTGAATTCCCAGTTGAAGCCTTCTACCCTGTTCGCTGCCCCGTTGTCCGTCAAGTACTTCGTAGCGGCATTCGCCAGTCGGTTCCCGATGCGCTGCACCATCTGTACATTGGCATCTGAGCTCGGCATCGGCGCGGTCTCTTTCAAAAAGTCCTGGTATGCGCCCAAGCTCATGGCCATCATCTCGCTCTCGGGCAACAGGTTCAACTGCCGCCGGCCGGTAATGGGCACCTTGGTGCAACCGTAAACAAAGGCCACAAGGGCCAGTAGAACAAGGGTCTTCTTCATGGGTGCGGATCAACCGGCAAGCAGTGGCCGGCCTGGTTCACTCGATATCTGCGGACAAACCGCGTTCCAACAATGCGGTACACATCGGTTCCAAGCGGTCGAAGGTGCCGCGCTTCACCGCGCACTTGCCGTTGTTGTGTACGATGTGCGCGCACTGTGTCGCCTGCATCGGCTCATGCCCGCAGATGTCCACCAGGCTCACGATCACATGCTGAAAGGTATTCACATCATCGTTGTGCAGGATGATCTCTTTGATCGGCCCTTCCTCGAAGAGCACCTCCTGCAGGAGTTCCTCCTCTGGACTATAATGCATTCCCATGGTCTCCGCGTTCTGGTCGCGGGCGAAGATACCGGGTGATCCGGAGGACTCGGAAAGACTGCCGGTGGAAGATGCGATGTGAAAGCTGAAATAGGAAAGCTGAAAGGACAGCGCTCTAGAAGCACGCCCTTTCAGCTTTTCTATTTCAGCTTTCCTATTTCCTCATCGTTCATTCAACTTCACCGCCTTCTCTACCAGCCGCTCGTCGTCCACGTACAGCGTACAGTGATAGGTGCCGGGTGCCAGCAAGGTGGTATCCCAGCCGTAGCTGTAGGTGCCGGTACTGCGAACGCCTTCATCCTGTGTTTGGATCATGCGGCCGCTGGCGTCGGTGATCTCCAGACGGACGCGCCCTTCCGCTCCCACTGTGTAGCGCAGCTCAGTCTGATCGGCCACGGGGTTGGGGATGATGCGGAGGTCGGTTTCGAGCAACTCGGTGGAACCCCCTTTCGATGTGGAACGAGGATCAGTGCCCGCCGCACAACATGCAGCGATCTGCTCCTGCATAACATCCAACCGCTCTTGAAGCCTTTTGTTATCCGCGATGAGGTAAGGGATCATGCCCACGTAGTTCACTGTGAGAATGGACAGTTCAGGTTGCACGATGTTCCCCATCGTGTCCTGAAGCGCGGGTTGGATCTTCTGCTTCACCAAGGAAGGCAACACCTGCTGCACTTGCTGGGCGATAAGGCCCACCTGCTCACCCTCCGGAAGGGCAAGGGACTGTTGTGCCTCCTCAGAGAATGTATAGCTCACAGGATCCAATTGCCCGATCACCTCGGCCGCCATGGCCCCTGGAAGCATTTCTATGTTCTCCTTGAGGTTCTCATCCGACGCGAAAAAGACCGAGTTCAAGAAAATGTTCCCATTCACGTTGACATTCCCATCGAAGAAACCCGCCCAAGAAGTGTCCTGTGAACGGCCATAAACACCGAATGTGCCATTTGGCCATGTACCGGGATCATTTGGACCGACATACCCCAACGCGCCCGCATTGAAGGTATCGTGTGTTGGGCGACAGATCCCGGCAACTCCGGTCCTGCCTCCGATCTTCGGGAACGGCGATCCTGCTCCGCTGATGTACCCCGCAGTTCCCACGTTGGTCCTTACATCCGTTGGCTGGTTGTGTCCGAAAACACCGAATGAGGAATTGTCACGGTCCAAAGGCTGGAAGGTTCCATTCGCACCCAGAACTCCCGCATTCCTACTGGCTCCACCCAAGGTCCTGCCGACTACGCCACGACTGAACCCATTGCCGGCTGGTGCCCCGTACGAATCGCCGATCACCCCATTGGAATACAGGAAACCGGTACCGTAGACCGTGAAATAGCCACCATAGTTCGAGCTATTGGTGCTACTACCACTATTGGAGAGGTAATTCTCCACGTCCACACCGCGACCCCGATCGGCAGTACCGCTCAAGGTGATATGTACACCTCTGTCTTCACTTGTCTCGTTGGCGGTCGTTGCATCGATCTTGATACCGTAGTTCAATGCACTGTTCGCCGAAGTGCTTGCCCTTATATGAACGCCTCTGTTGTCTGTTGCATCGGTTGTTCTTACGGACGCACCGACGTTCGCGGTGGCAGCGCCGGTAGCATTCACGTTGGTACCAATATTCGACGTGGTGCTGCCCGTGGCACTGAATAAACCGCCCGCATTCGCAGTTGAAGCTCCGGTCACCGTTGCGCTCACGCCAGTATTGGAACCGGTGGCGCCCGTGGTTGTCAGACTGATACCCGTATTGTTCGCTGCTGCACCACTCACCGTGATCAGATCGCCAATATTGGCTGCTGTGCCACCGGATACCGTGATCTGATCGCCGGTGTTTGTCACCGAGGCACCACTAACCACAGCGCGCATTCCGACATTCGAGGCCGTTCCACCGCTCGTGGCCAAGTTCGCACCGATGTTGTTCGCACCCGACCCACCAACAATAGCCACAAGGCCTTGGTTTGCGCTCGTGGCCCCCGTTACGGTCAGGATCGCGCCGACACCATTCACCCCTGTGCCTGTATTTGCCACCTCTAACCCTCGTGTTACCGCAGTGCCTCCGCTAACGAGGATGCTCTCACCAGTGGTGGCGGTTTGTGCTGCCGTATTCTCCACACGAACACCTTCGCTGTAGAGGTTGGTCGCTATATGCAACTTTGCCAAAGGGGCGCTTGTGCCAATGCCCACGGCCTCGGTCACGTCCGGACAATTATCCACCAGGCCTCCCACAGCGGTCCACACATCATTCACACCGGAACCGACACCTGGAGTCATGCTCCATTCGCAATCCGCCACACTCACAATGGATGACGCCGGAACCCACTTCACCACACCGCGCTCACCGCTGGGGCTTGCTGTGGTATCCACCACCATTACCACGTAGTCGCTGTCCGCTGGTGTGTTGTCCGGCAATTCTTGTATGCGCACCCGGCCATCCCGTACATGCAGCCGCTCTGTGGGGTCTTCGTTCTGTCCATTCACCACACCTGCCCTGAAGAAGTCACCGATGCCCACATGGGCCGTGGTGTCGGTGGGAATGTAGATGCGCATGGCTTCCATGCCTTCCAAGCTGCGCGCTCCAAAGTCAGCTGGAGCGGCGACATTGTAGTCGTTGGTGAACATGAACCGAAGGCGGTCCGTTCCCCATGGCGCGTCATCCGGGTTGTCACTCCACTCGATCACCGCATCGGAGCGGTCGTTGATCTCGCCAGAAGTGTAGTCGGAGGAATCAACATACGTGTACTTGTGGCCGATGTACATCTGGTCGGAGTTGCCCGTCATCGTAACCCCGTTGCGCATCCAAGGGCGCCATCCGAAATCCTGAGCGTAGTTCACCGCTGTAGCTCCGCTATCTACCAAATGCAAACGGCTGAAGGGCCCAGGGTTGGTGTAGAACGCCTCCGCGGGGCTGATACCCAAGTAGCCGTTGCGCGCGATGTTCGGGAATCCGTTGATCGTGGCAGGCGGCATGGTGTGGAAGAGCTGCATGCGGTGCAGGCTGTCCGTCCAGAACTGGAGCGGAAAGTTGCCATTGTGCATTACGCGCAGTGGCTGAAAACTCGCCGCGTCCCAACCTGTGAATGAAGTTGGAAAACTGGCGCTATTGTCGCTCTCAGACGTTTGAGCGACTCCCAATATGCTTGGTATGGTAGCGGCCGCGGCCAGTACCATCCTCTTTAAAAAGTCACGTTTCATGGTCTTCAAAATTGAAGACCGGACATATGCTCAGCGAACAACAACGAACTTCTGAACGATGGTTCTCTCGTCTTGTACCAGCAGCGCAGAGTAAAAACCCTGTGCCAGATCACTTATACCGAACCACCCTTCCCTGTCCATCACCAACACCTCCTGTTCCACCATCAACCCCTGTGCATTGAATATGAACACCTCGTATCTCCCATGTCCCAGACCAGAGATAGTCAATTTCTCTGCTCCTTGATCAACGCATAGCCATGGGCGCTGCACGGGCTGACCGGTATCCACACCCACGGTTAAGCACTCTGGTGTTGCAGAGACGCACACTTGGTCCACGAGAAGGTAGGCCCATGGATATCCGGGTCCGATCCTCACTGTGTCCGTCAGGGCGTCTGCGAAGTGGTTTCCTATGACCAGGAACTGGTAGGCCGAATCAGCAACCAATGAACCCTCCAAGAAGACCCAATCGGCTGTGTCCAGAATGACCTCCTGTGAAAACACGTGGGCATAGTTGCGCAAGGCGAAGGTTGGATTCGCAGCATTGTTCAGCCCGAATGAATCGACGCTGAACACCATTCCGAATCGGTCGATGGCCAACCCCGGTTCTTCACTACCACCGTAGCCCGCATTAACGTACATGCTGGCATAGTAGGTCTCGCCGACTACCAGGGGTTCAGTCAATCGCACTCCAACCATCTCACGCGTATTGATGAACTGTCTGGCGAACGACCACATCCCACAATAGGCCATGCCATCTTTCGCCTGTTGATACGTGAAGATGTTGTACGGGACATCCGTAAGCCAGCCATCGGGTTGGCAGCCCATGAGATGGTCCGGAGATGGGCTGAAGGACATCCACGAAGTGGGATGGTACTCAGCGGTAAAGCCAAGACCCGAAAAGCAGGTGTCGGTTTCCTCGAAGCTTGGATTTGGCACAAGATTGCCTTGCGCTTCACAGCGGAAGGTGGTAATGAACAATAGGCAGCCCAGCACGCAGCCGAGGCCAGCGCCGGGCCACCCATTGTTCACTAGTTGGAGAGTCATCGTTCGTTGTTCGTATTGATGCGTTCGCATCATCCGGTCAATTGCCCTCGTTGTCTTTCAGTGCCCACATGCGTTCAGGCTTACGCTGGAGCACCCGAAGGTAAGACCGCTTCAGTCGGTGTAGCGCTGCCTACTCTTGTTCAGCCAGCGCCGGTCGTGTGGTTTCAGGCTCTTGTCATGGGCTTGGGGTTCAGGCGTTCGTTCAAGGCATCACCACTATGGTGTCCTTGCGGAGTGTGGCACTCAGGCTGTCTATGGCACGGATCAGGTCCAACATGAGGGCACGGTTGTACTCGTGCGCAAAGGCGTCCCAGTCATGCGGCGTTACATCGACCGGTGAGGTGCTCCACGAGTTCTCTGGCTGGACTTCACGGTCGGCTGGGCAGTCGTTGGCGCGGGCATACACGCCATAGGTCCATTTCGACGTTGCACACCTTGGTGGCAGGGTAAGGCAGGCGGCCTGGTAGGCGAGTACTTGTTCGGCCCGGTTCGGTGTAGCTTCTGAAACGGGTTCAACCAATTCCTCGCACGAGAGGTCATCCAGGAACAAGTGCTAGCGCTGCCACGGTCGCCAGGTGTCGATGCCTTCGGGCAGGTCGCGCAGGCGAAGCCGGTGCCAGAGCAGGTCGATCCGGTCATGTGTAAAAGTCGGGGTTGGGTGCCCTGGGCGGAAGAAGTCTCCAATGCCGGCATAGGATTTTGAGCGGTACCACCATTCAGATCCGCTGGTGGTCGCCCCACCGGAACTTGATGATGGATCGCCACGCCCCGCTACCCAGGTGTAGGCATCAACGGGACTTGATGACGGATC
>JANOPI010000551.1:0-8347 GCA_031421755.1 Flavobacteriales bacterium | reverse complement strand
CACGAGCATCCATCTCGCTGTTTCGAACGTCTCAGGCATTGGCGGCAATTCGAGGTCGCAACTACGTTTTGCCAGACGATATCAAACTGGTCGCTCCTCCGGTCCTGAACCATCGCATGATTCTCAAACCTGAAAGCCGCTTGCGCCAAATAACTGCCGAAAAAATCGTCGGCGAGATTCTCGGTGAACTGGCCGTCCCAATTATTGAGGAAAAGAAATGAGGTGGTTCGTCGCGGCAATTCTGCTGACGTTTGCCGCCCTCGTTCTGCAATTGAACTTGTTGGCCTACACCCTATTGCTGGTCAGCGGCGTCTACTACTTGACAAGGTTTGTCACGGCACGATGGTTAACCATGCCGATCGCCAATCGGAGTGTATCGGTGGAAGTGGCCGTTACCTCGATACCGGACGCTGGAACGAACGGGAACATTACGCTATGTACGTCCGGCACACAACAAGACCTCTTTATCCTGCTCGGCGGATCACCGGATGTTGGTGGATCATGGACCGCGCCCGGTGGAGGTTCGCATTCGGGAACGGTGGATCCAACTGGCGATGCGGCAGGTAACTACTCCTACACGATCGCGGCACCCGCTCCTTGTCCCAGCGTGAGCAGCACGGTGACCGTTTCGCTTCAAGCGCCGCCGGATCCGGGCGCGGACGGATCTGAACTCCTGTGCGTGACCAGTCCGGTACTCGACCTGTTCAGCTCGCTTCACGGTTCGCCCGATGCTGGCGGAACATGGACCGCACCGGGCGGAGGTCCCTTCAGCGGTTCGTTCGTGCCCGGCACCAGTACACCCGGGATATACACCTACACCGTTGCTGGAACCGCACCCTGTCCTCCTGCGAGCGCGACCGTAGATGTGACGGTGATGGATATTCCCGATCCTGGTACGGCGGGAAACATCACCTTGTGTACTTCGGGAACTACGCAGGATCTGTTCGGCGTGCTCAACGGCTCGCCTGATGCCGGTGGCGCATGGACCGCGCCTGATGGCAGCGCGCATTCGGGTACCATGGATCCGGCGATCGACGCGGCCGGGGCATACACATACACGATCTCGGTGCCCCTGCCCTGCGCGAGCGTGAACAGCACGGTCACCGTCACGCTGCAAACACCCCCAAACCCGGGCCAGGATGGGGCCGAAGTCTTGTGTGTATCGAGCCCGCCGACCGATCTGTTCGGGTCCTTGCTCGGAAGCCCTGACGCCGGAGGATCATGGAGTGCGCCTGGAGGCGGCGCGTTCAATGGCACTTTCCTGCCCGGCACAAGCACACCGGGCCTCTACACCTATACCGTCACCGGCACTGCACCTTGTCCCCTCGCCAGTGCCTCGGTGGACGTGCAAGTGATCTCCTACCCCGATCCTGGCATCAATGGTTTGTTGACGCTCTGCACGACCGACGCACCGGCGTTGCTCTTCGGTTCGCTCGGCGGCAGCCCTGACATTGGGGGAACATGGACAGCCCCGGACGGCTCGGCGCACTCGGACGCGTTCGATCCGACCATCGATGCTCCCGGTGACTACACGTACACCATCGCTGTTCCCGCGCCGTGTTCCAGCGTGAGCGCGACGGTTACGGTCAGCGTGCAACAGCCACCTGTCGCTGGAGCGGACGGAAGCCTTTCGCTGTGCATCAGTGGATCAGGAACTTCATTGTTCGCCGCGCTGAACGGCACCCCTGATGTTGGAGGTACATGGACCGATCCGCTCGGCGATGCGACGGACTTGACCTTCGTCCCCGGGTCGGATGCCTCCGGCACCTACACCTATACCGTCACGGGGATGGCACCATGCGCCAGTGCGAGCGCGTTGGTGGAAGTCACGGTGAATGACGAGCCGGATGCCGGTGTGAACGGGGCCCTCGTGCTGTGTACCGGTGGTACGCCGGTCGATCTCTTCACCAACATCGGCGGCGCACCGGATGCCGGTGGAACATGGACGGATGCGAACGGCAATGCACACAGCGGAAGCTTTGATCCTTCCACCGACGCGGCCGGTATTTATACCTACACGATCAACGTCCCACCGCCATGTTCCAACGCGAGCAGCACGGTGACGGTGGTTGTGCAAGCCGGTCCGGATCCGGGCACGAACGGGGCGATCACTCTGTGTTCCACCGATGGTCCTGTACTGCTCTTTCCTGCCCTCGGCGGATCACCGGATGCGAACGGCACATGGACATCCCCTTCCGGCAATGGTTCCGACGGCACGTTCAACCCCGCAACGGACGAAGCCGGTGACTACACCTATACGCTTATCGGTGTGCAGCCATGCCCGCTGGTCGCGTCCGTAGTTACCGTCACCGTGAACACACCACCCGATGCGGGAACAAACGGCGACGTGGTGCTGTGCATGACCGATGCGCCCCAAGGGTTGATGGCCGAGCTCGGTGGATCGCCCGAACCGACCGGGACGTGGACCGCGCCGGACGGCAGCGCGCACTCCGGCACGCTCGATCCGCTTTCCGACATGAGCGGCATCTACACATACACGGTCTCCGGTAGTGCTCCATGCCTGAGCGATGCGTCGCTCGTTCTGGTCACGGTGATGACACCACCCGATGCTGGCGAGAACAACAGCCTCGACCTGTGTACGGACGGCACCGTGGTCGGTCTCTTCTCGGCCTTGGGCGGTTCGCCGGATGCTCCGGGCACATGGACCGCACCGGATGGATCGGCCTTCGCGGGTTCCTTGGATCCGGGTATCCACCAACCGGGAACGTATACGTACACGGTGATCGGTAGCGGCCCTTGTCCCGACGCGACCGCGCAGATCGAGGTGAACATCACCACCGCTCCGAATGCTGGTATCGATGGTGCGATCCTCCTGTGTTCAGCCAGCCCGGCGATCGACCTGTTCGACCACTTGAACGGAACGCCACAAGCCGGAGGAACATGGGCCGCACCCGGTGGCGGAGCGATCACCAGCGCATTCGATCCGGCGACGGGAACACCGGGCACATACACGTACACTTTGGCCGGTACAGCGCCGTGTATCAACGCTTCAGCAACTGTTCTGGTGAATGTGACATCGAATCCCGATGCGGGCCTGCCGGGCGATGCGACCGTCTGTATGTCGGACGCCCCGTTCGCGTTGCTCGACCTGCTGAGCGGAACACCTGATGATGGCGGCGCATGGACCACACCCGGTGGCGCGCCGCATACGGGCGCATTCGATCCAGCGATCGATGGACCGGGCACATACCAATACTTCATCGATGTACCACCGCCCTGCGTGAGCGCGAGCAGTTCGGTCACCATCGCGTTGGTGGCACCGGCTGATGCAGGGCTCGATGGTACACTGACCATTTGCACGACCAATGGGCCGGAAGACCTCTTCGCCCAACTCATCGGCACCCCGGCATACGATGGCACGTGGAGCTTTGATGGCCAACCCCACAGCAGCACGCTGGATCCAACGATCGATCCATCGGGCAGCTACGTATACACCGTGACGAGTACTGTTCCGTGTCCTGCCGTGAGCGCTGTGGTGGAAGTAGTGGTGAACTCTTCATCGGATCCGGGCACATTCGGAACAGCCGTGCTGTGCGCGAGCGGGGATCCTGTCCTTCTGTCCAGCTTCCTTGGTGGAACACCTGATCCTGGTGGCGCGTGGGATCTCAACGGCGTGCCGCACACGGATCTCATCGACCCCGCTTCCGACGCGGAGGGTGACTATTTCTACACCGTGCCCTCCCCTGCCCCCTGCGCGGCGACGTTCGCAGCGGTAACCGTTACGATCGCCACGGAACCTGACCCAGGAACGGATGGCCTGCGCACGGTATGCACAAGCGATGCGCCCGTTGACCTCTTCGCCGAACTGGGAGGAACGCCGGATATCGGTGGAACGTGGAGCGGTCCGAGTTCCGTGACCGATGGACAATTCGAGCCGGCAACGATGACCGCTGGCGACTACACCTACTTCATCGAAGTACCTGCGCCCTGTACAAGCGTGAGCAGCGTAGTCACGATCGTCACCGTGCAACCACCGGATCCGGGAACGAACGGTAGCGCGCTGCTCTGCGTGAGCTCATCCGCAGCGAACCTGTTCGACGTGCTGGAAGGAACACCTGAGCCCGGCGGCACATGGACCGATCCCCAAGGCATCGCACACGGCCTGCTCTTCAACCCGGCCGTGGACATACCCGGCGAATATATCTACACGGTGAATGGTGCAGCGCCCTGCCCGAGCGCGCAAGCGGTGGTGTCGATGAACGTGGTGAATGAACCCGATCCCGGCGGGAACGGATCTTTGTTGCTCTGCGAGAGCGATGCGGCGGAAGACCTGTTCGAGCGGCTGGAAGGCTCACCGGACGAAGGCGGCACCTGGAGTGGTCCAAGCGCCAGTGCGGACGGTTTCTTCGATCCAGCAATGATGCTACCGGGTGAGTACACCTACCTGTTGGATGCTCCTGAACCTTGCGCGGATGCCAGCAGCAATGTGGTCGTCACTGTTTCGATCCCGCCCGACGCGGGAACGGACGGTAGCGCATCGCTCTGCACCACCTCCGGTGCGGTCGAGCTCTTCACCCTCTTGACCGGAACACCTGAGGTCGGAGGCACATGGTCCGCACCTGGTGGCGCACCGCATACGAGCTTGTTCAACCCCGCACAGGACGCTGCCGGGGTATACACCTATACGGTTCCAGGCGCTGTTCCTTGTGCAGCGGCATCAGCAACCGTGACGATGACCCTTTCCGTTCCGCCTGACGCGGGCATGGATGGCAGCATCACGCTCTGCCCGGACGCTGATGCGATGGATCTCTTCGAACTGCTTGGGGGAACACCCGATACGGGAGGCGTGTGGACCGCTCCAGGAAACAACATGAACAGCGGGTTCATGGACCCGTCTATCGATGTTGAAGGCACGTACACCTACGCGCTTAACGGTACTCCTCCATGCGGGCATGACATGTCCGTGGTCGTGGTGGAAGTCAGCGACCCGGTAGTGGCCACGGCCGCGACCACCGATGCGATCTGCCATGATGCCTGCGACGGCACCGCCACGCTCACGATCCTCGGTGGCACACCGGACTACACGATGCAATGGAGCAGCAACGTGGCAGGCACTGGCGCGATGGAAGCATCGGGCCTCTGTGCGGGGAGCTACGGGATAACGATCACTGATGCGAACGGCTGCATCGGCACGGTGAACTATGCGATCGGCGAACCAGTGCCCCTGGTCATCGACGCGCTCGGCATCGGCGATGAGAACTGCATCGGCAGTTGCGATGGTTACGTGAACGTCGTGGACGGCGCGGGCGTGCTCTTCAGCATCGACGGCGGCGATGCGTGGGTGGAGAACAACGTGCTCGCTGACCTGTGCGCAGGCGGTTATGTGGTGATGATGCAGGACGCGAATGGATGCCTCGCCTCCTCTCCCGCCATGATCGCCAGTCCGCCACCCGTCACGGCAGGTTTCTACGGCGCACCGGACACGATGAGCGTGAGCGGCACCACCGTGGCATTCACCAACCAGAGCGGTTACGCCACAACCTTCCTCTGGGATTTCGGTGGCCTGTCCACCAGCACCGAAGGCAACCCGACCTTCACCTTCCCAGATGTGCTCGGCGGCATCTACACCGTGTGCCTCACCGCCATGGACGGCAATGGCTGCGCGGACAGTATCTGCCAGCCCATCGTTGTGCTCGATGAGCTCTTCGTCACCGTACCGAACGCCTTCTCACCGAACGGCGACGACATCAACGATGACTTCGCGCCCATCTTCAACGTGCCCGCGATCGCTGATGAGTACGCGTTCATGATCTTCGACCGCTGGGGCCTGCGGATCTTCACCTCCGAGACCATCGGCGAAAAATGGGACGGCGGCCTGAACGGCGAGATCGTGCAGCAGGATGTGTACGTGTGGAAGATGCACTGCAAGGACATCATCACCCGCGAAGAGTATGATCTGATCGGGCATGTGACGGTGGTGAAGTAGCTTCTGAGAGTCATGCGGACACCTTTGCTATCAACCTTGCTCTCCGTTATGAGCAGCGTATGCTACGCGCAACTACCGGACTTCCCGAAAGGGCAGCCATACGGCAAGCACTGCGGAATCGCAGGCATCGACCCGGAGCCACGCGTCACGACAGAGCAGATGATCCAGTTTCGGGACACCGCAGCTATCTTCAACTGGCTACATGACACGGACGCGGTCTACCAGACATACGCCACAGAAGCGGTGATCCGGTTACAGAAGGCAGGCATGGTCATTCCCCAGCAGGAATTGATGGTCACGGAAAAATTGAGGCGCTCGAAGCGGATGGTCCATACGTGCAGTGGCTGCACCCACTTCGAAGTACCGATCAAGGACGCGTTGGAAATGTTTCTGGACTGAGCGCCCTCATCCTGTTTTCGACGATTCGATGTCCCCACCGCGCTCGCGTGTTTCACGATTGCGCACGCTCACAAATCAATGATCCTTGAATGGGCATTGTTTGAGGATATCACAGTTTGTGACATCCTCTGGAAGCCGCTCAGGGCTTGAAGCCGATCCGCTTGCGCGGCTTGGCTGCGGACTTCACGAGCACTTTGGCAGCGAGTCCGTCTATGCGCCCCATCAGGTCCTGCACGGTACGGTTGAGCTTGGCGTCGAGCGTTCTGATCTCGCGGCGCAGTTCATGGTTGTCCATGAGCAACGCGCGATACTGGGCGAAGGCGCGCATGATCTCGATGCTCATGGCGATCGCACGGTCCGTCTTCATCACGCTGGCAAGCATGGCAACGCCTTGCTCGGTGAAAACCATGGGTGGAACCTTGGAGAACTTCAGCGTGGCGAGCCGCGGATTGAGTTCAATGATGCCTTCGACTTCAGGCTTGGTCAGGACCTGCATGAAGTCGTTCGGGAACCGTTCGGGATTGCGCTTCACCTGTTGTTTGAGCTTGCGCGTATCGCTCCCGAAAAAGAGACCCAGGTCGATGTCCAGCATCACCTTCACACCACGCACCTCGAAGATGAGCCCTTCGATGGCACCGGCCGGAATGATGGCCATCTGAAGCGCCTTGCGCTTGCGTGGGATCGTTCTGGGTTTCGGCATGCGAGCCAAAGTAGACTTCGATCGAGGATGTCACAAACTGTGATATCCTCTGCACTCCACAAGGAACGCAAAAGCCCCGTTGCCGGGGCTCTCGCATATCGATCGCACAGGCAAGATGCCTGTGCTACACGTCGAGCTTCGCGTACACCGCGTTCTTCTCGATGAACTCGCGGCGCGGAGGAACGTCCTCACCCATGAGCATGCTGAAGATGCGGTCGGCTTCGGCACCGTTCTCGATGGTGACCTGTCGCAGCGTGCGGTTCTGGGGGTCCATGGTGGTTTCCCAGAGCTGCTCGGCGTTCATTTCACCGAGACCCTTGTAGCGCTGCACGTTCACGTTGGTGTCCTTGTTCGGGCCTTTCATGCGCTCGATGGCGACATCGCGCTCGGCCTCGTTCCAGCAATACTGCTGCTCCTTCCCTTTGCGCACCTGATAGAGCGGCGGGGTGGCGATGTAGAGGTGGCCGTTCTCGATCAGCTCCTTCATGTAGCGGAAGTAGAAGGTCATGATCAGCGTCTGGATGTGGCTGCCGTCGACGTCAGCATCGCACATGATGATCACCTTGTGGTAGCGGAGCTTGCTGATGTCGAGTGCCTTGCTGTCCTCCTCGGTACCCACCTTCACGCCGAGGGCGGTGTACATGTTGCGGATCTCCTCGTTCTCATAGATCCTGTGCTGCATGGCCTTTTCCACGTTGAGGATCTTGCCTCGCAGGGGAAGGATGGCCTGGAACTCACGGTTGCGGCCCTGCTTGGCGGTGCCACCAGCCGAGTCTCCTTCGACGAGGTAGAGCTCGCAGATTTCGGGGTCCGACTCCGAGCAGTCGGCCAGCTTACCCGGCAGGCTGTTGCTGCTCAGCACGCCCTTGCGCTGCACCATGTCCTTGGCCTTGCGGGCGGCAATGCGGGCCTTGGCGGCCAGAATCACCTTCTCCATAATGCGGTTGGCCTGGTTGGGATTCTCGTCCAGGTACTGGGTCAGAATCTCCCCCACTACCGAGTTCACCGCGCCGCTCACCTCGGAGTTGCCGAGCTTGGTTTTGGTCTGGCCCTCAAACTGCGGCTCCATCACCTTCACCGAGATAACGGCCGTGAGGCCTTCGCGGAAGTCATCACCGGTGATTTCCACCTTGGCTTTTTCGAACAGCTTGTTCTTGTCGCCGTAGGTTTTCAGCACCCGCGTCACCGCCGAGCGGAAGCCCGCTACGTGCGTACCGACCTCGAAGGTATTGATCTTATAGACGTAGGAAAAGACGAATTCCTGGTACGAAGTATTGTACTCCAGCGCCACTTCTACCGGC
>JANOPI010000550.1:0-7091 GCA_031421755.1 Flavobacteriales bacterium | reverse complement strand
CAAGCGCAACAGCAGATCGTAATCCTGGCTGCCCTCGAATCCAACGCGGAAACCACCGATGTCGTTCAGCAAGGATGTGCGCGCCACGACCAGATGCCCGAAGTAGTTGCGGCTCAACAGATGATCCGGGCACCACTGGGGCTTGAAGTGCGGATCGCTGTGCGCCCCGTCCTCATCGATCTTGTCCTCGTCGGTGTACAACACATCCAATGACCGGTCGCGATTCAGCCGCTTCACCACGTGGTAGATCGCGTCCGGTGCAAGCAGGTCATCGTGGTCCATCAGAGCGGTGAATTCGCCCGCGGCCAATTCCAATGCACTGTTGCTGGCCTTGCTGATGTGCCCGTTCTCCGTGCGGAAAACAACCTTGATCCGCGGATCTTTCGCCTGCCATTCCTCCAGACACGTGCGCACGGCCACGCTCGGTGACCGATCATCAGCGATGCACAGTTCAATGTTCGGGTACACCTGATCCACTACCGAACGGATCGCCGCATCCAACAGTCCGATCGGAGGATCGTACACGGGCATCACGATGCTCACCAGCGGCTGGTAAGCGAGTGTTGGCACGTCCTCCCGATAGCCTCGCAGATCCCCGGGGCGCGCGAAGTGTTTCGCTATCCATTGCGCATACGGATCGGAATGGTCCACGATCGCGGCGCGCATTTCCTCCTCACCCACAAGGATCCGCACCGGCCGGATCTCGGTCCACACGTACAAGGTGCGGAAGATCTTGGCCAAGAACTTCCGCAGGATCAATCGGCCTTTCCCGCTTACCAGGAAGGTGATCCGCCGCAGCCACTTGAAGCCGGTCCGTGTGGTGCCGCTCCCTGTTCGCAGAAGCGCCCGCATCTTGTGATAGGCTCGCCGCGCACGCCACAAACGGCTGCTTTCAATGGACCTGATCCGTTCTTCATACTGGCCGAGCAGTGCCTGCAAGGCCCGGCCATGCTCCCTGTGTACGTCCAACGCACGCAGAGCCTTGTCCACTTCGCCCACCAACCGGTGCGCTTCCGTAGCCAACGCGTCCTTCTCCTTACCCAATCGCAGCAGGGATTCCTCTGTTCGGTGTACGTTCGCCGAAGCAACCGCGATCGCGTCTTCACCCCGTTCAATACGCTGCTCAAGCCCAGCGATCAACGCCTGTTGATCGTCCCGCTCCTTGCGCAAGTCGACCAAGGCGTCACCGGCATCCCGCGCGGCATGCAGTGCTCTCGAAGCACTGGCCTTCGCTTCCGCGGCCACTTTCTCCGCATGCAGAACGAGCAACCGATCATGCGCTTGGATACGGTGAAGTTCAGTTACCACCGTGCGGGTATGCTCGGCGAAAAGGGCTTCGTGCTTTCGCGTGACATGCGCCAGGATCGATCCTCTCACTTCAGGATCGGCAGCGCGCGCCAATAAGGAACCTTCCCGCACGCGGTAACCGAAGAGCGGTTCCGGAATACGGCAGAATCCATGGCCCGCGCTCATCAAGCGGATCCAGAGTTCCCAGTCCTCATAGCCATCACGCATGGCTTCGTCATAGCCACCAACCGCTTCCAGCGCATCGCGTCGAACAACAGCGCACGCATCGAAGCGATTGCCAACAAGCAAGGCGCCGAGTGAGACTTCAGCCTGCTCTACGATCCCACTGCGTTCACCGAATTCGATCTTGTCCGAATACACGACCGCGATCGATGGATCCGCTTCCATCCATACAGCGGCCTTGTCCAAGAGCGTGGGATCGATGCGATTATCCGCATCCACGAACAGCACGTATGGCGCGGAGGACGCACGCCAACCTGCATTCCGTGCTGCCGGCAAACCCGCATTCGGCTGGTCGATCACCCGGAAGCCGCGCATGCGCAGGCCGGCGAGCACGTCCAGCGTTCCAGCATCCGTGCTTCCATCATTGACGATGATCACGCCCGCCCCCTTGCTCCGATCGGTGCCAAGACTTTCCAACGCTTCTTGGAGGAACGCACCATCATTGAAGCAGGGCACTACCACATCCACCAAGGCGGTGGTGGTGGTCCGTTCCAACACGTTCTTTTGCTCGCTGCGGGGGTTCATGCCAGAGCGGGTATTCCGAGCAGGCCGTGGTAGTGGATACCGACCTCATGCGGGTTTCCGGTCTTCACCACCCGACCTTGCTCCATGCAGGCCGCACGATCACACAACCGTTGCACTTCGCCCAACGAATGACTGACCAGAACGATCGTGCCTCCACTCTTCTTCAACGCTTCGATCCGTTCGTAGCACTTGCGCTGGAAACCCGCATCCCCCACGGCGAGTACTTCATCCACCAAGAGGACGTCCGGATCATTGGCCGTGGCGATCGAGAATCCCAAGCGCGCCATCATGCCGGAACTGTACCGCTTTACCGGCATGCGCAGATCATCTTCAACCAGCCCGCTGAATGACCGTACGTTCTCCAACGTGCGCTGCGTGCCTGACCGGTCACAGCCCATGAGCGCCGCGCACAGCTTCGCGTTCTCCAAGCCGGTGAGCTCCGGTTCCAGCCCAACGCCAAGGCCAAGCATCGGTGCGATCGTGCCGCGCGTTCGGACCGTGCCTTCCACTGGCTCCACGATGCCCGCGAGCACACGCAGCAAAGTGCTCTTTCCGCTCCCGTTCCGGCCAACGATGCCGAAGCATTCACCGGCAGCGATGGAAAGATCCACGCCGGTGAGGATCCGCTTACGTTCCAACAAACGCTTCGAACCGAATGAGACGAGGTACTCCTTGATGCTGCGCGAACCATGCCGCTGCACCAGGTAGTCCACGCTCAGGCCGCGCAGCTCGATCCGGTTCCGTTCCTGCTGCATCTCAGTAGTTGGCGATATAGCCCCGCCGCAGCAGGTGATGCAAGCCCATTCCAACAACCACTGCCACCCCAGCGATAAGCGTTGCCACTATCCATTCGCGCAGTGCGGGAACCATGCCTTCAACGATGATGGCACGTACCAACGTGATGAAGTGGTACAGCGGGTTCAGCTCCGCGATCCAGCGCAAGCGATCCGGCACCAGCTCCGCCGGGTAGGCGATCGGTGTGAGGTAGAAAAAGGCCGGTAGCAGCGCGTTCCACAGCAGGCCGATGTCGCGGAAGTACACGTTCAGCGCGCAAAGGCCCAAGCCGATGCCATAAATGAAAAGGGCGAACAACGCAGCGGCCGGCACGATCAGCAGGTGCGAGGGCATGGGCCGCCAACCGAACCACGCCAATATGAACGCCAACGGAATGAAGGAGAGCGCCAGGTTGAACAGGCCAGCCAGCAACTGCCCAAGGGGAAAGGCGAGCGGTGGCACCGCCAGGCTTTTCAGCACGTTCGCGTTTTCTACCAAGGCCCCGAGCATATGGCCGGTGACCGTGGAGAAGAAGGTCCAGAACACCAGTCCGGTGAGCGCGAAGACCGGGTAGTTCGGCACTTGCGGAAAGGCTTGACCGAAGATCAAGAGGAAGATCCCCAGGAACAGCAATGGATTCAACAGTGTCCAAACGAAACCCAACAGCGAGCTTTTGTAGCGCAGGCGCACGTTCTTCCAGGCCAGCGCCAACAGCAACGGCGTGTGGGTGCGGCGCAGGCGGGTGGCTGGCAAAACGGCTTCCATGGATCGCAGCGCAAGTTAGACGGGTGGCACATGCCTGCTGCGTGCCATGGCCGCACCTCCTATTTTCGCGCTTCGCAGCGCCCTCTTCCCGCGCGCCTATCCTCTCCACCACCATGGCGCTCGTCATCAATGGCCGTTTCCTAACACGCCCCACAACAGGGGTGGAACGCTACGGCCGCCTGCTTCTCCGTGTGATCGCCAAGGAATGGCCCACTGCCCGGGTGATCGTGCCCAAGGGCGCTGCCGAGGATCTGGACGCTTTCGGTCTGGACATCGTGCGACACGGCAATACCACTGGGCACGTCTGGGAACAAATGGCCTTGCCGCGCGCCTTGGAGAATGGCGATGTGCTGCTTTCCCCCGCCAATACCGGCCCGTTGCGTACCCAGCACCATGTGCCTGTAGTGCATGATCTGGCCTTCCTGCACCATCCGGAATGGTTCAATGCGCGCTTCGCCACGTGGTACAAACTGCTGATCCCCCGCATGGTGCGACGCGCTGATCGGGTGATCACCGTGAGCGGTTCCATCCGCGAAGAACTGATGCGCTACTATGCCGTGCCCGAGGACCGGCTGAGCATCGTACCGCCTTACGTTTCGCCCGGGCTGATGGACCCTTCGGAAACGATGGGACTGAACAGACCCTACTACCTGGTGGTGGCTTCCTTGGATCCGCGAAAAGGGATCGACCGCGCGCTAAACTGGTTCACCGGCCTGCGCGAACCCGCATTCGACCTGGTGATCGTAGGGCGAACGCACAGGGCCTTCATGCCGGTGGTGATCCCCATGGATCCCCATATCCATGTACTCTCGGATGTGGAGGATGCCCGCCTGAGCGCTCTATATCGGAACGCCATCGCCCTGATCCAGCCTTCCTATTATGAAGGGTTCGGCCTGCCCGTGCTGGAAGCGATCACCTTGGGCTGCCCCGTGATCACCGCGCATTTGAAGGTCTTCACCGAGCAATTCGGAGATGCCGTGCTTGAAGCCGACATCGGCTACACGCGCAACATGATGCGCGCCATGGTAACCCTGAACGACGTGAAGGAACGTAGTATCTCAGTCCAAAAAGGCCACGCGCGATCGCTCGACTTCAGCGTGGAACGCACGACGGAGGCACTGCATGAAGCCCTCGATCCCGTACTTCGCGCTTGATGCGCGTTGCTGTAATACACGACTGGTTGACCGAAAGCGGCGGGGCCGAAAAGGTGACCCGTGAACTCATCGATCTCTATGATGCGGATGTCTTTGCCCTTGTTGACTTCCTGAGCGACAAGGACCGCGCCTTCATCCTGCACGGAAAACGAGCGACCAGCACCTTCATCCAAAATCTACCGTTCGCACGGCCGCACTTCCGCAAGTACCTGCCGTTCTTCCCGCGGGCCATCGAAGACCTGGATCTGCGCGGATATGACCTGATCATCAGTTCGAGCTATGCGGTGGCGAAGGGCGTGCGCAAGCACACCGGTCAGAAGCATGTGTGCTACATCCATACGCCGATGCGCTGGGCCTGGGTGGACGAAGAGGGCTACATGCGCGATCATGGCATACGATCCTGGAAAGCGTGGATCCTGAAACGCGTGCTGCGCTCGCTGCGGAAATGGGACAAGGCGAACAGTGCGCATGTGGACCATTTCATCGCGAACAGCCAACATGTGGCGGAGCGGGTACAGCGCCTTTATGGCCGCAATGCGGATGTGATCTACGCACCCGTGGATCCTGTTGCGTTCCCGTTGTTCACCGGCGACAGAAAAGGCTACTTGACCGTTTCACGCCTCGTTCCATACAAACGGATCGATCGCATAATTGAAGCGTTCCGCGAGCTGCCTTCACTTACGTTGACCGTAGTTGGCGACGGACCGGATGCTGCGCGCCTGCGGGCATTGGCCGGGGCGAACGTGCGCTTCACTGGAGAACTCGACCAACCCGCACTCGTGGAATCGATGCAACGATCCACCGCACTGGTATGCGCGGCGAAAGAGGATCTCGGCCTTACGGTGATCGAAGCGCAGACCTGTGGAACCCCCGTGATCGCGTTGCGTGCAGGCGGCTATCTGGAAACGGTGGATGAAGCGCATGGCGGTTCCTTCTACGAAAGCGATGAGCCCGCTGTCATCCGTGAGGCCATACTCCGGCATGAACGGAGAAGCACCCGATCGGATCCGGAGCGACTTCGCAACGGGATGGACCGTTTCACCCGCGAACGATTCCGCGAACAGATCCGCAGGATCGTCCAGCACACTACCGGCCATGCGTGATCAATGGGTACGCGCCGGGCTCTGGGGAGCCGTACCGATCGCCACGCTGGCTGTCGCATGCATGCCGCTCTTGGGCATGGAACCGATGACCTGGGTGATCCTCATGTGGTTCGTGTTCCTCGCACTCCGTGCCATCATCGACCCTGTTCCATTCAGCCGGTACCACATGCGATGGACCGTCTTTCTCGCTTTGCCATTCTTCATGATGCTGCTTGACATGTTCCGCGCTCCGGACATGGCCATCGGGTGGAAATACGCTGAACGCAGTACGGCATTGCTGCTCTTCCCTGTTGCTTTCCTGCTTTTCGGCGCACCGGCCACCAAACGCTTTCGTGAGGCGTTGATGAATGTCTTCACCATCGCCGCCGTAGCACTTGCCGTCTTCTCGAACGCCATGGTGCTGATCACGGATGCACCGCTCGTGGTCGTCGATGAACCCGGGTACATCTATACCTACCGAGCGGAGTTCGGGCTTCTCACAGGGCTCCATCCGCCATACGCCGCCTACTACTACTTCCTCGCGGCGCTCTTCCAGATCGTGCGCTTGCTGGACGATGCGCCACAACGGACGCTCCGTTGGATCGGGATCGGCGCACTGTTTCTCGCTGGCGTGGCACTGGCTTCGCGCATGCCCTTGTTCGCCTTCGCCACAGCGGCCTTGCTGATCGCCCTGGTGCGGATACCGCGCAAGGAGGCGTGGCGCGGAATGCTCGGCGTGTTCGTTGCGATCGTGCTCATTCTGGCGCTATCTCCGGGCATGCGGGAAAGAAGTTCGGAGATCTTCCGCGACTTTACCATCCCAGCTTCCCAGAGCGAGGTAACTTCGACCAACGTCCGTTTGCCTCTAGCGATCTGTTCCGTGGAAACGATCGCTGCGAACTGGCTCTTGGGCACAGGACAGGCCCAGGCCCAGGCCACACTCGACGCGTGCTACAAACAGTTCGAGATCCCTTTGCTGTTGGATGGCAGTTACGGCACGCATAACCAGTTTCTCCATTGGTGGCTCTGCTTCGGCATCGGAGGGGTGCTGCTTTTCGTCGGCTATTTCGGCACCTTGCTCTGGAATGCTTGGCGCCAACGGAACGCAACATGCCTCGCCTTCCTGGTCTTCCTGCTCATCTGTATGGTGACGGAAAACCTGCTCGCCCGCCAGTGGGGTGTGGTGCTCTTCGCCTTCTTCAACGCGTTGTTCGTTGCAGGAATGCTCGCGGATCGGGCCTCCACGCAGGGCCGGGGCGCT
>JANOPI010000549.1:0-16625 GCA_031421755.1 Flavobacteriales bacterium | reverse complement strand
CCACCCACAAGCACGTCGCCAGCAGCCATCCCAACGGCAAACCCGAGGTGGTCATCTTCATGAAAGGCAAGGGTGAGGAGGCCGAAAAGGTGATGGAGAAGGTCTTCTACCCGAACGGCCAGTTGGAATACGTCGGCAACTTCGCCAAGGGCGTGGAGAGCGGCGAGTGGGTCTATTACTACGAGAACGGCACCAAGAAATTCGTGGAGCATTGGGAGAACGGCCTGGAGCATGGCATCCAGTACGACTACGCTCCGGATGGCCAGATCTATCGCGAACTCCACTACGAACACGGCAAGCTCGTGCAGACCGTGGACAAGTCGAAGCAGTAGGGTCACATGCCTCCCGAATATCGGGAAGCGCATGCGCCCGGCCAGGTCTCAATCGAACTGCTGCACGCTCAGCGCGATGATGTTGCAGCACTCCATCAGTTGCTCATCCGTGATCACTAAGGGCGGTGCGAAACGGATGATGTCCCCGTGCGTGGGTTTGGCGAGAAGCCCATTGTCGCGCAGCAACAGACAGAGTTCCCAAGCGGTTTTCGGTGAACCGTCGGAAGCGGTGCGTGACTCGATCACCAGCGCGTTCAAAAGGCCACGACCACGAACGAGCTTCACGAAGTCGTAGCTGTCCACCAGCTTCTGCATTTCCGCGCGGAACACCTGGCCCAAGCGGTCCGAGTTCTCCACCAGCTTTTCGTCCTTCACGATGGAAAGCGCTTCGATCGCGAGCTTCGCTCCCATCGGGTTGCCTCCGTAAGTGCTGCCGTGCGTGCCCGGTGTAAAGACGTCCATGATGTCGTGATCGGCCAGCACGGCGCTTACCGGGTACATGCCGCCACTCAACGCTTTGGCCAGGATCACCACATCCGGGCGGCGGTTCTTGTCATTCTCGCATCTTCCGCTGACACAGGAACACCCCGTATTGTAGCACGATGCAAGGAGTTTTCCCGTGCGTGCGATGCCCGTCTGTATCTCGTCCGCGATAAAGAGCACATTCTTCGCCTTGCAGAGCGCGATGGCCTTCGGGATGTAGTCATCCGCAGGTGTGAACACGCCCTTCTCCCCTTGGATCGGTTCCACCAGGAAGGCGCACACGTTCGGATCGGCCAACGCCTTTTCCAGTGCAGGGATGTCATCGTAGGCGATCACCTCGAAACCCGGCGTGAACGGCCCGAAACCTCCCTGACTATCAGGATCGGTGCTCATGCTCACGATGCTGATCGTGCGGCCATGGAAGTTGCCTTCGCAAACGATGATCTTCGCCTGGTCCTTCGCGATCCCCTTCTTCTCATAGCCCCACTTGCGGGCCATCTTCAGCGCGGTCTCCACGGCTTCGGCACCCGTGTTCATGGGCAGCATCTTCTCATAACCGAAGGTCTCGCACACCGTCTGTGCGTATTCGCCAAGCACGCTGTTGTAAAAAGCACGACTAGTGAGCGTCATCCGCGTGGCCTGTTCTTGCATCACCTTCACCAAACGCGGGTGGCAATGGCCTTGGTTCACGGCACTGTACGCACTGAGAAAGTCGTAGTACCGCTTGCCCTCCACGTCCCATACGAACACGCCTTTGCCACTGTCCAGCACCACCGGAAGCGGGTGGTAGTTGTGCGCACCGTATTGCTCTTCGAGCGCGATGGCGCGTTGGGTCTTGGTGCGTTGGTCGGTGCGGGTCTGTTGCATGCTTGGCTGAATGGGCGGCGAAGATATCGGGGGGCGTACCGTCCATTCTCCCCTTCTTTGCGCCCTGATGAGGAACAAAAAGACGTTGCCGGTATGGGAGAACATTCCGGTCACCGGATACGGAGCCACAGGCAAGGCCATCGCCAAGCGTGATGGGCAAGTGATCTTCATCACCGGCGCGGTACCGGGCGATGTGGCTGATCTGAAGGTGACCAAAAAGAAGAAGACTTGGGCGGAGGCGACGGCCATCCGCATCGTGGAGCGGTCCGCCGATCGCGTGGATCCCTTCTGCAAGCATTTCGGTGTGTGCGGCGGCTGCAAGTGGCAGGATCTCTCCTACCCGAAGCAATTGGCGTTCAAACAGCAGGAAGTGACAGACAACTTGATCCGCCTGGGTGGATTGGAATTGCCGGAAGTCGCGCCGATCATCCCATCGGCGCGCACAACACACTATCGCAACAAACTGGAGTATACCGCGAGCGCCTTCCGCTGGTTCACCTCGGAAGAACTGGCAAGTATGGGCGACATCACCGACCGCAATGCGCTGGGCTTCCATGTGCCCGGCGGTTTCGACAAGGTGCTCCAGGTGGATGAATGTCATTTGCAACCCGAGCCGAGCAACAGCGTGCGCAACTTCATCCGCGCGTTCGCTGGCAAACAAGAGCCTGGTTTCTATGATATCCGCAAGCACGAAGGATGGCTGCGGACGGTGATGGTGCGCACCACTACGACCGGTGAATGCATGGTGCTCATCGCCTTCGGGCAGGATCATCCGGAAGCACAAAAGGCCTTGCTTGGCGCTGTGAAGGCCGAGTTCCCGAACATCACCTCCTTGTTGTGGACGATCAATCCCAAGGGCAACGACACCATCTTCGATCTGGACATCAAGACCTTCAACGGCAAGGACCACATCGTGGAAGAGTTGAAGGACGAAGGCTTCGCGAACCTGAAGTTCCGCATCGGCGCAAAGAGCTTCTTCCAGACGAATCCGGATCAGACACAGCGGATGTACGAGGTGACGCGCGAACTGGCGGGCCTTACGGGAAACGAGAACGTGTACGATCTCTACTGCGGTGCGGGAAGCATCTCTCTCTTCCTGGCTCGGCATTGCGCGGAAGTGATCGGTGCCGAACTGGTTCCCGAAGCGATCGCGGACGCGAAGAAGAACGCGGAGCTGAACAACATCAGCAATGTGAAGTTCGAAGCGGGTGACCTGAAGGACCTGCTCAACGCGGACTTCATCGCGCGCCATGGCAAACCAGATGTGCTCGTTACCGATCCGCCGCGTGCAGGTATGCACGAGGACGTGGTCATGCGCATCCGCGAACTGGCACCCGCGCGCATCGTGTACGTGAGCTGCAATTCCGCCACGCAAGCGCGCGACCTGTCACTGCTGAAGGACATGTACCGCATCACGCACGTGCAGCCCATCGACATGTTCCCGCACACCTACCACGTGGAGAACGTGGTGCGGTTGGAGCGGATCTGATCCTGTCCCATACGGACCCGAAGCGGTCCTTCGTCCCGGGCATTCGGTAGCTTAGCGCTCATCTCCCGCACCATGACACGACCATTCCTGCTTTCCGCTTTGCTTCTGGCCTGTGGAAATTCGCCCGCTCCGATCGATCTGGACGGAGATGGGGTGATCTCAGCAACGGAACAAGCCGCCGTTCCGGAAGACCAGAAACCCACCAGGAAATTCGTTGAAGGCAAGGATTACGTTGTGCTCGAACGCCTGCGCGTGATCGATCCGAACGGCTTCGGGCAACCGATGGAAGCGTATTCGATCCTGATACCAAAAGGATGGAAGAGCCAAGGCGGGATCACATGGCAGGTGGGCAACCCGTGCATGGTGGAATCCATCCGCAACCGCGTGAGTGTGACCAGTCCGGACGGGAGCATGGCGTTGGAGATCTACCCGGTGCAACAATGGGAATGGTGGGACGATCAGCTGATGCTGCAGACGCAGATGCAACAGCAGCAGAACCCGGTGTTCAAGCGCTGCCCGATCGCGCAACCGATGGACGCCGGGCAATTCCTGCAAGGGCCGATGGCGCAAGAAATGGGCGCGCAAGTGTTGAGCGTGGAGCCGAACGAAGAGATGACCAAGGTTCTCCGCGAACAAGCCCAAGCCGCGAACCAACAGTACCAGCAAGCGGGCGTGAGCGTGGAGAACCGCCCCAGCGCCGCTTTGGCCACCTTGCGCTTCCCTGATGGCAGCGGCGGCATCGCCTTGTGCAGCATAGGTATGACGGTGGCGTGGATGCCCAATTACTTGACGGGCGGGCAGAGCGCGAGCTATACCTGCGCGGCCAACCAGAAGGTGGCGGTCCGTTGCCCGGCAGGCAAAGAGGCCGAAGCACGCAAGCTGCTCAGTTCTGTGCTCGCAAGTTTCCGAATGAACCCGGAATGGCAGGCAGGCGTGCAGCGCATGTTCAACAATGTGGCGGCGGTTGAGCGGCAGGAAGGGGCCAAGCGCCGGGCGATGCAACGCGATGCCATGAACTACTCCGCGGACCTGCAACAACGCACGTGGGAAGAAGGCCAAGCCAGCCGCGACCGCATCGCCGAAGGCTGGAGCCAGACCCTGCGCGGCGTGGAGACATGGAAGGACCCAGGCGGGGGAAGTATCGAACTGAACAGCGGGTATAACGAAGCCTGGAGCCGTCCCGATGGCACATACATCCTGAGCAACGATCCACTCTTCGACCCGAACGTGGCGTTCCAAGAGAGCTGGAAGCAGCTGGAGAAGGGGCGTTGATCGGCATTCCCCCGTTCATGGGATGTCCCACGTGTTAACATCCCGCCTCGGCCTCGATAGGTTTGTGCAAAGCAAGACCCCATGCGCACTTCTCTTCCCTCCTATCTGATCCTCTCCTTCGTATTGGCCTCCTGTGCCGATGCAGGCTCCAATCCGGCCGCAGCGCAGAATACCGCTTCGAACGGCAAAACCTTCGTGGAAGGCAAGGACTACACGATCATGGAGCGCGTGCGCTTCATGGACAACCAGGGCTTCGAGCAGCCGGCAGAAGCCTTTAGCGTGCTCTTGCCGAAAGGCTGGAAGCACGAGGGCGGCATCACGTGGAAGGACATGAACGCCTGCCGCGGCGAGATGGTCACCGGGCGCTGGAGCGCGAGTTCGCCGGACGGTGCGATCAAATACGTTTCCCTTCCGCTGCACACGTGGGGCTCCGCCTCCGACCCGATGATGCAGCAGAGCATGATGATGCAAGCCCAGAACGGAGGTTGTGAGTTCGGTGGACCTATGCCCGCGGAAGAGTATTTACGGCAGGTATTCGGACCGCGCGAATTGCAGGGCGCCAGCATCACCGATGTGAAAGAGAACAGTGCCGCGCGAGAGGAAATGGACCAACAGTCGCAACGCACCATCGATGCGGTCCGGCAGATGGGAGGCATGCCCGAGGTGCAGAACAGCGCCATAACCGCGCGGCTGAAATGGAGCGACGGCACGGAAGGTGTGGCCATCTGCTCGGTATCGAATCTCTTCAACAACACGCAGAACGCCTACACCGGCGAAATGCAGCAGCTCACCACCAGCGTGGCGGCCGAACGCAGCTTCGTCCGCTACCCCGCTGCGCGCAAGGACGAGGCTGAGCGCTTCCTGACGAACGTGAAGAGCAGCTTCCGCACCAACCCGGAATGGAAGCGCTCCGTCGATGACTTCTTCGTGCGCATGCGCGGCCAGCAGGACATGATGCACCGTGAGCGCATGGCCGCCATCGATGCGCAGACACGCGCCAATACCGCCGCGCACAACCAGCGCATGGCGAACATCCAACAGCAGGGCGCAGCGAACACCGCCGCACATAACCAGCGCATGGCGAACATGGACAACAGCATGCGCTCGTGGGAAAGCCAGCAGAGCAGCCAAGACCGCATGCATACCTCGTTCGTGCAGACCATCCGCGAAGTGCAGACCTACCAGGACGGCAGCGGAAAGGTGGAACTGAGCAGCGGCTACGACCAGGCGTGGAGCCGTGGCGATGGCACCTACATCCTGAGCAACTCGCCCAGCTTCGATCCCAGCAGCGTGTTCCAGGACCAGAACTGGCAAGAGATGAAGCCGGCGGATCCGTAGCGGCGATCTTCGCGACATGGACCTCGACGGGAACTACTGGCAGAACCGCTACGACGACGGCACCGACGCTTGGGACCTAGGCGCACCGAGCACACCGCTCGCCACGTACATCGATCAGCTTACCGACAAGGACCTGCGCATCCTGATCCCCGGTTGCGGCCGTGCTTGGGAAGGACAATACCTTCACGAGCGAGGCTTCCGGAACGTGTGGCTGATGGACCTCACCGGCGGGCCGTTCAAGGAATTCGTCGAGCGCTGCCCTGACTTTCCGAAGGGCCATCTGCTGGTCGGCGACTTCTTCGCGCATGAAGGGCAGTACGACCTGATCGTCGAGCAAACCTTCTTCTGCGCGCTCGATCCATTACTGCGTTCGCGCTACGCGGAGAAGATGCGCGAGCTGTTGGCTCCGGAAGGGAAGCTTGTCGGCGTGCTCTTTGATGACCCGCAGCCCGGCAAGGAACCCGGTGCGCCGCCATACGGTGGAAGCAGAGCGGAATACATCGAACTGTTCGGAAGGTATTTCAACCATCTGAAGGTGGAGCCATGCCAAACTTCCATTGTGCCACGGGCCGGGCGCGAGGTGTGGATCGACATCGGCCAATGAGCCGGGCGGCGAAGCTCCCACTTTCCGCGTCATAAAAGCATGGCCAAGATCGCCATCCCTGTTCACCACCTTCTGGCTCACGGCCGAGGGGCGGTCACTATTGAGCATTTCGAGCCACGGTCATCCGCCGTGCGCAACGAGGTGCATAGGCACGACTTCCACGAACTCTTTTTCATCGGCGAAGGCAGTGGCCAGCACATGATCGATCTGGAATCGCATGATTTCCGAGCACCCTGCATGCACGCCATCGCCCCGGGACAGGTCCATCGCCTTTCGCGATCAGCGGATTCCAGTGGCCGCGTGGCGATGTTCCTGCGCGAAGCCGTGGACGCTGCAGCGAGCGAGCAGGATATCCGGCAGGTCTTCGGACCGTGGAATGCGCAGCCCATCCATACGCTTACGCCCGTTCATCTCAACGAAGCGAATGCCCTGTTGGACCTGATCGCCAATGAAGCACGCCTGGATGGCTCCACCGCCCAGCGCATCGTGAGCGGACTTCTCACGGTATTGCTGGCCAAAGCCGCCCAGTGGATGCGCACCGCAGGCGCCAAGAGCGACGACCACACATCCGAACGGTCCGCAAGCACCGGCCCTGACATCGTGCGCCGCTTCCTCGCTGATGTGGAGGCCGGCTTCCTCAACGAACGCCGTGTGAGCGCCTACGCCAAGCGCTACGCCATTACCACCGACCATTTGAGCGACCTGCTGCGTGAACGCATCGGTAAGAGCGCAATGGACGTGCTCCAAGACCGCCTTACTCTGGAGGCGAAACGGCTGCTGCTGCATTCGGCCATGAGTGTGAAGGAGGTCGGCTTCGCACTCAATATGGAGGATCCCGCCTATTTCAGCCGTGTTTTCAAGAAAGCGACCGGACACTCACCCGGTGAGTACCGCGATCACATCCGGGAACTGTACACGACTTGACCGGACCTGTCCACTCCGCCGCAATGCCCGCTGGCGATCTTTGCGCATCATCATCCGATCCACATGCGCACACTTCTGTTCTCCCTGCTCGCACTTATCTCCATGAGCCATCACGTGGCCGCTCAGGAAGGGTGCAACGATCTGGTTCCCGAAGTGATCGGCTACAGCCCCTTCCACAGCGATAGCATCGAAGTGCGCATCATAAACAACGGTGAGATCGGCTGGAACTACCCCTCATTGATACTGTCCGATGAGGCGGGCGATACCATCGCTTGGGCACCAGCCGACTTCTTCGCGCTTGCGGAAGAATCGATCTTCTCGCTGCCCATAACCGGCCCCGGCACCGTTCAAGATGGTCCGTTCTTCGCGCAGCTCGCTCTGTGGACATGGTTCAATGATACCCTGGTGTGCAACTGGAATGTTCCGGTGGACCTCTGCCCATCCGACAGTTGTACGAACGTGCATCCCTTCGTCCTCTTGAACACCCAGCTGACGCAATCCGCAGAGTTCCCGTGGACCGTTACCAATGAGGATGGCCTTGTGGTGGCGAGCGGAACTATGAGCATCGACAGCGCAGGCGGATCGGCGATGGATACCGTGTGCCTCGCCCCGGGCTACTACGCCCTGAGCATGTCAGCGAGCGGCGTGAACGAGGCGAATGTATTCTACCAGATGATGGGGACAGCCTGGAATACCAGCGCATCACCACAAGTCCAGATGTCCGTGGAGGACGCCAGCACATTCACCTTGTTCGGTGCCTGCCTTGATGTTGACAACGCCATCCAGGAACGCCCGGTCTCAACGCTCCACGCGCGGATCATCGGCGATGAGCTGTTCATCGATCCGCCCGGGTCATCCATGTCGGCCATGGTCCATCTCTTCGATGCGACAGGTCGCATGCTCCATCATTCAACCACCCGGCACATCACCACACGCATCGATCTGGATCGATTCCCCTTCGGTCCGGTCCTCATCAGGCTCACCGATGATACCGGGATCGTGCATTCGGCCCGCGTGGTCTGGGCGCATTGATGCTTCTTCCCCATCCTGTGAACGAGGCCTCGGCCTGGTCCGTGGAACACGCGTGATCGGCCATGGAGAAGAACTTCCTCGCAACTCGTTGTGCGACCGATCGTGGAATTCACGAGTTTCACGGTCCCACCGCACCACTATGCCGCTTACGCCCTCCTCCGCGCACGACTATTTTGAACTGCTGCCAGCCGATCGGCAAATGCCGATGGTGCGCCTTCGCCAACTCGTGCGCAAGCACTGGCCAAAGGCCAAGGAGGACATGGCGTACGGTATGCCCACGTATCATCTCGAAGGGCAACCCGTCTTTGCGCTCGCCAGCCAGAAGAACCACATCACCTTCTACGTGATGCCCTATGATCTGCTGAACGCTTTCAGACACGATCTGCGCACGCGCAACTGCGGCAAAAGCTGTATCCGTTTCCGGCGATTGGAAGAAGAGGATGTGGACCTCGTTGAACGCATCGTGAAATACGTGGGCACCACCTTCGCTGGTGGCGAACCGAAGTTGAAAATGTTCGCGAAAGCTTGACAATGGCCACCGATCGTACTATCCGCTATTCCGGAAAGGAGGTCACCATCCTCTGGAAAAAGGACCTGTGTACGCACAGCAAGAAATGCTGGCACAACCTGCCCGAGGTCTTCACCCCCGGTGAGCGACCGTGGGTCCATCCGGACGCCGCGGAAGGCCAACGCATCATCGACCAGGTAAGGCAGTGCCCGAGCGGCGCATTGAGTATCGCAGAACGCACCATTCCAACAACGAACGAACCTATGAGTGAGGAGACAACGACGATCGAACTGGCCGTGAACGGGCCACTGCTGGTGAAAGGTACCATTCACGTGAAACACGCCGATGGCCGCATCGAAGTGAAAGAAACCAAGTGTGCGCTCTGCCGCTGCGGCGCTTCAAGCAACAAGCCCTACTGCGACGGAAGTCACAGGTCCAGTGGCTTCCAAGGATGAACCATCGAGTGCTGATGTGGTCCGTTGGGGGGCTGACCCTTTTCATCCTGGGCTTTACCGCCCGTGGGGTGATGGATCAGGCAGCTGTCCAGACCCCACGCGTAACCGGTATCGGCGGGATCTTCTTCAAGTGCAAGGATCCCGGAGCGATGCGCGACTGGTACGGCAGCCATTTCGGGATGCCGATGAACGAATATGGTGCGGTGATGGAGTTCCGCACCAGCGACCGACCGACCGAGAAAGGCTACCTGCAGTGGAGCCCCTTCGCGGAGCGCACCAGGTACTTCGCACCCAGCACCAAGGAGTTCATGATAAACTACCGAGTGAATGATATCGATGGACTGGTGGCCGCACTACGACGCGACAGCATTGTCGTCCTCGATAGCATTGAACGCTTCGACTACGGTGCCTTCGTGCATGTGATGGACCCTGAAGGCAACAAGATCGAGCTTTGGGAGCCTTTGGACAGCTCCTTCACAAGGCTCTACGAAGGCCAGACGGTGAAGTGATGGGCGGATGGCCCGGCGATCGGATCCGGCGATGGCCGGTTCCCGGATCGGCCGTCCGATCCGCTAAGGCGCTCTACTTCCCTGTTAAATAGACGTAGTCCAACAGCACGGTCTTCAGCAGTTCCTCGGCCGGTTGTTCGGTGGTCAGCTGCAGTTCGCTCTTCACCCGGTCGGCCATCTCCTCCACCAGTCGGCGGCGGCGCGTGCTCGTATTCCGAAGCACACGTTTCAACAGCCGCGCGTTCTCGTCGTTCATGCGCACGACTTCCGCGTACACCGGCTTGTGGTCTTCCGGTTTGTCCACCAGCAACGTATCGCCCAATGATGTCCTGCGCTTCAAGGAGATCACACATGTGCCCGCAGCAATGTCACCGAGCCGTTGGCCCTTGCCATTGAAGAGGATGACCACGGCTCCCAGGAAGATCGGCGGCGAAGAATCAAATGGCCGCAGCACCCAGCGCATCAGGTAGTCGCCCAACGAAGGTTGCCCACCATCGATCCGTGCAACACGCAGGTTGAGCACGCGTTTGCCGATGCTCCTGCCGTCCATGAAGATCTCGAACAGCAGGTTGTAGAACAGCGCCGGGATCCCGAGGAGCAGGATGAGCACCCACCTGGGAAAGTCGAAGAGTGAAATATCCATCAGATCCAGGATCTTCCAGAGAAGCACCCCATATCCGCTCACGATCATCCAATCCAGTACGGCAGCGAACCCACGGCTCACGATCGTGGCCACGTTGTATTCGATGGCCACGTTCTGCGGGGTATTGATACGGACCGTTTCCATCATAGAGGATCCGCCTGCGGAAGATCGGGAAAGCAACCACGGATATACACTGATGAACACGGATCCACCCAGGTGAGGGCAGTCTTTGACCTGCGTTCACCTGCCAGGAAACCTGATTCAAGGATCATATGTAGCATATCGCGCTCTCGGCGGCCAAAATAAGGGGACAAGTCACGGCGGATCGACAGTGGGGCCATGGCTATGTTTGCCCGGTAGCCTTCAACCATGCGGGAATCGGCTTTCGTACAGCGCAATAAGGAGAAGTGGCAGCGCTTGGAACAGGTGTTGTCGAACGGCGACAGGGACCTCAGCGCTGATGAGAGCTGCACGCTTTATATCGAATTGACGGACGATCTGAGCTACGCGCGCACCTTCTTCCCGGGCGCCGAAGTGACCAGATACCTGAATGAACTCGCCGTGGGCATGCACCAGCATGTACATCGGAGCCAGAAGACCACCAGCGGCCGCTTCATCACCTTCTGGACCCACGAACTGCCCCTGCTGATGGCCCGGCATCGCAAGGAGATGCTCATATCCGCGGCCGTCTTCTTCACCGCTTGCCTTATCGGGGCCTTGAGCGCCCACTATGACGATACGTTCACCCGGCTGATCATGGGCGATGGTTACGTGGAAATGACCCTGGAGAACATCCGGAAAGGCCGCCCGATGGACGTGTACGGAGGGGAGCACGAAATGGACATGTTCTTCGGTATCACACTGAACAATATCCTGGTCTCCATCTCTGCCTTCGCCGCCGGTGTGATGTTCAGTTATGGCACCTGGCTCGCCCTCATGTACAATGGCGTGATGCTCGGCTGCTTCCAGTACTTCATGCACCAGCAAGGTGTACTGGAGGAAAGCGTACTCAGCATCTGGATCCACGGCACCATTGAGATCAGCAGCATCGTGATCGCCGGAGGGGCCGGCATCGTGATGGGAAACGGGCTGCTGTTCCCTGGCACCTACACCCGCTTGGCGGGCTTCATGCGCGGCGCGAAGAACGGCCTGAAGATCGTGATCGGCCTGGTGCCCTGTTTCATCCTGGCCGGTTTCCTGGAATCGTTCATCACGCGCCTCAGCCCGCGCATGTACACCGCGGCCAGCGCGTCGATCATCCTGGCGAGCCTCGCTTTCATCATCGGCTACTTCATCATCTACCCGTACCATGTGGAACGACGCCTCCGACATGCACGGTAGACCCGCGCAACGGATGGCCGATCCGCCACGGTATCGCCAGGTCCGCGATTTCAGCGATGCGATCAGTACCGGATTCCGTTACATCCGGGAACATGGGCGCACCTTGTACAGGCCCTTGCTTTTCATCTGCTTGCCGGTGAAAGTGGTGGCCAGTGTGCTCCTCGGCTCCTTCTTCCACGACTTCCAGCCCGGCCGATTTCCCGATACCGGCAGTTTTGGCAGCATGTTCGGCGGTTATGCGCTGATCATCTTGGCCTATCTGCTGGGCAGTGTGGTGATCTGCGAATACATGCGATGGACCATGCTGCGCCCCGGTACACCCCCCACTCTGGGCGATGTCTGGCGCGAAACACGCAGGCATGTCTTTTTCTATCTCGCGCTCAGTCTGGTCACGGGAGTAATGGCCGTCATGGGTTTCTTCCTCTTCCTGCTCCCGTTCTTCTTCCTGATCACCGTATTCCAATTCAGCTATCCGCTGCACGCCTTCGAGCGCGCCGATCTCGGGGAGTGTATCGGGCGAGCGTTCTCCATCGTGTGGGGCCGTTGGTGGATGACCTTCGCCATGCTCGTGGTGCTCGTCACCATGTCCGTGCTCTTGAACATGACCGTGGACGTGCCCGCGTGGCTCATCACGAGTTTCGGCGCCGTCAGCGGCTTCGATAATGATACCTCGGACGTGGGCAGCCGGCTTCAATGGTTCATCACGCTGATCTCCTTGCTCAGCAACCTCACCGCATTGATGCTTTTGCCCTTCATCCAGGTCCCCATGTGTTTCCACATGCTCAGCACGTTGGAACACAAGGAGGCTCCAGGGCTCCTGGAGGAAGTTTCCGCATTCACCCTCGATCCGAAGGCCTGATGCGGTCCTTGCCCCTTCTCTACCCGCTGGCCCTGCTCACCGCAGCGCTCGCGGGCTGTGATCCCGAAAAAGAGGAACGGTTGGAGGAGATACAGCAGAAGGAACAGGCTGAAGCGGATTCCCTTACCTCGGTCTACCAGGCTTATGAGGACTCGGTGGATGCGGCCATCGCAACAGACAGCACCGTAGTGGAACTGGACAGTGGCGTGTGGGATATCGATGAGCCCGGCGAGGTGGAATACGTTGAAGTGGAAGAAGAAGGACTGGCCTACGAGGATTGGAAACATGTGGCCGACGACACAGTGGTCGTGGACCGTCGGCGCTTTAATGAAGCGGAGATCGACAAGTACCTCCTGGATCCAGACCTGGACTACGACCGCACGCTGCACCATGACATGCTCTGGTGGCACAGGCTCCTGCGCTGGTTGCAACGTATTCTCTTGACGATCTTCGGCAATAGGGCCGGGGTTGCCGTATTCAGCAACCTCCACTGGATCATCCTCGGAACGGCGGTCGCGCTCATTCTCTGGTATTTCCGAGGCCATCTGCTTGGCGGGGTATTCGGGTCGGGCGCCAGGAAATCTGGACAGGTCACCGTGATCGAGGAGAACATTGAAGAGCTCGACCTGGACAAGCTGCTGCGCGAGGCGGAGAAAAGCGCCAACTGGCGGCTCGCTCTCCGCTACCAGTGGCTGAAGGTGCTGCGCAGATTGGTGGACGAAGGGCGCATCAAATGGCAACCACGCTTCACCGATGCGGATTACCTCGCCCAGTTGAAAGAACCCGCATTGCGCATCACCTTCGGTGAACTCAGCTTCCTCTTCAAGTGGGTATGGTATGGTGATGCGCCCATGGACGCCGATCGGTACCAGCGCATGAAGCCGCCATTCCAGGCCGCGCATGCACCGGCCCCGCGCAACGCAACACCAACCACTCCGGCCACCAACCCATGAGCCGAGGCGAACGCTTGGTCGTGTTCGGTACAATGGCCGCCGTGGCCCTGATCCTCTTGCTGCAGGCCATCGCGCCGCGCGAACCCGATTGGCGCGACACGTTCAGCGCGTACGACCGGGAGCCCCATGGATGCGAACTCGTGGTGGCCCGGTTGGCCGACATATTCCCGAAAGGGGTGACCATCGTGCATGACCCGATCCACATCACCGCCCGAGCGCGCCTCGCGCTCGATCCTTCCGCCCCTCGTGTCAACCACCTCTTTATCGACGAAGGCATCGAATGGGACACCCTCGACAGCGATCACCTGTTGAAAATGGTGGAGCAAGGTGACAATGCCTTCTTGGCCGCGCGATGGTGGTATAACAGCGGACTGCTCGATACGCTCGGCCTGCAGGTGGACTACCACTTCACTCCGATGGAATGGAATGACGGGATCCGCACCATGCGACGCACCGACACCACGGAGATCCGCTTCAGCGTGTGGCCATTGAACCAGGACAGCGCTGCCCGCTTCAGCAAAGGCGACTTCGACTACATGTTCGACAGCTTCCGTATCGACAGCACCGAGGTGCTCGCCGTGAAGCTCGAGGAGGATAGCGCCAATGGCACCCAGCGGTTTCCCGTGCTCGTGCGCATGCGCTGGGGCAAGGGTTACCTGTATCTATGTACGTTACCCAACGCCTTTACCAATTACCCGTTGCTCAAACCGGAGTCGCGCGCGTTCATGGATGGCGCACTTTCACTCCTTCCGGACAGGCCCGTGCTGTGGGATGAATTCTACAAGACGGGCCGTATGGAAAGCTCCACCCCCCTGAGGTTCATCCTTGACAACACTTCCCTGAAGCGCGCCTACTGGACGATGGTCGGCCTGTTGTTCCTCACGATTTTCGTCTACGCCCGTCGGCGCCAACGTGCCATACCGGAATCGGAACCCGTGCTGAATACCACCAAGGAATTCGCCAAGACCATCGGCCGGCTCTACTACTTCAAAGGCGACCACACCGACCTTGCGCGCAAGATGTGCCTGTTCTTCAAGGACGAACTTCGGCAACGCCTCTACCTGCGCCGCAACGTTTGGGAGGATGAAACGATCGAACACGTCGCCGGGCGTACAGGTCTCCCCCTGGAGCAATGGCACAGCACCTTCCGACTGCTCGCTCACTACGAATCCACTCCCTACGTGAGCGAAGACCAGCTCATGCAACTCAATAAGACACTCACCCGCGTCCGCGAGCAACTGCGCTGACAGCACGGGCGATGCGCCCCGGAGCCTCATCCGGAGATCGCCCCAACCCATGCCACATGACCGACGAGACCAACCCCTACGCCACTCCCACCCCGGATCACTCCCCACCGCAGCCCGGCCACTTGCCAGCAGCGGATCCCATCGTTCAGCTACCCATTGATGCGGGCGTTCCTGACTACATCCCGGCCCTGCCACTGGCAGAGCTGCGCGATACCGCCGAACGCATCCGCTCCGAAGTGCAAAAAGTGATCGTGGGCCAGGACAAGGTCCTCGATCTCCTGCTGATCGCCATGCTCACCGATGGCCATGTGCTCATCGAGGGCATGCCGGGGCTTGCGAAAACGCTCACCGCCAAGCTGCTCGCACGCACGGTGGCCACCGGTTTCAGCCGCATCCAGTTCACACCGGACCTGATGCCCAGCGATGTGATCGGCACCAGCGTCTTCGATCCGCGCACAAGCACCTTCGAGTTCAAGGCCGGCCCGATCTTCAGCAACATCATCCTGATCGACGAGATCAACCGCGCACCCGCCAAGACACAGGCCGCGCTGTTCGAGTCCATGGAAGAGAGACAGGTCACTGTGGACGGCCACACCTACCCGCTCGGCGTTCCGTTCATGGTGGTGGCCACGCAGAACCCGATCGAGCACGAAGGAACCTACCGCCTGCCGGAAGCCCAGCTCGATCGCTTCCTCTTCAAAGTGGACATTGGCTATCCGAGCGTTGATGATGAAGTGGCACTGATGCTGCGCAGCCAGGAAGGCGCGCAACGCTTGAGCGTGGAGCACATCCACCCGGTGATCTCACCCGCTGAACTGGAGCGCGCGCGCACGCTGGTCCGTGGGGTGCGTTGCGATGAAAAACTCGTGCGCTACATCGCTGACATCATCCACGCCACGCGCAACGACCGCGCGCTGATGCTGGGAGCGTCGCCGCGCGCGAGCCTCGCCATCCTTCGCAGCAGCAAGAGCGCCGCCGCCATCCAAGGCCGCGACTTCGTGGTGCCGGAAGACATCCAGCTCGTCCTTACCCCCGTGCTGCGCCACCGCATCATCCTAACGCCCGAGCGCGAAATGGAGGGCTTGCGCCCGGACGAGGTCGTTGCGCAGTTCATCGCCAAAGTGCCTGTTCCACGGTGAAGAAATTCCTTCGGTCGTTCTTCGTCACCTCCCGGTTCTTCGCCATCGGCTGGGGCTTCGTGCTGCTCTTCTGCACGGCGTTCCTCTGGCCGTTCATCTTGCCCGTGGCCACCTACGGCCTGCTCGCGTTCGCCGTCGCAACGCTCGTTGATGCGGGCCTTCTCTACCGCGTGCGCCAGGGCATCAGCGCCAGCCGAAGCACCTTGGACAAGTGGAGCAACGGCGATGAGAACCCGGTGACCGTCACGGTCGTCAGTCGCTATTCCATACCGTTGAAGGTGCGCGTGCTGGATGAACTGCCGTTCCAATTCCAAGAACGGAACCTGGACCTGGCGGCTTCGCTGCCCCCGGAAGGCGTTCGCTCGTTCACCTACATGGTACGCCCTCTGGAGCGTGGGGTTTACACCTACGGCGCCATCAACATCCTTGTGCGCTCCACGTTCGGTCTGGCGGAACGCCGGTACCGCCAAGAGCAGGGCAAAGAGGTCGCGGTGTACCCGAGCTACATCCATCTGCGCAAGTACGAGCTGATGGCCCTGGCCGATCGCTGGAGCATGGCGGGCGTGAAAAAGGTTCGCCGCAGCGCACAGCGTGTGGAGTTCGAACGCATCCGCGACTATGTGGCGGGAG
>JANOPI010000548.1:0-1806 GCA_031421755.1 Flavobacteriales bacterium | reverse complement strand
AGCCAGCGGCCTGACTGTCGCCTCAGCAGAAAAAATGCCTTTGACGAAAGCAAACGCTCCCACGCTTGAGGTCGCAATGATCGAGGGCAAGATAAAGATCGACATCGACGAAACACCCTCTTACATCTTTTTGGAACGCTGACATGTTAATGCGATGTCTTTTTTCACTAGTAACGATCATTTCGAGCATTGGACCCGCGAATGTTTTGTGGTCGGAACAGCCGCCCGATGACGTGCGTGTGATGAGCTTCAACATTCGTTATGGCACCGCGAAGGACGGTGAAAACCACTGGGATCTTCGCAAGGAATTTCTTGTCGAAACGATTCGAACGTTTGCACCGGACTTGCTGGGCACACAAGAAACGCTGGGGTTCCAAAAAGAGTTCTTAGCAACGCAGTTCCCAGAATTCGAAAACCTCGGCGTCGGGCGAAGCAATGGCGATGAGGATGGCGAGATGACCGCGCTGTTTTATCGCAAGGATCGTTTTGAAAAGTTGGCTGGAGGGCATTTTTGGCTGAGCGAAACTCCCGATCAAGTTGGCAGCATCAGTTGGGATAGTTCGCTGCCCCGAATGGTCACGTGGGTCAAGCTGCATGATCGTCGCAGCGACAATGCCGCAGCGATTCTATTCTTCAATACGCATTTCGATCATCGTGGCGTCGTCGCTCGCATCGAGTCGGCGAAGCTGCTACGTCAGCAGATCGAGATCATCGGAGGCAATGATGCCGTGATCGTCACAGGAGATTTTAATGCTGAAGAAGGAGGAAAACCGTATCAAACGCTGTTTGGCGATTTAGACGGCGTTGCCTCGCCGATCGTCGACAGCTATCGAGTCAGCCATCCCAAGCGTGAACCCAATGAAGGCACGTTTTCCGGATTCACAGCAAAGTCAGTCACCGGGCCGAGGATCGATTGGATTGGACTGACAAACGATTGGCAGATCACGTCTGCGGACATCGATCGCACGTCTCGAAATGAACGAACGCCGTCAGATCATTTTCCTGTGACGGCGGTCGTGAATGGCAAGAATCGTTGATGGATGTCAAGCAGGAAGCTTGTACCTGTAGGGATCAGGAGGCGGAGCCTCGGGGACAGTGCGTTCCCAGGCGGAGCCTGGGAACGAGGGGAACGAGCGTGATTACGCTTCTAATCCGTGTGCCTTGATGATGACGTCGGCACCTGGGGTTAAGCGTCGCAGCTTGCGGACGAGCTCTACCTTCTCTGCCGGAGTCGCCTTTTGGCACTTCGCAAGGATCATGTTTTTCTTCTTGAGGCGAGTTCGGAGTCGGCGAAGTTCGCGTTGACGTTCGGTACCAGTGGCCATGACGTTTCCGTGGTTTTTATTCGAATGGTGTAATGAAACGGGTGAAGTTAATTTTTGAGAGGCACGTAGGCTAGTCGCTAGGACTTCTTTTTTGCAACGCCTTTCTTCAGCGTTTTGGTTGTTTTCTTTGCAACCGCCTTCTTTTTGGTCGCCTTTTTCACGGCTTTTTTCTTGGTTTCCCCGTCTTTGGGGGCCGCTGCCTTGGTAGCTTTTTTCCGGGAAGTCTTTTTGGTCGACGGTCCTCGCGCGGCTCGTTCTGCCAATAAATCGAGTGCGGCCTCGAAGGTAAATGTCGTCGGATCAGCCGCTTTTGGCAATGATGCGTTCGTCGTTCCGTCGGTCACATACGGACCGAATCGACCTTCTAGCAGCTTGATCGGATTGCCAGTGATCGGCGAGGCGTCAAACAATTTGATCGGCTCTTTCGGGGCGCCACGACCACGAGTTTTTGGTTGCTTCAGCAGTTCGATCGCTTCATCGA
>JANOPI010000547.1:0-5355 GCA_031421755.1 Flavobacteriales bacterium | reverse complement strand
CTCACGCGTGTACGATCCCGTGAATGCCGTTATGGTGGAAGACGCATCCTTGAAGTATCCGATCTACCTCGTTTACGCGCTCCTCGGTGTAGCCCTCCTCGTGGACATTTTCCTGTACAAGAACCGCAAGCGCCAGTTGCTCATCCTGCGATCGGCGTTCATTTTCGGCGCATTGCTGGTCGTTCTCCAACTGATCACCCATCAGGGCACGGCGGCGTACCTCAGCACCGGGCGGCATCTCGAAACCTCCTTCGGGCCGGTCATGTATTTCCCCATGGGCATCCTGATCCTGATGTACCTGGCCCAGCGCGGTATTCTGGCGGATGAGGATCTGGTGAAAAGCACGGATCGGCTTCGTTAGAGAGTCGGCAGTGGCAGTCGCAGGCGGCAGGAGTGCGCATCCACTGCCTACAGCCATTGCCACTGCCTACTGCACACTGGCCCTCAACCCCAGTTCCACCACCTCCAGTTCCTTCAACTTCGGGCCATCAATCGTGAAGCGCAGTATGGTGCGCATGTGGTGGAAGCCGTGCTTGCCGGCCGCGCCGGGGTTCATGAAAAGGACGTTCAGCTTCGGGTCGAACTGCACTTGGCAGATGTGCGAGTGGCCGCAGATGAAGACGGTGGGTGGGGAGGTCTTCAACTCGCCGATCACTTGCGGGTTGTAGCGCGGTGGCCGCCCGCCGATGTGCGTGATCCACACCTTCACTTCTTCCAAGGTGAAGCGCTGGTGCTCTGGGTGCGTGAGCTGCGTGGCCTTGTCGTCGATGTTGCCATACACCGCGCGCAGTGGCTTCCAGGTCGCGAGCTCATCGGTCACGTGCAAGCCGCCGATGTCGCCCGCATGCCAGATCTCATCACACGCCGCGAAGTGCTCGCGGATGCGCGGGTCCAGCCAGCCGTGGGTGTCGGAGAGGAGGGCGATGCGGAGCATGTGTCTCATCCCAATGTTTTTTTGGGAGACAGCGAAGATGATGGAGGTGCCGTCTACCTTCACACCATGGTTCGCGAGTTCTGCACGGCGTTGGGCACATTGGGGCTTTCAGGTCTGAGCGCCCAGAGCGACACGATCTTCCCGAACGTTAGTGGCACATGGGATATGACCACGACGACATGGAACTGGGATGGCACGAATATGAATTTCATGTACTTCCAGCACCATCTTGAATTCGATCAGAGCATCAATGAAGTCGTGGATGGACTTGAGTGGGGTGCCGTCCTTAGCGATGTTATCGGCCAAATTGGTTGGCTCGCAGTATCTGGGAGGCAAGTCTTCTACAGGGGGATCCAGGCCTACTACTATGGCTACACAACCTATGACGACACCACCACGCGGGTGTTGTACGACTTCGATCTGATGATCGGCGATACCACCTACTTTGATGAGTTGGTATTCCCGGTCATCGTTCAAGGGATCGACAGCGTGCAATTGGGAGGGCGGACCCGAGTGCGCTTCACACTTTCAAATGGGGATGAGTGGATCATGGGCATGGGGAGCATCCAGGGCCTCCTTCGTCCTTTGCAATACTGGTTCGAGTGCATCTATGAGTTGGACGCGTTCTGTGGGGAATACATGGACGCGGACCTGAGCGGTTACACGGCCTGTACCCCCGTGGTGATGTCCACGGAATATCGAACACGGCCGGAAGTGTCGGTCTATCCTGTTCCTTGTGCTGGGTCATTTACCATCCAAGGAGTTGATGCGGGTCAACCCTTCCGCGTGATCGATGCGACAGGTGGATGTGTCTTGGCCGGAACAACTGCGGGAATGAGCCAGACCATCCATCTGCCCAATGTCATCAACGGCGCTTATTTATTGGAGGTCAACGGCCACCGCACCAAGCTCATCATCGAGTGACCCGGGCTTTAACCTGTTCAACCCGCCGCACTTCCACACCGGTCTACTTTCGCGCCCCGCTTGCGATCATCTGATCGCCTGATCAGGTGCATGGAGATCCTTCCCCGCTACTTCCTGGAGATCGCCTTCGACGGCACCCCCTATCGCGGATGGCAGATCCAGCCGGACGCGCCGAGCGTGCAGGCGGAAGTGCAGCGCGCGTTGCAGACCGCACTGCACCAGCACAAGGTGATCGTGATCGGTTGCGGGCGTACGGATACGGGCGTGCACGCATCCAGCTTCTTCCTGCATTTTGAAGGGCCAAGCGATCGCGAACTCAACGACCGTTTCATCCAAAGCTTGAATGCCATCCTGCCGGAGAGCATCGCGGTGAAGCGGATCATCACCGTGCCGGATGATGCGCACGCGCGTTTCAGCGCTACGGAGCGCGGCTATGTGTACAGGATCCACAGGTGGAAGGACCCGTTCCTGCACGAGCGCTCCTACTTGTTGAAGCCACCGCTGAGCGTGGCGGCGATGAACGAAGCGTGCGAATGCCTGATCGGCAAGCAGGACTTTTCCAGCTTCCAACGCACGGGCAGTGACAACCGCACCTCCATATGTGATGTACGCCTTGCGCGCTGGGAGGAAACGGAGGTCGGCTATCAGTTCCGGATCCATGCGGACCGTTTCCTGCGCAACATGGTGCGGGCCGTTGTTGGCATGTGCATGCAGATCGGTCGCGGGTTGCATCCGGCCAGTCACATGAAAGAAGTGCTGGAGGCGCATGACCGGTCAGAGGCTGGGCGAAGCGCTCCGGCTCGCGGACTTTACCTGGCGTACGTGGCGTATCCCTTCATTCAACAGCACCAGTCCATCGCGACTCCTTCGATGATGGGCTCCTCCCCCCCGGCGAGGTTGGGAGGGGTACACTCATGAGCGACGGCCCCACCACGAAAGGCAAGGCCTTCGACCGTCGGCTGTTCGCGCGCGTGATGACCTTCGTGCATCCGTACCGCGGCTTGTTCTGGTCGTGTTTCGCGCTCACCATCCTGCTCGCGGTGATCGGTGTGATCCGTCCGGTGCTGCTGGGCAACATGATCGATGGCCCCGCCATGCACGGCGACCGCCAAGGCCTGATCGTGCTGGTATGCATCGTGATCGGGCTGCTGTTCCTGGAAGGCATCGTGCAATTCGTGCAAGCGTTTTGGACCGCTCGCCTCGGCCTCAACGTCACCTTCGATCTGCGGCAGAAACTCTACGAGCGCGTCATCGGCTTCAAGCTGCGCTACTTCGACCGCACGCCCATCGGGACCTTGGTAACTCGTGTGGTGAGCGACATTGAAACCGTGGAAGACATCTTCTCGCAAGGTCTGCTCATGATCATGGGCGACATCCTGAAGCTGGTAGTGGTGATCGTGGTGATGTTCGCGGTGAATTGGAAGTTGGCCTTGTTGAGCATGACGCCCATTCCGGTGCTGTTGTGGGCCACGAACATCTTCAAGAACAGCATCGCGAAGAGTTTCCAGGATGTGCGCACGCAGGTTGCTCGGCTGAACGCCTTCACGCAGGAGCACATCCAAGGCATGGCCATCGTGCAACTGTTCGGGCGGGAGAAGCAGGAGTATGGCAAGTTCACGGCGATCAACACCGAACACCGCGAAGCGCACATACGCGGCGTGCTGGCCTACAGCATCTTCTTCCCAGTGGTGGAGATATTGAGCGCGATCGCACTGGCCTTCCTCCTTTGGTGGGGTGTGGGCGACGTGCTCGAAGGCTTTGCCACATTCGGTGAGCTGATCGCCTATATCCAGTTCATCAACATGCTCTTCCGGCCCATCCGCCAACTGGCTGATCGGTTCAACACCTTGCAGATGGGCATGGTGGGCAGCGACCGGATCTTCAAGGTGCTGGACACGGACTCAACCATTTCGGATACCGGAACATTGAGCACAGAAGGACTGCGCGGCGACATCGTTTTCCAGAACGTCACCTTCGGCTACGAGGAGGACAACCCGGTGCTGCACGGCATCAGCTTCACGGCGAAAGCGGGGGAGATGATCGCGCTTGTAGGCGCCACCGGCAGCGGTAAGAGCAGCATCGTGAACGTGCTCGGTCGGTCATACGAGTACCAAGGTGGCCGCGTGCTGTTGGATGGTCACGACATCCGCGCATATAAGTTGGACGAACTGCGAAAGAGTGTTGGCGTCGTTCTGCAGGATGTGTTCCTATTCAGCGACACGGTGCTCAACAACATCACGCTGAATGACGCGTCCATCAAGCGGGAAGAGGTGATCGCGGCGGCGAAGGCCGTGGGTGCGCATCATTTCATCGAGGCGCTTCCGCAGGGCTACGACACGGATGTGCGTGAGCGGGGGAGTGTGCTGAGCACCGGACAACGGCAGTTGCTGGCTTTCATACGCGCATACGTGAACAAACCCAAGGTGCTTGTTCTGGACGAGGCCACGAGCAGCGTGGACAGCATGAGCGAACAGCTGATCACCGAAGCCACGGAGAAGATCACCAAGGGGCGCACCAGCATTGTGATCGCCCACCGGCTGAGCACCGTGCAGAGCGCAGACCGGATCCTGGTGGTGGACAAAGGCCGCATCATCGAACAGGGCACACACCAGGAGCTGCTATCCTTGGAAGGCAGCTACAAGAAATTGTACGACCTGCAGTTCCAGTAGGCGAGTGTGTGGGGTCCGCCTATGGCGGACGGTGGTTGAACCACGGATGGACACAGATGTTCTCAGATACTGAGTGGCTCCATCCGTGGTTAGCCGTGAGTTTCCGTGGTCTTCGTTCGTACCGCCGCAGGCGAAACCCTGCACTCGGAACCTTCAACTTTACTTTCTTCGAATTCCATCCGCAGGACGGTGGTACAACCGCGTGACCGGTCAGATCGTCCCTCTACCGATATCCGGCGTGCGCCGGAAGTCTACCTTCAGGCCGTTGATCCGTCGCGAACGAACTTGCACCCATGCTCCGCCACCTGCGTACCACCCTTTTCACGATCCTCGGTCTGCTCGCCTTCGCCTCGGAGGCCCAGCAATTGATCCCAACGCGCGGCAAGGAGTTCTGGATGGGCTTCATGCGCAACTACGACGGTGCCCAACGGCAGGATCTCTTCATCAGTAGCGATGTGAACACCACGGGCGTGGTAAGCGCACCGCTCTTCGGATGGAGCGAGCCGTTCACCGTAACCGCCAACAACGTCACCATTATCGAAGTGCCGCTGGACCTGATGAACAACCAGTCGGATGTGGTGGACATCAAAGGCGTACACATCGAAAGCGAGGACACGATCGCCGTGTACGCGCTGAGTTTCCAGAACGCCACCGCCGATGCCACCGTGATCTACCCGGTGAAGTCGGTAGGCACGGAATACAGGGTTCAGGCTTACCGTGGGTTTCCGGGCATATCATCCTACGCTTCGGAATTCCTGATCGTGGCCACGGCGGACGATACGGAGATCGAGATCACCTCTGCGGCCACCACCGTTGGCGGGCATCAGG
>JANOPI010000546.1:0-8730 GCA_031421755.1 Flavobacteriales bacterium | reverse complement strand
ATCCGCCGGGCGAGGTTACGGTCACACTGAAGGTCTCTGTCGCAACGATCCCAACAACCACATCTGCCGTCCCTTGGCCATTGATCTGATCGGCAGGTTCCCATTGGTAGGAACTGCCCGCATCGGCACCGAGCACATGGAGGTCCGCCACACCCTCAGCGCACGTGAGCGTGTCACCTGTGAGGAGCGGGTCGATGAGTTCGACATTCACGAACAAGCTGTCATATCCGCCACACGCGTTGCCCAATGGACGCACGTAGAAGACGCCATCAACGGGCACGTTTACCGTCGCGGTACTGTCCGCCGGACCGCTGTTCAACGTATCCGTGAAGCCATTGTTGGTGCTCCACTGGAACTGGTCGCTGGTACCGAAGCTGTTCGCGGTCAAGGTGGCGGAACCGTTCGGTCCGCAGAGGGTCACGTTCGGCCCGGCATCGATGGCGGAAGCCTGCAGGGAGACCAGCTGTGATATGGTATCGGTGCAAACACCGTTGCTCATCAGCAGGGTGTAGAGGATGGTCGCAGCGGGCGTACAAAGCGGATTGGCCACGGTGGAACTGCTGAGGAACTGCGAAGGGCTCCACTGGAAGGTGACATCCGGATCGTTCACCGGGAGCAGGCCGATCTGCACACTGCCTCCTGCGCAAACACCGGTGTCTGCGAGCGCGTACGAATCGTTGCCGAGTATCACCAACTGCCGCTGCATCGTGTCGGCAAGGTTGCAGGCGGCGCCGTTCATCGCCACAAGGGTCACGGTATAGATCCCGGGCTCGGTGTAGGTATGCGTGGGTTGTGGACCGAAGGATCCTCCACCGTCGCCGAAACTCCAGATATAACTGATCGCACCGTAGCTGTCGTTCTGAAATGATACCGGCGTTGGCAGGCATACGGGCTGCGCGTCGAAGTCAGCGACGACGATGGGAAAGTTGAAGTCGAACTTGAACACGCCAAGGTTGCAGTTGGCGCTGTTGTTCGTTGGTGAGAACGCGTTCGGTGTGCTGGGGAAGTCGCTGTTGGCGCCACAACCGGCACAAACGGCCTCGTACACACGTCCGCGGCGGTCGAACCGGCTGGTGCCGCCATCCACGTGCTCCGCGCTCGTGCCGCCCCCGAAGTAGGTCCCATAGAACAAGGCCGTCATGTTGATATCGAAAACGGCGAGGTAGAAGTCGTTGCCATCCGTGATGCTTTGGAACGCGTCCGGTGTTACGGAAAGGCCGGTCGTGCTCAGTGAACCGTTCACGGCGCTGCCCCAGCCGCTGATGTAGATCTTGTCGCAATAGTCGACCAGGAAGGCGGTGGGCGAAATATCAGGTGCGCCATCACCCTGTCCGAAACGGGAGGCCATCAATACGGTGGTGAGGCCCTGGTCGAGTTTCGCGATGAACTGCCCTGCGTTCGGGATGTTGTACGGAGCGTTGAAGACGAGTTGACCAGAAGCCGCGCTGGTTTGCCCGAAGAGATAAACGCGTCCTTCTTGATCGAGATCGACGAAGTAGGCCTGGTCATAGGCGGAGGATCCATAGTAGGAAGCGGCTTCGAGCGCGCTGCCATCAGGCGCCAGTTCTGCGATGAAGGCATCCGCGGTACCGCCCTGGAACGTGGACTGATAAGCACCGGAGGAGACCTCGAGATCCGTGCTGCGCGTACCGCCGCTGATGTACACGCGGCCGTCGTCATCGAGTTCGATAGCGTATGCCGCATCGGCCTGGGCACCGCCATAGAATGTGCTCCAGAACAAGGTGGTGAGCGATGCGTCCATTTTGAATACCACGGCATCGTGTGAGCCTCCGGCATTCAACGGCTGCATGGCGCCACTGGTCGTTGGGAAATCGGAGGATGCCGTGCAACTCGCCACGAACACGTTGTCGTTGTCATCCAGCAGCACTTCGCCGCGGATCTCATCCGCATAGTTGAATTTGAGTCCGGTCGCGGTGTTCAGGCCGTCGTTGCCGGCGCCTCCGATGTATGTGGCGGCCATCAGGTCTGCCCCGTCAGCGCTCAAGCGCGCAAGGAAGAGGTCCGAGCCATTCACATAGTTCGCACCAAGACCGCTCATGTTCACGGTGGAGCCGCCATTGTAGACTTCGTCGTATGCCGAACTGGTGGTCGGGAAGTCGAGCGAACTGGTGGTGCCGTATACGAAGAGTTCGTTCGCGTCATTCACGATCAGGCTGTGCGGCAGTTCGTCACCGGAACCACCCAGGAATGTGCTCCAGACCAGGAATTGTCCGGTCGTATCGAATTTGGTGAGGGCCACATCGATGCCATCCTCCAGCCCTTGGCCTCCGGCATGCTGGGTCTGGTAGGCTCCGGTGGTCACCGGATAGCCCTGCCCGAAGGCGGAACTACCGGAATAAAGGTAGCCATCCTGGTCGTAGGTGGCCGTATAGCCGAAGTTGTCGCTGGTGGATCCGCTGAAGGTGCTGAAAGAGAGCGTGGGATCGATCACAAGCGGTAGCGTCGGGTTGTAAGCGCCGAGCGCAAAACCGAAGGAACCGTCCTTGCGCAAATAAGAGCACGGCACTTCGCGACGGCCCCCGTCTGTTTCCTGATAGGCAGAAGGGATATGCTCGGTAATTGTGCCGATGCTCGTGCGGATGATGATCCGTCCATCGATGAGGTCGACGCTTTCGGCACCCTCGTAGTGGAAGGAGATGGCGTTCACATCCGCTCCGGAAGTGAGTAGCAGGTCATACTTCACCCCTTCCGGAGCGGAGCGCACGCGCAGATCAGTGCCGGGATAGATCCCGTATTGCATGACGGCGCTGAAAGCATGGGCACCATGTGCCCAGCGCTTCGGATCTTTTCCGATGAAGTAGTTGTAGGCCCCGCGTTGCACACCGATGCCCTCGGTCCGTGGTTCAGGGTTGCCGGCCAAGAAGCGCAGGCGTACCGCATGGTGGCGCACCACCGGGTTCGGCCCACCATCGGCATCATGCGCATGGCGGATGGCGGGCCCGTCATAGCGGTCGATCAGCAAGGCCGATCTTTCACACCAGAGGGTCGCACCCGGGAGGTCTGCTTTGAAGGCGACAGCCCCTGCCCATTGGCCGCGGTTCTCCACGAAAGCGGTGGGGGTCTGGCTCAGGGCGGAACCGGCCATCCAGGTCATGGCCAACAGGAGAACGGATCGGAGGGGCATCGCGGAAGAGACGCCCGAAAGCTAGGGGTCGATGCCCGGACGGCGGTTGCCTTCTCAGCGCTTCTGGTACGCCTGGTCTTCGCGCATCACGAGCCTGAACTCCACACGGCGGTTCAGGGCGCGGCCTTCCACGTTCTTGTTGTCCGAGATCGGATGGTTCTCTCCATGGCCTACCGGCACGAGTCGTTCGCCTTGTGCGCCACTCTGCACGAAATAGTCCAGGATGCGCTGTGCGCGTTGCTGGGAGAGCTTGAAGTTGAAGTCGTCACCGCCATTGGCGTCGGTGTGTGCTTCGATCACGACGCTCAACGCGGGGTGCTCCTTCAGCAGTGCGAGCACTTTGTCGAGCTGCGGTTTGAACGCCTCGCTGAAGGTGGCCTTTCCGTTGTCGAAAAGCACGGTGCTGGCGCGCACCAAGCAGTTGTTGAGGTCCTGTTCGTTGAGCAAGGCCAGTGCGCTCAGGTCGGTCACCTTTTCAGCATGGATCACGGCGACTTCGGCGTCCATGAATTTCAATTGGAGCACCTTTTGGAACACCTCGTACATGTCGGCGAGATCCTTGGACTGCCCCACGCTGTAGGTGTAGGTTCCGCGCACCGGGTCGTAGCGCTCAAAAACAGGATAGAATTTGCGGATCTCGGTGAAGCGCGGGTCATCAAGGCTGATGCGCACCTTGCTGGCGAAGAGCTCAACGCTGAAACGTACATCCTCGTTCTGTTGCACGCTCAGGGAGAACTGATCGAAGGGCAGGCTCTGGAAGTTGAAGTCGTGGGTCTCTCCGGCCGCGTCCTGGTAGCTGCTGGCCACCGGCTGGTCGAATGCGTCCTCAAAACGCTTGATCACGTGTACCATCTTCGTCACACATCGGGCCTTCAGGGTTCCCGTGCCGATCTCTGTGCCGAGCACGGCGAGCTTCACGGTGTATTGCCCGGGAGCGCTCCAGTCGTGCCGCGTCTCACGCCCGGTGCCGAGGTCCCCATCGCCGAAGTCCCAATGGTATTCCTCCGGGATCATGCCGGGCAGGTAGGTATGAAGCGCGTCAATGGGCTCCTTGGTGCCGCTGCGCAGGCTGTCCACACAGGTGATGTAGGGCTGGTGTACATCATCTATCAGCAGTTCGTACTCGGCCAGGTTGAAGAAGGTCTCCTTGCTGGTGTCGTCGATCAGATCCAAAATGACCTGGTACCTTCCAGGACCCCTGTAGCAATGTTGTGCCTCCGGACCTTCGATGAATGTACCGTCGCCCATGTCCCAGCGGTAATGTACCGGCAAGCTGCCCAACTCCAGATGTCCGGGTTCCTTGAATTGATAGCAGTAGTTGTTGTCCTGTTGTTCGCCGCAATCCGTGAAGTAGGGCATCACCTTTCGGAAGTGGTAGATCCTGTCCGTGCCTTCGCGATCGCTGCTGAAAAAGCCGGTGCGGTCCGTGGCGAATGAGGCATAACCGATGTCGTTGCCCGGTGAATTCATCGGGACTGGAAGCACCTCTGGCCGTCCCCACTTATGGCCTTGCACAGGGGCGTAATGGATATCCAATTTTCCGTAGCCCCCATCCCGGTCGCTGGAGAAATAGAGTTTGCCGTTCGCTGCCACGGTGGGGAACAATTCGTTGGCCTCGCTGTTCAAGGTGGGGCCCATATTCATTGGAATTGACCAGCCAGCGGGTTCCAATTCGCAGGAGTACAGATCGGTTCCGCCCTCTCCGCCAGGCATATCACTGGCGAAGTAGAGGAAGCGGCCATCCGGGCTAAGGGCCGGATGCATCACGTTGTAAGCGTTGCTGTTGAAGTCGAAGGCCACGGGTGTGCTCCACGCTCCGTCCAAAAGGGCGGCGAAGAACAGGCCGAGGCGATCGTCCTCTTTGTTCGAACGCCCCTTGGCACTGCTCTGGTTGCGTGTGTAGCAGATGGTCGTGCCGTCCATGCTGAAGGTGGCCGGTCCATCATTGAGCGGTGTGGAGAGGGCCTCACTCAGGAGGCGTGGTGTGGTAGCCCGTTCTCCGTTCCACTCAAAGCCGTACAAGTCGCTGAACGGATCCCCGGTTTCAGCCGAGCGATAACTCACCAGGCCATCACGCTCACGGAGGGAGCACATCACCACCGTGCTGTCAACGAGTACCGGGGCATAGTCCTGTCCCAACGGGCTCAGGTTAACCGTTGTCACAACATAACTCTCTTGGGCTGAAGCCGCCAAAGCGGTCAGCATCACGAGGGAGAGTGTTACGTGGCGCATCGTTGTGCTCAGAAGTAGCGGGGATCCCTCACGTTCATCCGTTTTCCGAATTCGTACTGGAGCATCAGTTCGTGCGTTCCCTGATGATACGGGGTGACATCGGAGATGCCGAGGTCGTAGGCGTAGCCGAGCCGCCATTGCGGGGTAGGTAGCACCTCGAAGCTGCCTACCACGGCATCATTGCTGCGGTAGCTAAGGCCGGTCCAGATCTTGTCTTTGATGATGAGGTTGGCGCTGATGTCGGCTTGCACGCCTCCGGCTCCCTGATAGCGGACGAGGGTACTGGGCTTCAACTTGAATTCGCGGTTCATTTTCCACACATAGCCGCCGGTGATCATGGGCTGCTGTTGGGCCTGCGTTGTGCTCATCGTCCACACCTGCCGGTCGGAGTCGAAGCGGTGGCTCATAACGAAAGGCATCGAAGCGCCGATGAAGAAGAGTTTCTTGTAGTAGAACACGCCGGTGCTGAAATTCGGGCGGATAGCCCCCCTTGTATCGGAAGCGAACTGCGAATCGTTACGGTCCTGCAGGGCCAATGTGGTCCAATCCGCCTGCAGCACGGAAATACCGGCACCGAAACCGAGTTGGAGCTTGCCGCGTCTGAAGGGGATCCTGTACGCGTAGTTGGTGAGCACCCCGGTCTCCCGGCTCACGCCGATCCGGTCATTTACCAAGAGGATACCCGCCGCAACACGGGAGCGTTTGATCGGTGAGTGCAGGCTCAGGACCTGGGTGACCGGGGCTCCTTGGAAGCCGACCCATTGCTGGCGCCAGGTCAGATTCGCAGCGAAAGCGTCCCGCGTACCGGCATAAGCCGGGTTGATGAGCAGACCATTGAACAGGTACTGGCTGGTAAGGGGCGTATGCTGCGCGACCAAGGTTGCACAGGACCCCATCAGGGCGGCCAATATGATCGTCATTCTCACCATCCTCCTCACCGTTTGATGATCACGAACCCGTTGTACGAACGTTCAGGCGTCAGGTTCAACACATAGAAATAGGTATCGTCCGGCAAGGTCTGGCCGTTGTTGCCCCGGCCCTCCCAATCGTTCGTATAGCCCCGTCGGCCGGCCACCTCCTGCCCCCAGCGATTGAAGACCTTCAGATCGCTGTTCGGGAAGGCACTGATGCCGGATATGCGCCATTGGTCATTCACACCGTCACCGTTCGGCGAATAGCCTTGGGGAATGAAGATGTCATCCACGGTGATCAGCAGCGTGTCGCTGGCGCTGGAGCATCCATCCCCTAGGGTGGCTTGTAGTACCAGGACATTCTCGCCCACGGCCAGGTTCGTCACCACCGAGTTCGTATCGTGGGGATCCGCGAAGTAGCCCGATCCGATCACAATGCTCCAGGTGACGGTTGCTCCAGGAGTATGGCCTCCAGCGAGATCCGTGGTCGTGAAAACTTCCAAGTGCTGGTCCGGCCCGGCATTCACCCATATCGCTGTTCCCGGTGCGGTAAAGCTGATCATCGCGGTATCCACCGCCGTACACTGGCCATCCCCAACGGTCCAAAGGAATGTATAAGTGCCGGGAGCTGATACCTCCACCAGTGTATGGGGATCGTTCGCATCGGCGAAGACGGCGGTGCCGGGTAGAAGCGGAGCGCTCCACTGGCCGGGTACCACATCCACCACAGCCTGCAGTGTGTAGCTCAACGCGCAGACCTCGCCATCTGGCCCGGCGTCAGCCAGAGGGCCCGGGTTCACGGTCACATCGTGGATCATGGCACTGGTGCAAGCTCCGCTTCCCACGGTATAGGTGATCGTGATGGTGCCCGTTGAAATACTGGGGTCGAACAGCGGACCGGAAAGGCCATCACCGCTCCACAGTCCTCCTGGATCCCCGGATACCAATGAGTTCAGGTCCAGCAGCCCACTGTTCGTGCAGAGCGCAGGGGGGGCGGTCCATGAAGCGTTCGCCATGGCCTGAACCGATATTGTCACAACAGCGGAGTCGCTTCCGCATGTGTCACTAATGCTGTACAGGTACTCACCGCCAAGCATCGCGGAGGGGTCGAACAGATCGTTCAATACCGGAGCCGGTCCGCTCCAAGTGCCACCGGCCTGGCCTCCCAGCAGAGCAAGGAGATCGATCGCGGCATCCCCCTCACACAGCGATTGGCTTGTGCTCGAACCGGCCTCTGGCAAGTTGGCCACCACCACGGTAACCATGGCCGTATCGCCCCCAATGACATAGAGGAAGATGCCATCACCAACAACGCTCACCGGCATAGTCACCAACTCATCCTCGCTGTTGAACCACTCTCCGCCTTGGTCCTCGCCGTTGAGGTATTCAAAAAGGTTCACCGGCGAGGTGCCCGGACAGAGCTGCACAGTGGCATCCCCCCCAGCAAAGCCAAAAGGCTCCACATGCACATGGATCAGCGCTGTATCGGTACCGCAGCTGCCACCGATGCCCGCAATGAATGGATAGGTCGCGTCCGCGTTGGCCACCACCAAGGTCGGTGAGCTGAAGGTGCCGTTCGCGCTATCCACGGTAAGCAACAAGTTCAGGTTCACGAGTACTCCCACCTCCACGGTGATCGAATTGTCCTCTCCAGCGTCCGGCAAAAGGTCGATCTGCGGAACAACGATCGCACTCGCTGATCCGCATCCATTCGTGACCACGACGGAATACGAGCCTATCGCACCCGTGACGAGGACATCAGACGCATCGGGAGCCGGAGCGAATGCGCCGATACCGGTCCATGCATAGTTCAGATCAGGGGATCCGGTCGCGACCACACTCAAATGCAATACCTCGCCTTCACAAATGGGGCCGGCCGCGGTAGCAGATACGATCGACGGAGCATCGCACGTGTCCAATGGTGTTCCGGCGCAGATGCAATCTGTTTGGTACACGTCATTTTCCGTAAGGTCGTTGTCGTCATCGCAGGATACCCCAGGTAACGCAATTCCTCCAGGGATGCCAGCACAATCCAACGGTTGGCCTGCACATACGCAATCAGTTGTGATAACATCGTTGCCCGTACTTGGGTCGATATCATCACACGGCGACCCGATATGCCCGGTCACGTTGGGGCAGTTGTCCGCGCAATCGGCCGTGCCGTCGTTGTCGGTGTCCGTGGTGTTGGGTGTGAAGGCACAAGTGTTGCCCACGCAGGTGTCATCGGTACACGTATCGTTGTCATTGCAATCGCCACTGACCACGCAGGCCACGGGCGTTCCGGCGCAGGTGCAACCGGCATTCAACACATCGTTGATCGTGAGTGCGTTCCCATCATCGCAAACGGAACCTTGCTGGCCGGAAACATTGGGGCAGTTGTCCGCGCAATCGGCCGTGCCGTCGTTGTCGGTGTCCGTGGTGTTGGGTGTGAAGACACAAGTG
>JANOPI010000545.1:0-7182 GCA_031421755.1 Flavobacteriales bacterium | reverse complement strand
ATGGCTGCCCTTGGATCGCTTCGGCGCAAAGCCGCCTCGCGATGACGAGAGCCTATGCGAGCACCTCCTTCACCCGGTCCGCTGCTTCCTGCAGCGCCACCGCGCTAAGCACCTTCAGTCCGCTCTTGTCGATCAGCTCCTTCGCCTCTACCGCGTTGGTGCCTTGCAAGCGCACGATGATCGGCACTTTGATGTCGCCGATGCTCTGGTAGGCGTCGATCACACCTTGTGCCACACGATCGCAGCGCACGATGCCACCGAAGATGTTCACCAGGATCGCCTTCACGCTGGGATCCTTCAGGATGATGCGGAAGCCTTTTTCCACGCGCGCGGCATCGGCCGTACCGCCAACGTCGAGGAAGTTCGCCGGCTGTCCGCCGCTGAGCTGGATGATGTCCATCGTGGCCATGGCGAGGCCCGCACCGTTCACCATGCAGCCCACGTTGCCGTCGAGCTTCACGTAGTTGAGGCCCGCTTCACCGGCTTCCACTTCGATGGGATCCTCTTCGGTCTTGTCGCGCATCTCCGCGTAGTCCGGATGGCGGTAGAGCGCGTTGCCATCGAGGCGCACCTTGGCGTCCACGGCGATCACCTTGTCGTCGCTGGTCTTCAGCACCGGGTTGATCTCGAACATGGCCGCATCACAACCCTCGTAGGCGCGGTAGAGGTCGGCGATGAACTTCACCATGCTCTTCTTGGCCGGGCCGGTAACGCCGAGCGCGGTCGCGATCTTGTTGCACTGGAACGGACGCAAACCGACGCGCGGATCCACGGACTCCTTCAGGATCTTGTCCGGATGATGTTCGGCCACCTCTTCGATGTCCATGCCGCCTTCGGTGCTGTATACGATCACGTTCTTGCCGCTGGCGCGATCGAGCAGCACGCTCATGTAGTACTCCTTCGTTTCGCTGGCACCGGGGTAGTACACATCCTCGGCGATGAGGACCTTATGCACTTTCTTCCCTTGCGGCGGGGTCTGCGGGCTTTTGAGCATCATGCCGATGATGGCCTCGCTCTTCTCGCGCACCTCGTCGTAGTTCTTGGCGAGCTTCACGCCACCGCCTTTGCCACGGCCGCCCGCATGGATCTGGGCTTTGATCACCCACCACTTGGTGCCGGTCTCAGCGCTCAGGCGCTTGGCAGCATCAACGGCTTCGTCGGCGTTGTAGGCCACCAGCCCGCGCTGTATGGTGACACCGAATTTCTGGAGGATGCTCTTGCCTTGGTACTCGTGGAGGTTCATGGTCTTGGCTCGTTCGGAAGGGGTGCGAATGTAGAAGCTCGGATCCCTGTCCAACTTGAGATAGTGGCGAGTGATGAGTGGCGAGTGGCGGGTCGCACAGGCCCTCGCCCAAATCCAAGAGGAGTAGAGAGTGGGGAGTGGTGAGTGGCGAGTCGCACGGGCCCTCACGCGCAGTGCGCAAAGCCATCCGCTGGGACCGGTGCTACCGCACGAGGAACAGCGTGGTGGCCGACAGCCAAAGGAACAGCATGGTCTTGCCGCCGGGGAGCCTTGTCCAACCTTTCGAATTGGCGTCGATGTACGTACGGATCAGCCGGCTCACCTCGTCTTGCAGTGAGAGCATCTTCTTGAGTTGCTCCGCATCGAAGTAATCGCGACGCCCAGCCAGAATGAGCATGGACAGAACCTCATTGCTCGAACCCTTCGCGATCCACAGATACCTCAGTTTGTGCGGCGTGGTCGGCATCTCAAAGCCCTCCGCCAGGTTGTTGCAGATCGAAAGCGATGCCCGGAAAAGCTGGTCCTTGTAGCCGAAGTTCCTGCTGCCCGCGAGCGCGATGTCGATCAGTTCCGTCAGATCCATGGCCTTCTGCCAGGCCATGCTGTCCTTGAAGCTCTGCATTCCCATCGTGGTCGGTGTTTGACCTCAAGTGTACCGAACAACCAGCGCACGCCCCCCACCCAGCAGCACTCACCACTCACTACTCATCACTCGCCACTCGCCACTCCTTCGAAAGGCTCTGCCAACTGTGGAAGGTTTTCTTTGCACACCATGATCGACGTGAAAGGCATCCGCAAGCGATATGGCACCTTGGACGTACTGAAAGGCGTGGACCTGCACGTGGCCAAGGGCGAGATCGTGAGCATCGTCGGGGCCAGCGGCGCGGGCAAGACCACTTTGCTACAGATCCTCGGCACACTGGAGAACGCGGACAGCGGCACACTCCACATCGGTGGCGAGAATGTGACGAGCCTTGGCACGAACGCGTTGAGCGCTTTCCGCAACACCCACATCGGCTTCGTGTTCCAGTTCCACCAATTGCTGCCGGAGTTCAGCGCGCTGGAGAACGTGATGATGCCGGGGCTGATCGCCGGAAAGAGCCAGAGCGAATGCCGACCACGAGCGGAAGAGTTGCTCACACGTTTGAACGTGATCGCACGCAAGGAGCACAAGCCGAACCAACTGAGCGGCGGCGAGCAGCAACGCATGGCCGTGGCGCGCGCGCTCTTCAACAACCCGAGCGTGGTACTGGCGGATGAACCCAGCGGCAACCTCGATTCAGCGCACGCCAAGGAGTTGCACCAGCTCTTTTTCGAACTGCGGAAAGAGCTTGGGCAAACCTTCGTGATCGTGACACACAATGAGGAGCTGGCCGATATGGCCGATCGGAAGCTGACGATCAAGGATGGGGTGATCTGAGGTGCTGCTGGGTCGGGAGGCAGCTTGAGGGGTGGCCGTTCGTCTACCTTGCACGAACGAAGGATCACATGACCATTCCGAAGAGCGCCCTCCTGTTGGCGCTGTCCTGTACCATAGGGCTTCTTTCCGCACAGGAAGGCGCGAGCGACCCCACATTCAATCCGATGGACACCGGGCTGGGTGTGAACGGCAACGCCCGATGCGTGGCGGTACAGCCGGATGGCAAGATCCTGATCGCAGGTCTGTTCACCGCGTGCAATGGTGTCGCGCGCAGCGGCATCGCACGGTTGAATGCGGATGGATCGCTGGACACTGGATTCAACCCCGGATCCGGAGTGGCGTGGGTGCCCTCCGGGAACTACGCCTTGTTCGAATACGGCGTGATGGAAATGTGCCTTCAGCCCGATGGGAAGATCCTCATCGCCGGCGAGTTCAGCGGGTACAACGGCGTCGCGCGGAAGAACATCGCCCGGTTGAACGCGAACGGTTCGTTGGATACCAGCTTCGACCCCGGAACCGGACCGAGCAGCGACATCTATGCGCTCGCGCTGCAGTCCGATGGTCACATTTTCATCGGCGGCGTCTTCTCTTCATACAACGGCACGGCGCGCAATTACATCGCGCGCCTGAATGCGAACGGCAGCCTTGATACCGGTAGCAACCTGGGCACCGGAGCGCAAGGGATCGTGCGTTGCATCGCCGTTCACTCGGATGACAAGGTGGTGGTCGGTGGGGAATTCTCCGCGTTCAATGGAACGGCACACAACCGCATCGTCCGGCTGAGCGCGAACGGCGGCGTGGATGCCGGGTTCCCCGGCCCCGGTGTCAACGGTGATGTGCAGGCCATGGCCCTGCAGCCGGATGGCAAGATCCTCATCGGGGGCGAGTTCACCACCTACAACGGCGCAGCGCGGCCCAGCCTGGCCCGTGTGAACACGGATGGCAGTCTGGACACGGGCTTCGATCCGGGCACAGCCACGAGCGGGATCATGATCCTCGCGGTGAAGCCGGATGGCGGCATCATGCTGGGCGGTCGCTTCTCCAGTTTCAATGGCGTTACCCGACTGGGCATGGCCGAGCTGCAAGCGAACGGTACCGTGAGCGCGGGATTCGACCCCGGTCAGTGTATCCGGGGCAATTTTCCGAATGGGATCGAATCCATCGCGTTCACAGCGGCAAACAGGGTGATCGCGGGGGGAGGCGTGGCGGGTCTGCACGGCTGCCCTTTTCTGTTCAATTTCTTGCCGAACGGCAGCTTGGACACGTCCTTTCTGCCATTGAAAGGCGCCAACGGGCCCATCGAATGTCACGCTGTGCAAGCCGACGGGAAGATCCTGATCGGAGGATCCTTCACCCTGTACAACGGGGTGCAACGCATCGGCATCGCACGGCTCAACGCCGACGGCACTCTGGACGGCACGTTCAGCCCAGGCACAGGCGTATACAGCGGCACATTGACCGGGACCGTGTATTCCCTGGTGGTGCAGCCGGATGGCAAGATCGTCATCGCAGGGAACATGACCACGGTGAACGGCATCCCTGTGGACAAGGTCACGCGGCTGAACGCTGATGGATCGGTAGACAGCGGATTCAATGATAACATACCGCCTTGGGGCTTTGAGACATTCGATCTGGCCCTCCTGCCGGATGGCAAGATCCTCACACAAGGGCGCTCTGGGCAAACGACCTTTCTCGTGCGGCTGGAAGCGGACGGGCAGATCGACAATGGCTTCACCTATTTCGCCTTCGAGAGCGGGATACACACCTTCACCTTGCAGTCCGATGGCAAGATCCTGGTGGGCGGGAACATGACCATAAATGGGAGCGCGTCGCGGATCGCGAGGCTCAACGCGAACGGCACATTGGATACCGGATTCAACCCGGGGACCGGTGCCAACAACTCTATCGAGGACATCGATATCGGTCCGAACGGCACGATACTGATCTCGGGCTGGTTCACCACCTTCAATGGGGTGCCCTGTGGTCGGCTGGCACGATTGCTACCGGACGGCACACTCGACGCGAGCTTCGCTCCGGGCAGCGGTGCTGATGCGGATATCAGAACCACCGTGATCCTTTCGGACGGCCGGATCATCGCGGCCGGAAATTTCATGACCTTCAATGGCACCGTCCGCCCCAACATCGTGCGACTGCTGGCGACCGGGAGCGTGGACGGCTCCTTCAACGCAGGCAGCGGCACCAGCAGCGTCATCGGCGACGTCACACCTCTTTCGGACGGGAAGCTCATCGCTACCGGTTGGTTCAACACGTACCAAGGCTATGGCCGGAACCGCATCGCCCGCATCAACGGCACACCACGCGCTGGTATCAAATTGATGCTCGAAGGACCGTATAGCGGCACCACGATGAACGATGCCTTGCGCACCCTCCCCTCCTTCCCCCTCACCGAGCCCTTCACAGCCATGGGCTACGCGGAAATCGGTTACGTAAGCGGTGCAACCATCGGCTCCAGCGTTCTCAGTACCACCGGCAACAACGCCATCGTGGATTGGGTGATCGTGGAGATGCGACCGGTCGCGGCACCGGGAACGGTCGCGGCTTCCCGCGCTGTGCTATTGCAACGCGATGGTGATGTGGTGGATCTGGACGGCGTGAGTACGGTTGGCTTCGCAGGTCTTGCCGCCGGGAACTATTGTGTGGCCGTGAAACCGCGCAACCACTTGCCGGTGATGCTCTCGGCGACAACACCGGTGAGCTACGGAGCAGCGAACGCGACGGTGGACTTCACCCTGCCGACCACATTGGTTTCCGACAACGACGCACGCAAGAACGTGAGCGGTGTGATGGTGCTGGCCGCTGGAGATGTGACTTTCAATGAGACGGTGGGCTACACCGGCGCTGGCAACGACCGCGACCCCATCCTCACCCGCGTAGGCAGCACCACACCCAACAACAGCGTGAGCGGATACTGGCGCGAAGACGTAAACATGGATGGCGCGGTGAAGTACACGGGCTCGGCCAATGACCGGGACATCATCCTGACGAACGTAGGGAGCACCACGCCGAACAATACGCGGGTGGCTACCCTGCCGTGAGCGTAACGCACAACGAGGAGTTGGCGGAGATGGCGGACCGGCGGTTGGTGAACAAGGACGGGGTGATCTGAGGTTCGACTGGATCGGGCAAGCAACTTTGAATTAAATTCTCGTTTTACGACCAATGACAACAGCCCAACGCAACCAACGATCACAGAGCATTCTCGCTTTGACCGTGATGGCTATCCTGTTGTCGGGATCCATTTGCGCCCAGGACGGTGCCAGCGATCCCTCATTCAACATCGGGGACAGCATTTCTGGGGCGAACGACGTGGTGTACACGACCGTACTGCAGCCCGATGGCAAGGTGCTCATCGGGGGGCTGTTCACAAACTACAATGGCACTCCGCGCAAATCTATCGCCCGACTGGATCCCGATGGGCGTTTGGATCCGGGCTTTAACCCCGGCACAGGGACGGGCTTTTTTGACACTGCCACACCTTACAAACAGGTCTATGCCATCGCCGTTCAGCCCGATGGAAAGGTGATCGTCGGCGGCTGGTTCAGCAGTTACAGCGGAATAGCGCGGAACCACATCGCGCGGCTCAACAGCGACGGAAGTCTCGACCTGAGCTTCAACCCCGGCACGGGGGCGAACGGGCCGATCAAATCCATTGTCCTGCAACCCGATGGAAAGGTGGTAATTGGAGGCAATTTCACCAGCTACAACGGCACAGTGCGAAACCGCATCGCCCGGCTGAATAGCGATGGAAGCCTGGATACTGGGTTCAACCCAGGCACTGGAGCGAGCAGTGACGTCGAGTCGATCGCTCTTCAACCCGATGGAAAGCTCATGCTTGGGGGATACTTCTCGAGCTACAACGGCATCCCACGCAAACGTATCGTACGAATCAACATCAATGGAAGTCTGGATACCGGATTCAACCCCGGCACCGGAGCGGACACTGTGGTCTTCTCAACTGTGCTCCAGCCCGACGGAAAGGTGATCATTGGCGGTTTGTTCACCAGCTACAACGGAACAGTGCGAAACCGCATCGCCCGGCTCAATAGCGATGGAAGCTTGGATACCGGGTTCAACCCCGGCACAGGAACGGATAACGGGATCTACTCGGTCGCCTTACAAGCTGATGGGAAAGTGATCATTGGGGGCTACTTCACTAGCTACAACGGGACGGCCCGGAATCGCTTAGCCCGGCTCAACAGCGATGGAAGTCTGGACACCGGATTCAACCCAGGAAGCGGGGCGAACAAAAGGGTCCATTCCATCTCTGTAAAGCCCGATGGTAAATTGATCGCCGGCGGTTGGTTCAGCACCTACAACGGCGCAACACGTGACAATCTCGCTCGGATCAATAGTGATGGCAGTGCTGACATGGGCTTCTCCCCGTGTAGTGGGGCGAACGACGTTATCCAGGCGATCGCCCTTCAGCCCGACGGGAAGATGATCATTGGGGGTCTGTTCACCAGCTTCAACGGCACAGTGCGCAACCGCATCGCCCGGC
>JANOPI010000544.1:0-6853 GCA_031421755.1 Flavobacteriales bacterium | reverse complement strand
AGACCAGCTTGCTCGATGGCTTCAAACCCGGCGATGAGGTTTCTGTCACCTGCTTTGTGAACGGCCGCGAATGGACCGGCAAGGACGGCGTTACCAAGTACTTCCTCTCCCTCGCCGGCAACCAGATCGAGCGTGCGGGGGCGGCTCCGGCTTCCAGCGGTGCAAGCGGTGGCTACCAGCAAGCGCCGCCGCCGACCATGGCGGACATGCCGGCCTCCAGCTCCAGCAGCAGCGACGAGGACGATCTGCCGTTCTGAGCGGCAGAGGTAAGCTTGGGCTGAACCCCCCCTTGCTCGCGCACCCAGATGGGCATCGACTTCCGTCCGTTGAAGTGGGCATTGGTCCTCGGCCTTTGTGCAGTGATCCTCACGGGTGCAGTGAAAGGGCTGTCTTCCAAGGGGCCTTTGGAAGGGTTCACCGTCTGGCTGACCGCAGGCATTCTTGTCGGCATGCTGGTTCTCACGTTTTTCGCTGACCGACGTGACGCCCGCCTGTTACCTTCCCGGTCAGCATATCTCACGTCCGGTGTTGCGGCGTTCGCACTCATGTCTTTCGCGGGGATCCATGCCTGGACCGTTTACCGGGATGGAATGCCTTGCCTTATCAAGGCTGGCCAGTTCCAAGACTTCAATGGCACGTCGCTGAAACTGCTCCTGAACGGCAACTACAGGTACTGTGACGTCGGCCTCGGCGAGACGTGCTGCTCCGGCACTTGGCGGGTGGGCGGCGATACGATCCTGCTCGCCGGTGATGACGGGTGCGTTCAAGGGACCATGCTGATTCGGCCATGCAGCGCTGATACGAGCAGGACGTGCGTGTGCTGGGTGTCTGAACATGCGAGTGGACCAGAAATGTGGATCCTTGAAGACAACCGCCCGCAGTGAAGACCTACCGGATCCGTCGTCCCTTCCACTCCGGTAGAAATAACATTCCGACTACGGCCAGAACCGGCGAGTAGACCGTGAACGCCAAGTAGCTCAGCACCGCTCCAACCATTGAGTACCGCTGCCCAAGGAAGCGCTTTCCATCACGCACCAACGCGGGGACCGAGGCCAGCCATAGCACCCACGCCCCACCCATGAGCAGCACGTTCATCAAGAACCGCTGGCCCACCACGCTCGGCCAGTCGATGCTGAGCGAAACACCGAACAACAACCACGGGAACAACAACCCCAGCGCAGGCATCCATTTATCCCGCCAGGGCACGCCGCGCATTTTACCTGACCAGCGCATCCGCTGGCGGAAGAAACCGCTCCAGGTCCGCTCGGCTTCGACACGCACGATCGCACCCGCGTTCAGCAAGTAACTGACCCGTTTCCCCGCATTGCGCATGCGTTGCACGAGGAAGATGTCGTCGCCGCTGGCGTACCGGTCGCCTTGGAAACCGCGCACGTCCATGAACGCGCTGCGGCGGAACGCGAGGTTCGCACCGTTGGCGAGCATCGGTTTCCCTTGGAGGGTCTCGGCGGCTGCGCACATCATCAGCGCGGCTTGTTCGTTCTCTTGCAGTCGGCCCAGCACACCTGCGCCATCGGTGGCCACGGGCAGGAGCACGAGATCGCTCGAGGATCGCTCCGCATGCTCGATCAGCAACCGCAAACGCTCCGGTCCGCAGCGCGCATCGGCATCCGTCATCAGGATCCACTCGGCGTTGGTGGCCAACACACCCGTGGTGATCGCCGCCTTCTTGCCTTCGCCATCGCAGCGCAAAAGCTGCAGTTGCGGCCAGCGCGGCATCATCGCGCGCACGGTGTCCGCCGTCCCGTCCTCACTGGCATCATCCACCACGATCACCGAGACCCGCTCCCGATCGTAGACCTGCGCATAAAGATCCTGCAACAACGGGGAGATGGTCTCGGCAGCGTTGCGCGCAGGCACGATCATGGCCACGATCGGAAGTTCAATGGTCTTGGTTCCGATCGCTGGTGGCAACTGGACTTCCCGCACCACTGTTTCGCGCCAGCCATTCAATACCACGGCGAAGACCATGGCCGCACCGAACACGAGCAGGACAAGGAGCAGCGGCCCGGTCATGTTGCCTGTTCGCTCGTGCGAATGCGCGCTACGAGCAGGATAAGGCCACCCACCGCTGCCGGGACCACCAGGTTGATGAACCAGATCAAGGCGGTCGATACCATGATGCCCATATCGTCACCCGCGATGAAGGTGGTGGCCACCGATCCGCGCACACCGAGTTCGGTCAAGGCCATCGTGGGTACCAAGGTGGTGAGCAGGAAGACAACGGGGACCGCCATCAACGCTTCGGCCATTTCAACACCAGCCACCGCCACAAGGACAATGGCGAACTGGAGCGTGAACACGGCGTAACGCAACAGGCTCAATAGGAAAACCCGGACCAGCTCCTGGCGGGTATAGGTATCGAGCACATGCGCGTGCCGCTCGTACCGCTTCAACCACGGAATGGCCACCAACAGCCGCGCGAACGCGCCCGGGCTGAAGAACAGGAACACCGCCGCGCAACCGATCAGAAAGGCGGACCAAACGACCACATTCCATGCGGCCGATGGTTCCGCGCTGCTGAATTGCAGGTAGTGGTTGAAGGTGAGCGCGATCCCGCCCAGCAGCAAGGTGACCACGAACTGGGCGATGCTACCCAACAACGTGGCGAAACTGCCCTGAACACGGTGCTCCGGATCGAGGAAGAGCACCCTGCCGGCGAATTCGCCGACACGATTCGGTGTGATGAGACCGATCGTGGTGCCAGCCAAGGTTGCAGTGAACGCACGGAGAACGTCCACCTGCTGTACCGGTCGCACCAGGCATCGCCACTTCCACGCTTCGATGCCCCAATTCACTCCCATCAAGAAGACGACGATGGCCAACGCACCCCACGGAGCTGGTTCTCCGTTGTTGCGCCACAGCCACCATGGGTAGTGCATGCCCACTTTGTGTGTGAGCCGGATGTAGAGCAACACGCCCGCTGCGATGAAAACTCCCCATCGGATGTAAAGGAGGGTGCGACGGGTCACGGTAGTTTCGCGGTGATCTGATCTAAGACGTCCAAAATTACCCAAGTGGCCTCATCACCTACTGAACGCATCATCCTGGGCATCGATCCCGGCACAACAGTGATGGGCTTCGGTGTGCTGCTGGAGGAAGGGCCGAACGTCAGCTTATTGGAAGCTGGCGCGATCCGATTCCCGGCGGATGATGATCACACCTTGAAGTTGCGAGCGATCTTCCGGGAAACAACGGCGATCATCGAGCGGCACCACCCGGATGAGCTGGCGATCGAAGCGCAATTCTTCGGCAAGAACGTGCAGAGCATGCTTAAGCTCGGGCGGGCGCAAGGTGTAGCGATCGCCGCGGCCTTGCAACGCGAGCTCGTGATCACCGAGTACGCACCGAAACGCGTGAAGCAGAGCATCACGGGCAACGGCAACGCCACCAAGGAGCAGGTCGCCGCCCTATTGTTGAGCATCCTGCGGGTTCCGGAATTGCCGGCTTCCACTGATGCCACCGACGCCATCGCTGTCGCCGTATGCCATCATTTCAGCCGCAACAGCATCACACGGCCAAAGGCCAAAGGCGGTACAGCGCGCGGCTCCAGCGATTGGGGCAGCTTCGTGCGCAACAACCCGGCGCGTATCAAGCTCTAGTTCACGCTTTGCGGATCCGCTCCGCGATGGCCGCGAGCTGGTCCGGCGAAAGCTTGAGCTTCGATCGGCTGAAGTCCATGTCCTGCATGCTGTCGATCGGGATCAGGTGAACGTGGGCATGCGGCACTTCCAGACCGATCACGCTCACCCCGACGCGATCGCAGGGAACTACGCTCGCGATCTTCAGCGCAACTCCCTGCGCGAATGGCATGATCTCTGAAAGCACTTCCGCAGGCAGCTCGAAGAACTTGTCCACCTCCACCTTCGGTATCACCAGCGTGTGTCCTTCGCGTAGCGGGTTGATATCCAGGAACGCGAGGAAGCGATCGTCCTCGGCCACCTTGTGGCAAGGGATCTCGCCGTTAATGATACGGGTGAATATGGAAGGCTTCATCGCGTGATCTCGAGCACCTCGAACAGGGTACTGCCCGCAGGAGTTACCACTTCGGCCACTTCGCCTACGGCCTTGCCCAATAGACCTTTACCGATCGGCGAACCCACACTGATCTTGCCGGTCTTGATGTCGGACTCGCTCTCGGCCACCAGCGTGAACATCTTCTCTGCTCCGGTGCCCTGGTGCCGTACTTTCACGGTGGTGTGGATGAAGACCTTGCTGGTATCCATCTGGCTGGCATCGATCACACGCGCACTGGCAACGAACTCTTCCATCTTGGCGATACGCGCCTCCAACAAGCCCTGATCCTCTTTCGCGGCATGGTACTCCGCATTCTCGCTAAGGTCGCCCTTGTCGCGCGCGTCAGCGATCTGTTGGCTCAGGTGCGGGCGGTCCACGGTCTTCATGCGGTGGAGTTCGTCCAGCAATTTCTTCAGACCTTCTTCGGTGTAGTAGGCCGGTGTGCTCATGGTTTCCGATATTCGCTGGGATGAGGGAAAAACGAAGAGGATCCCGCCATTACCGGCAGGACCCTCCTCCAAAGTTAAGCGCTTACGCTTACAAGCTGACGCGCAGACCGATCTGATGGACCCCGCTGAAGGGGTTAGTTGCCCGGTAACCGTAGTCGATCGAGAAGACGTTCGCCTTCTCTTCGCCGAATGCGAGGTCCACGCTCAAGCCCGCGCTTGGCCCGGTGAACACCGTCTGGCGCAGGTTGTCGTCCGTGATGTCCTTTTCATACAGGTATCCTCCGCGCAAGTGGAGCATCTTCTTGAAGGCGTACTCCACCCCGAGTGCGAATTGGTCCCGGGTGAAGGCGTTGCTCGTGAAGTTGCCTGCGAAGGTTACCCGATGCAGTTCGTTCACGTTCAGGTCGTATGCCACTCCGATATTCATCTGGGAAGGCAGTTCGAAGCGCTCACTGCGCTGCTCGATGGTAAGCTGGTCGCTGCCTTGGGTGAGCAGGCCTTGCACGGCCAGTCCATCGCCGCTGAAGCGCATGGGCGGACCTACGTTCTTGAGCGCGATGCCGAAGTGGATGTTGTCCGTTGGGCCTGTCACGTAATGGATGCCAGCATCGAAGCAGAAGCCGGAGGCCCGCACGTTGCTGATACTCTCACTGGCCACCCGCACCAGGATGCCGCCGAATATGCTGTTGGAGAATTCCTTGGCGTAGCTGAGGGCGAAATTGCCACTGGTAGGCCTGTAGCTGCCGATGCCGCCGGCCGGATTGTCCACGGTGCGGATATCGATCACGCCGTAGTTGATGGAGGTGAAGCTGATGCCCAGTACACCGCTTTCACCGAGCTTCTGACCCAATGCGCCAGCATTGATCGTCACGTCGCTGCCTTCGAGCCAACGGGTGCTTGTGAAATAGACCTCCGTCTTCTTCACGCGGGCCAGGCCGGCGATGTTGCCGAACATGCCTTCCACCCCTCGAAGCTTGGCGCTGTTGGCCAGTCCCCAGCCGCCGCTGCGCGCCCACGGGTTGATCAGGAGTTGTGTGGCGCCGGCCGATCCCGCACGGTCAGGATTGCCTGCCAGGGCGGGCATGGCCAAAGCCAAGCCAAGCACCATCACCAGGTCGCGTTGTAGCATCATCTTCTTCATTTCCTCGGATCTAAGCGCTCAGAAATTCTGCAGGTCAACCGGTCGCATCACACCGAACCACTTCAGCACGGTCTCACCCGCGCCGGGTACTTCGACATGACAGATGTAAGTGCCTCCGGAAACAGGCACGTTCTTCTGATTCTTCAAGTCCCAATCCACGTACGTGAGGTCATTGTCCTTGCGGAACTGGCGCACCAGTGTACCGCTCACGTTGTAGATATTGATCGTGCATTTGCGTGGCAGGTTGATGAACTTCACCCGGTTGTCCAAGCGGCTGGTCTCATACCCGCTGAACGCGTAATACGGGTTCGGCACCATTGCGATCTCGTCCAAATTGTCCTTCTCCACACTGTTCACCGCGGTCTGCGTCTCCAACCCTTCGGTGCTGAAGGTGTACAGGCCCAAGCCACCGTTGCGATCGATGTTCACACCCGGCTCAGGCTGGCCGTTGTATGGCTTGTAGGTCAAGTACGGCTTGTTTATGCACAAGCGCACTTTCAACTCGCTCGGAATGAGCCCCTCGGTGACCGGGAGCAGTTCGGTACCTGGGATAACCGCGCCCGAACCGACCCAATTGCAGGCCTTCCATGTACGGGTGCGGCCTGCGGCGGGGTCGTTCAACAAGCTGGTCTGCAGGAACGCGCCTTCGTCATAGTGGGGCATCTGGGCCGCGTCACCCGAAGACCGCCGAAGGTTGTTGAAGACGTAGATCCAATGACCACCGGCGAGTATGGCGTAGTCCTGTCCCACGGAGATCTCCCCATTGGGGTTCCAGAGCATGTCTTTGCCGATGTCGCCACCCCAGAAGCTGTCCTCCCCGAAGGCCATGTTGAGGCGTTCCCCGGTCTCCAACTCGATGGCGTAACCCGGGAACCATCCCATGCCCGTTGATCCGTTGAGCTCGCCTTCATTCGGGTTGTATCCATCCTCACCCGTGTATCGACCGTTCTTGTCCACACTGAAGTCCTTCTTCATGCGGAGCTTCCTGGTGGCATCCGCGGTGTTGTCCGGATCGGTACCATCCGGCACCAGGACCGCTGTGGGGCACATCTCGAGCACGGGGCAGCGCGTCCACTTCGTCTTGTCCGGAGTGAATACCACCAATACGCTTGTAGACTGGTTGAGGTCGGCGGCGATGATGATCGATTCGTTGCCGCCGGGGTCTTCACCTCCGGGTTGAAAGGCACCGGAGCCGATCAGGGCGAACGGAGCGCGCGCGACCAGAGCC
>JANOPI010000543.1:0-11475 GCA_031421755.1 Flavobacteriales bacterium | reverse complement strand
TTCGATCAGGTCGGTGGTGAAGTGCAGGAACATTTCGCACGGATCGATCGAACCACCGGCCTTGCTACGGATTGGGCTCTGGTCCCCTGGGTCCAGTACTATGGTACGGTTGAAGACATGGCCTTTTCTTCGTCGCGCTTGTTCGTCTCGCATTGGGGTGGGGGGATCGGCCCGTTGGTCATCTCCTACTTCGGTGCGATCACCAGCGACTTTCCAACCGCGACAGCCCCAGCCATGGTAGCGGCATCAACGTTCCACTTCGCTCCGAACCCGACTGGCGGTTCCATCCAATTTCGGACGGTGCCACAGGGAACATTCGTGCTGTCAATTTCCAACGCGATGGGAAAGCTTGTTCGTTGGCTCCCCATCACCTCAACGTTGGATGTAAGTGCGTTGCCCAGCGGCATCTATACGGTCTCCGCTCATGATCCACATGGTCGGATAATCGCCAACTCAAGGTTGGTCCGCGAATGACCCACACACGCGCTTGGGTCTTTCCCGAGTGCGACCTCCAGATCGGCCCCCACTCTGGCGCGAGAGTTCCCTATGTTCCCGCGCGAGTGTTAGGCGTGGGCCGGCGTGTGTGAGGGAAGGCCGTCCACTCGTGCGTTCGTTGCTTTCTGTGGACCGACTTTGGTCCTTGGCTTCAGGTGGCCCTGCCTCCGGCAGGCAGGCGCCCTCGGCCAAAGTGCATCAGGTGCGTTCGGTGACCAGGTCAGTGGCTCGTAGGTCCTACTTTGCGACAAGTCAACCGCATGGCTGTTCTCACCACGATACTCAATGTGCTCCTGAGCGTGCTGCTGGGGTTCATCGTGGGCTACCTCTCGTTCAGTCTTGTGGCTTGGGTGAGCGTCAAGCTTATCCGCCCGGTGGTGGTGGTGGATGGTGTGGAGCCCCCAGTCTGGCGCGAGTCTTCTACAAAAATCCTGGCGCGGGAGTTAGGCCAGCCACGGGTATGTCAACGAAGCTGGCCGTCCTCCCTTGCCTTAGGTATTGTTCTCTTGATCGCCAGTTGACATCCGCGATGTTGAGGATCGGATTAAGGTCTTGTTGACGGCACGAGACACCCGCCCACCCGCGCTCTGCGCGTTCGGTCGGAAGTTTCGCGCCAGAGAGTTCGCGAATTCCCGCTACGATCAACTCGCTATCGACAGCACAGCAGCCAGCCCTTCGCGTATCCGCTCCATGATGTCAGCATGTGCCACACCCATGCGCTTCGCGAAACGCTGGTCGCTGATCGAACGCACTTGGAAACAGTCGGCGGCGGAGACCTTGGTCAGTTTGTTCTTCGCATCCGGCGCAATGCGGACCATCCATGGTGCTTGCGCGTAGTGCGCCTTCCAATCGGTGAGCGGCACGATGATCTTCAGCGGGAGCTTGCCAACGACATCATCGCTCACGATGATCACAGGTCGGGTCTTGCGGATCTCGGCGCCGACGGTCGGGTCGAGGCTTACGCTCCAGACCTCACCTTGCTTCATAGAAGGTGTCGAGGTCGATGGCGGTGAACGCGGTGAGTTCCTTGTCCGAGCGATAATCAGCGGAGAGCGCCGTGGCGGCCTTTGCCATGAGCTGCTTCCGCTCCGCAGCGCGTAATGAGCGGAGAGCGGATTCGAGGAAATGGATGCGGCTGTCCAAAGGCAGTCGTTCATCGCGCAACTCCTTCAGCAAGGGCAGCGCCCATTCCGACATACCGGGCAAGGCACCGAAAAGAATCTGATCATTGAACACCTTGCGAACCGGTCTCTCGCGCCGAACCGCCTTGCTCACAGGTCGGGGAGCGCGTCGAGGCCGCGCGACCTTCGCCGACGACTTCACTGAAGCAAGGACTTTGCGCTTTTTCGGTGGCATGGGACGAAGATAGAATGAGCGCGTTGCTGTCGCGGCAGAGGGATCTGGAAACCCGGTCTGGCGCGAGTCTTCCCACAAAATCCTGGCGCGGGAGTTAGGCCAGCCACGGGTATGTCAACAGAGCTGGCCGTCCTCCCGCGTCGCCTTCGCGTAGCCGCTTCGGCGGAGCAAGGTGCCTTCGGTTCTGTTCTCTTGGAGCTCGGAGGAGACCTGCGATCAAGCGTATCGGACCAAGAGTTGCGGAGGGCACGAGACACCCGCCCGCCCGCGCACTGCGCGTTCGGCCGGAAGTCTAACGCCAAAGTATGTGCAACGGATGAGCGGAGTGCGTCTACTCACACCGGAACACCACGAGCTGGTTGTGCTTCCGCGAGGTCTTGATAAGCAGTTCTTCTTTGCCCTTCCCGCGTCGCACGATGCAACTGGCCGTGCTCGGGGCTACGCGTCCTTCGTTGTGCGCCACCACCAGCAAATAGTTCCAACCGTTGCGCAGGTCCATGGCAAGTCGCAAAGGCTTCTTCGTGAGCGCGTGGCCGCTGAGCACGGGCACCTCGTTGAGGAAGACGCTGATGGTGTCGCCATCGATCTCGGCATCATCCCAAAGGCGCAGGGTAATGCGGTGCTGGTGCGTATGCAACGTAGCGAGTGTATCTGTGCGGCGCTCCGCGAAGTCCACCTGGGGCAGCGGCCGTGGCGGAAGGGCCTTGCGCCTCATGCCGATATGGTACCGAGTGATGAGGGCGATGTGGTTATCGCTGGCGCTGTGATCGGCTGAGTTCATTCCCAGGTCGGCATGGGTCTTCCACGCTTTGGCCCCATCCAGATGCACCACGTACCGCAGGGCCAGTTCAAGCCGGTCCTTGCCCGCTGCGGTGAGGCGGCCGATCTCTGGAGCGAGGTATGGGCGCACCGCGCGCTGTGCGCTGGTGACAGTGCGATACCCATGGTCCTCGCGCAACAGCTCATCCGAGCGTTGCAGGGTGATCCCGCATCCGACACCGAACTTGAACAAGTTGTCCTTGTTGCGCTTTGGCCATTGCTGCACCCAAGCGCGCGCCTCCAACCGCTTGCTCGTGTGGTACACGCTGTTGGTCACGGTGTCCAACCCCAGGATATAGCCGTTGATGCCCCATGCACCCGAAAGGGAGAACCCGAACCGCTCGCGCCAGGTAACGGCCAGCCCTCCTTCGGCCATGCCGCCGAGCCAGGGGAAGCTTCGCGCATCCGCATCGCCAACGCTGTGATCGAGGTTGGCCATTTGTACCGACATGCCGAAGCCGATGAATCCGCGCGGTTCGAGGTCGCGGGGCCGCTCGATGTCATTGGTGTTCAACACGCTTCCGAGCCCTGTGAGGCCACTGAACAGGCTGGCCGGCAACCATGCACCGCCGCTGCTTGCGCCAGCGATACCGCCCAGCAATGATTGCGCGCGCGTTCCGCTTGCGAGCGCGACGAGAAGCATCAGGGCGATGGGACGCATCATGCACGGACCACGAAGATCGGGCCACGTTGTGAACCCTCCTTTTCACAAGGGGTCCGTCGGATCCGGCGCTGGACTTCCACAAGGACCCCGCAGGTCTCCATTTATGTCGATCAACCGAAGGAACACAAGGCGAACGGATCGCTTCCTTCGTAAAGGGATGAGCCTCGCCAACAGCTTCGAAATAGGATGGCAAGACACGGGTCATGGTGAAGTCGGCTTGAGACCTGTCACCCATGGGACGAACCGCGTGATGGATCGTTCGGGCGACTACCTTCACCGGACACTCAACAACGCATCATGAAACAACCCGTACTCCTTTCCTTCCTCCTCGTTGCCCTGTCAGCCAGCGCTCAAACGACGCTGCTTGAGGAGAGCTTTGATACCTATGCCGAAGGCAGCGGCATGGTGGATAATGATCCCGCGAATTGGGGTCTGTGGCCGGGCGGCGACGATCAGGTGGTCTCTACCGCCTTCGCCCAGTCCGGCACCAACAGCATGGCCTGCATCAGCAACAGCGCCCCCAACGGAGGCCCTGGGGATCTCTTGCTGCTGTTGGGCGATCGCACCACGGGGGTCTATGACCTGGGCTGGTCGATGATGATCCCGGCGGATAAAGGCGGTTACTTCAACCTGCAGCACGCCGAGGCGGTCGGCACAGCGGGATCTTTCGGACTCGAGGTCGTTTTCGCTGGCGGAACGATCACGGCGACGGCAGCCGACAATGAGCAGACCGGCACCTATGTGGCGGGTGAATGGATGGACATCCTGCTGAACGTGGACCTGGACAACAGCGGGGCTGTGCTCTTTGTGAATGGTGCGCCTCTTACCACGTGGCCGTTCGAGCTGGCCACCGATGGAACGGACGTGACCCCACAGCTCGGTGCCATCGACTTCTACTCCTACGGTGACGGTACGGCGATCGGCGAATACTACGTGGACGACGTCAACTATGTGCAGACCAGCGCGGGCGGCATCGGTATGGGGGAGCTGGCGGAAGGCGCATTGCGCGTGTTCCCCAACCCTACGGATCAGGCCGTTTCCGTCATGCTCCCGCAGGGGATCAGCCAACAGGCCGATGTGCGCGTGCTGGATGTGGCTGGGAACGTCGTAGCCCGTCCATCAATTTGGACGGCACGAGCCATGCGCATCGACCTGAGCGCGTTGGCCGCCGGTGTTTACCTGCTGCGCATCGCGGACGGTGAGAACCAATGGATCGAGCGCGTGGTAAAGCGTTGAGCCGAACGTGACCAGAATGTGAAGGGGGACGGTCCAACAGGCCATCCCCCTTCGCCGTTCCTCGACCGACCGGGGCCGTTCCCCGCTAGAGCCAGGGGCGATGTATGGCAGGAACATCCACACGCGTTGATGGCTGCCACCTTGCCGAAATCCGCGCCGATCGCGGCCTCCGGCCTGAATGAAGCATGTGCATGACCACATTCGCCGCGTCCATTCCAACCACTTGCCACGCAACGATCCCTTCATATGCGCCGAACGCCCCCTTTGCTATGTTTGCGACCCTGCTGACCCCGGCCCGCACGCCGGGGCTTTTTCGGCCCCGGCAGCAGCCTGCGTCCAAGTCCTGAAGATCGACCTTTGAACACCACACATCGAAACGCAACCCCTCTGTACATGAGCACTGAAAGCAAAGACGGCAAGATGTCCAGCCTGTTCGTGGCCATCGTGATCCCTGCCGCCCTGGTCGTGAGCGTCCTCTTCTACAACTTCGTGCTGGGTGATACCGGCAACTTCGAAGGCGGCGACCCCGTGAAGGGGCACCCGGTGGAAGCCGAGCCAGCGCACACCTTCGGCCTGATCCACAAAGGCGGTTTCATCGTTCCGATCCTGATCACCGTGAACCTGCTGGTGATCATCTTCAGCATCGAGCGCTTCCTCACCCTGCAGCGCGCCAAAGGCAAAGGCCGTATCGAGGGCTTCTTGGGTACCGTTCGCGGTCTGCTGGCCAGCGATGAAGTGGACAAGGCCATCAGCGCCTGCGACGAGCAGAAGGGCAGTGTGGCCAACGTGATGCGCAGCGGTTTGGAGAAGTACAAGACCGTGCTCTACGATGCGAGCCACGACAAGGAGACCCGCTTGCAAGCCGTGAAGCAGGAGCTCGAAGAGGCCACCGCCCTGGAGCTCCCCATGCTCAGCAAGAACCTGGTTATCCTATCCACCTGCGCCAGCATCAGCACCCTCTTGGGCCTGATCGGTACCGTACTGGGGATGATCAAATCCTTCAGCGCCTTGGCCACGGCCGGTACCCCGGATGCCACCGCCCTCTCCACGGGTATCTCCGAAGCCCTCATCAACACGGCCTTCGGTATCATCGGGTCCTGCATCGCCATCATCATGTTCAACTACTTCAGCACCAAGATCGACGCCATCACGCACGGCATCGATGAGGCCGGCTTCAGCGTGAGCCAGACCCTGGCCACCCACAAATAATGGTAGAGGCGACGTGAACGTCGCTCCAACAACAATATCCCGGACGACGTGAACGTCGCCCCGACAAACCCCTAGCACGATGCCGAAGATCAAAATGCCCAAGAGCAGTCCAGCACTGGACATGACTCCCATGGTGGACCTGGCCTTCCTGCTGGTGACTTTCTTCATGCTCACCGCGCAGTTCCGCCCGGAGGAGGCCATCGCTGTGGACACGCCCAGCAGCATGAGCCAGAGCCCGATCCCTACCGAAAACCTGATGACCATCGTGGTGGACAGCACGGGCCGCGTGTTCTGGGATTTCACGGACAAGAAGGTACGCACGGAAGTGATCAAGCAGCTGGCTGTGAAGTTCAACTTCCAGCTCTCCGAAGAACAGGTTACGCGGTTCACAAACCTGAACGCCTTGGGCATGCCTGCCCAATTGCTGCCGCAATACCTGGATCTGAACAGCCCCGCCGAGCGCAAGGAGATGGACCTGCAGCACAAGGGCATCCCGATCGATAGCGCGAACAACCAGCTTACCACCTGGATCAGCATCACCCAGCAGATCTTCAGCGCCGAAGCCCAGCGCAACCCCCTGGTGGCACTGAAAGGCGATGGAAACGTGAACTACTCCACGATGAATCAGGTGATCAAGACCTTCCAGAGCCCGGGCATCAAGATCAACCGGTTCAAGATGATCACCGACCTGGAGGAAAGCCGCATGTGACGTACGGATCGAACCTTGGCGTTCGATGCGTGTACAGGACAGTACCTTAGGAGGATCGAAGCCAGAGATAAACCACGAACTTAAAGGAGACCCCCGACCTGTCGGGGGATAACCATGGCAGATGTACCCGGAGGAGATGACGGAGGTGGTGGCGGAAGGCACAAGAAGAAACGCGCCAAGAAAGGAAAGACGCACATCGACATGACGCCGATGGTGGACTTGGCGTTCCTGTTGCTCACTTTCTTCATCCTGACCACTACCATGTACAAGCCGTCAACCTTGCAGTTGACGTACCCCGTGCCGCCAGAGGACCAGATCCCACAGCCGCCGAAGAAGGTGAACAACGCACTCACCATGTTCCTTACCAAACAGGATCAGATCCTGTATTACACGGCTGCCTTCAAGCCTGGTGAAACCCAGCTCATCCGCAGCGATTTCGCCGGCATCCGCAAGGTCCTGGTAGAATTGAACCGGGCCTCCGTGGACCGCATCAATGAGCTTACCAAGCGGTTCAATGACAAGAAGATCGATGAGCTCGCGTACGATTCATTGAAGAACCTCTCCCAGAAACAAGAGGACGCCCTCTATGTGATCATCAAACCGGACCCTGATGCCAAGTTCAGGAACGTCATCGACATGGTGGACGAGATGGACATCAGCGGCGTAGGCAAGTTCGCCGTGCAAGATGTGATCAAGCCCGAAGAAATGGCGCTGGTAGATCTGGAAAAAGCCAAATTCTGAGAACATGGGTGCCATCATCGCCATCGTCGTTCTTCTACTGGTGAGCTTACTGCTCACCGTGGACAACAGTTGGATGAACGTTCTGGGTTCCGTGCGGAACAACGTGGTGTTCGCGCGGCACAATAGGAGTTACGGTGCCTACCAGCTGCGTACGGAATATAACAAGCGCCTCGGCCTTTCGCTAGCGAGCGCGATCGGCTTCATGGTGATCGCCGTGGGGGCGCCCTACGTGATCAGCAAAATGGGCGGCGCGGAAGAAGTGGAGTTGAAGAAGAAGATCGTGGATGTGAACATGGAGCTCTTCGAAGAGGAAGAAGAGAAGCCCGAGGAGATCAAGGAGCCGGAAGTGATCGAGCAGCCCAAGATCGAGACCGTTCAGTTCGTGGCCGTGGAAGCCGCCGACGAGCCTGTGGTAGAACCACCCCCGACGCAAACGGATGTAGCCGAGACCACTGTAAGTACCGTGACGCAAGAAGGCGAGAACGTGGATGTGGCGCCACCTCCGGTGGTAGAGGAGGAGACCTTCGACATGGCCGCGGTCCAAGAGCAACCTGAGTTTCCCGGAGGAATGGAAAAAATGTACGAGTTCATGGGCAAGAACCAGAAGTACCCGGACATGGAATACGAGGCCGGCATCCAAGGGAAGGTGTACGTGCAATTCACCGTGGCCAAGGACGGCTCCATCGAAGACTCCAAAGTGCTCCGCAGCGTGAGCGCCGGGCTGGACAAGGAAGCCCTGCGCATGGTGAAGAGCATGCCCAAGTGGAGCCCCGGGAAAATGGGCGGCAAACCTGTGAAGTGCCGCTTCAACCTGCCCGTGGTGTTCAAGCTCAAGTGATCGCGATAAGCATCAGGACGAATGCCCCGCGCGCGGGGCATTCGTCATTTGGTCCAGTGCTTCCGCTTGACCTGAGGATCAACAAGCTCGACTATTATTACTGATCCGACAGTATGACCGTACGGGTGGCCGCAACGCCATCAACCTCCGTACGCAGGAGGTAGGTCCCCGCAGGTAGACCTGATGGCCGATCGATCATCTCCACATGGCGGCCCGGCCCGCGTTGTGTGGCCACCAGGTGCGCTGTCATTCTGCCTTGGAGGTCCAAGAGGTCGGCCACCACCCTTCCTGCCGAGGCCACGCGATAACCCAGCTGGAACTGATCGCGGATCGGTAAAGGGACCACGGAGACCCCGCCGCGCACAGCTTCCTCCGCGAGCACCCCATTATTGATAGAAGCAGATACCGGTTGGCTGCCCGTATATACGCGGTCGCCCGCATCGGAACCGCTGCCATTGGCCGCCACGCCCGCGTAGTAGAAGCGCACTTCGCCGATATCCTCACTGGGAGCCACCCAATCGAACGAGAAGACCTTCGACCCTTCCCCTTGGCCGCCGTTCAGGGTATGTACCACGTTGCGGCGATTCACCCCCAACACCACGGCGTTCTTGAATTGCGTGGATCCCGGATCCGTGATCACCAGGGTTCCCGCGTTCGTGTTGTCCGTGGTGAGCACCTCCAAGCCCATCCCGAACAGCTCGATACCGTCACGCGCCACCGTGCAGGTCATGTGGTAGGTGGTTCCGGGCACGTACGCCCAGTCCGGCAGGTTGGTTGACCCCAGCACGATCGATCCGCCACCGCTGTTCAAGGCGAAGTCGTCATGGCAGCTGTGGCACGTGCTTTCTCCTGGCGAACCTGTGCGCCCAGCGCGCCCATCATCATTGGGCATGGCGGCCGAAACGAAGAGCAGGACGATGAGCCCCAGCAGGGTGGTAACAAGCAGTTTCTTCATGAAGGTCCCAACAAGCGCGCTGCAAGTATCGTTCGATCCGCGTGCTCCCGGGTCCGTTCAACCGGAGAAGCTTTTCCATGTCGGAGTTCCTGTGACTGTTGAGCAGGTATCCGTTCCCCGGTCCTGATGCACCGTTCCCGAAGCCGCATAGCCGGGCCGCAATGAACGCACAGGGCCGTCGGTTGTACAGCTATCGGGAAGAGAACTCTACGCTTTCAGCAACCCGTCCACACCGCCGTGGACACATAACCCTCAACCACCATGTTGACCGTAGCACTTCTCGCCCTCTTCACCCTGCTGTGCCTCTTCCTGAACGCCGACCACGCTTGGGACAATGAGACCGGACCCGAACGGAACGCGGTCGTTTTCGACGGCCGGAATCGGGCATATGGTGCTTTCGTACTCAGACGCGAGTATGATCGCCGCTTCCTGTTGGCCTTCTTCGGAGCCATCGGACTTTTCGCCGCTGGCGTGGCCGTTCCCAAAACCTTGGGGGCATTGGGGATCTGGTCCGTACCTCCGGGTATTCCGTTGCCGCCGATCGTGACCGTATGGGACATGGAAAACCCTATCGAGCCCCCCAAAGCGAATGATGAGCCACGGGCCGCTGACCCGAGATCAGCGGCGGCCGCTTCGGTGCTCCCCGGAGATCGCGATGTCATCATTGTGGACAAGGACACTGCAATTGCCCCGGAGCCGAAAGACACGGCCACCGTTGACCCTGCGCCCATACCACCTGGCCCAGGTGTGCCCGGCCTTCCAGGTCCTACACCGGGCCCTGCCCCTGGTGGTGAACCGGCCGGCAGCACCCTCGGGTCTTCGGAAAATCCGCGGTCCATGGCCGAAGTGGCCAAGTTGCCCGAATTCATCGGTGGCCATGAGGCGATGGTCCGATTCATCGAACGCAACATCCTCTTCCCCGAATCCGATGACACCAGCGCCAAAAAGGAATATGTGGAGTTCGTTGTGGACGAGGATGGGACCGTGCTCCGCGTCCGTGCCAAGGGACGCACGAGCAAAGCCTTCAGGGAGGCCGCCGAACGTGTTGTGCGGGCCATGCCCAAGTGGACACCCGCTGAATTGACGGACGGCTCGAAGTCGGCATGCCTTCTGGTGCTGCCTATCGAGTTCCAGACGCGATAGCTTCGCCGCCCGCCCAGCATTGGGTATCACCAACGGCCATATGCGATGAAGTACTTCGCCCTATCCATGAGCGTGCTCTATGTATTGGCGGGGGGGCTGTTCATCTTCACGGACCTGCTGGCTGAACACATCCGCACCTTCCGCGTGCCATTGGGGTTGATGCTGATGGCCTATGGCGTGGTGCGGGCCTACATGTGGCGCAGGAAGTATGCCGACCAACCCGAGAACGAGTGAGCCCCCTATCACATGGTCGCTATGATCCAGCGACAAAGCGGTCCGCGATCGCCGCAGGACTTCTGACAACGTTCCTTCTCACCGCCTGTGGCGACCCGCCCGACCCGCGTTCGGACGACGTTCCCACGCGCGGCCACATCCTGATCCTTGCGGACGAGGATCTCCGCGATCTGGTGGAAGCCGAGGAGTACATGTTCGAGAGCATCTATGACAAGGCCGAACTGGACATCCGGTTTCTGCCGGAAGCCGAGCTGCTGAAGGCGGTGATGAACGACAGCGTGCGCTGCTGGATCGGTACATTACGGCCGGGAGGTGAGCAGGAAGCCTACTACGCTGAACGAAGGATCAAACCGCATGTGATCCCGATCGCTACGGACGGTATCGCGGTAGTGGTGCATCCAGCGATCGGGCTTGCGGAATTGAGCGTGGGTGAAGTGCTGCATGCCCTCACCTATCCACAGACCTTCACCGCGGAGAACTGGAGTTTGACCGCGAAGGAGGGTCCCTTGGACCACCCACGGCCCTGGTTCGCATCAGCCGCTAGCGGGGTCGCACGTGGACTGATCGACTCTTTGGTAGGTCCCGTCGCCGAACAACGCATCGTTGCGATGGCTGATCCGGACCTCCCCTCCCTGATCGATCGCATCGCGTCGGACCCGCACGCCTTGGGCTTCATCTCCTTCAGTAGCGTGAGCGATCTGGACAACACGCGGATGAAGTCACTACGCGATCGGGTGAAGCTCCTCGCCATCAGCGCATCGGATAGTTCTGTGGCCGTGCTGCCCAACCAGAGCACATTGGCGGACGGTTCCTATCCGCTCCGGCGACCGGTCTATATGGTGTTGTGCGAGGGGAAAAGCGGCCTTGGCACCGGGTTTGTTTCCTTTGTGGCCAACCATAAAGGGCAACGCATCATCCTGAAGCACGGCATCGCGCCGCACCAAGTGCCACCCCGCGAGGTCGAGATCGTTACCCAGTAGCTGACAACCTGAAAATGAAGAAGTTCCTGACGCTGGCACTCGTAAGTGCCTCCGCCATCACCGCAAGCGCCCAAACGCTCGCTGACGCTATCAAGC
>JANOPI010000542.1:0-7511 GCA_031421755.1 Flavobacteriales bacterium | reverse complement strand
GTGCAGGAGGAGATCGGTGTGGAGGCCTTCGGTGTGGAGCACTTCTACACCACGGACTTTTTCCAGGTGAGCGCATTCCGGGAGACCGATCAGATCATCAGCATCTATTACACGTTCAAGGTGGCGGATCCAGCGGCCATCCACACGAGCGAGAAGCCTTTCGACTTCAAGCAGGAGATCCGGAACGAAGAGTCGTTCCGGTGGCTCGACCTGTCAACGGCCCGGGTGGAGGATGCGACGCTACCGATCGATCGCGTGGTGCTGGCGATGCTGCTGTCTAAGCGTTGAGGCGCTTCATCACGTACCCGCTTACCTTCTCGAACAGGTCCTCCGGCTCGAAGGTGCGCCAGTCCACCTGATCGAGTTGCCCGCCGAGCAGGAAATACTGGTCGATGTTGGCGCTGGCCATATCCTGGCGCACGTGCGGCCTGAAGTTGAGCAAGGCGATCCAGCCATCCGCGTCGCTGGCCTCATCGAACCACTCGTTGTAGTACTCCTCGTCGCTCGGGTGGAAATTGAGGACGTTCTCACCCACGAGAAGGAACCTGGAAATGCCATGGGACATCATGGGTTCGATGATGTCGCGCTTGAGGAACATGATGTCGTTGCCGAGCAGGTCGTTCCATTCGCCGATGAACTCGATGATGGCGTACTTGTCGTCGTAGTCCGTGAAGAGGACCTTCAGGTACAGGGTTTCGCTTCCCAGCTCATCCCATTGCGGATGGATGGCATGGTCGTACACGCTGCGGGTGAATTCGAACTCGCTGTGCTCCATACCGAAGAACGGAGATCGTACGTCCTCTTCCGCCGTGTAGCGGTGGCGCCAGTTGTAGAAGGGTTCGAGGGTATGCATGCGTGCTCCACGTTGGCGCTCGGGGCAAAGATGGTGTTGCCGTTGCGTGCTGCCTACTTCGCACGTCCGGCTTCCACCGCTTTTCGCACGCTCCCGGTTCTCGTCAGCAGCTCGTTCGCTTTCTCGTAGGGAATGTCCAGCGCCTCCATCACCATCCGTGTTCCGCGATCGATGAGCTTGTTGTTGCTCAATTGCATGTCCACCATGCGGTTGCCCTTTACGCGGCCGAGCTTGATCATCACGGCGGTGGAGAGCATGTTGAGGATCAGCTTCTGCGCCGTTCCGCTCTTCATGCGCGTGCTGCCGGTAACGAATTCGGGTCCTACCACGGCAACGATGGGATGGTCACAGACCAGTGTCACCGGGCTGCCGGGATTGCAGGTGATGCAGGCGGTGAGGAGCCCTTGCGCGCGGGAGGTTTCGAGAGCGCCGAGGACGTAGGGTGTACCTCCGCTCGCAGCGATGCCGACCACGGTATCGTCCTTGCCGATCGCGTGTTCTTGGAGGTCCTTCCAGCCCTGCGATCGATCGTCTTCGGCGAATTCCACGGCCTTGCGGATGGCCTGGTCGCCGCCGGCGATGAGGCCGATCACCATGCCTTGCGGCACGCCGAAGGTGGGTGGGCACTCGCTGGCGTCCACCACGCCCAGGCGTCCGCTGGTACCGGCACCGAGATAGAAGAGCCTGCCGCCGCGCCGCATGCGCTCCGCGATGGCGTCCACCAGCGCGGTAATGGCCGGCAGCGCCAGAGCTACGGCGTCGGCCACGGTGCGGTCTTCGGCGTTGATGTTCCGCAGCAGTTCGCTGGTGCCCATCTGCTCAAGGTGATCGTAGCGGGAAGCGCTCTCGGTTATGCGGGCGGTACGCCCGAGCTCGTCGGTGGCCATGGTGCTTTTCAGTGATCCTGGTGGCGAAAGTGGAGCGTACGGCGGTGCGCGGTGAACAATGATCCTCCTATTTTTGATCGGGAGCATGAGGAGAAGTCGAACAGACCGGCCCGCACAAGGCCAGGTGGCGCAGTTCCTCGCGGACGTGCGCAAGACCCGGGGCGACCTGCGAACGCTGACCAGCCGCACGCACAAGCAGCTGGTACTCGCCGTGATCCTTGTGGGTGCGCTTTTGCGGATCTTCCGGTTGTGGGAAGGCATCACCTACGACGAAGCCTTCTCCTGCACCTTCTACGCGGTGAAGTCGGCGGGCTTTATTCTGAGTGACTACACGTGGCCGAACAACCACTTGCTCTACACCCTGCTGGTGAAGCTATCCACCGCGGTGTTCGGCACGCACCTGTGGAGCGTGCGTCTGCCGGCCCTGCTAGCGGGCATAGTGGTTATGCCGCTGTTCTACCTCTTCGTGCGCGCGATGTTCAACCGTTACGTGGCGTTGCTCTCGTTGTCGTTCGTGGCCGCCAGCGGAGTGCTGGTGGAGTACAGCGCGCTCGCCCGCGGGTACAGCCTCACATGGCTGTTCATGGTGGCCGCTTGCATGGCGGGTCGGCACTTGGCCAAGCAGAACAACGGGGTGAGCGCGGCGCTGGTAGGGGTGTTCTGCGCCATGGGCATGTGGGCGGTGCCCTCGATGATCTACGCCGCGGTAGCCATTTATATCTGGTTGTTTTTGTACGTGTCCTCCTTGTATAACACCTCGCTCAATCAACGGCTGGTGGGGCTTGGGTTCAGCTTCGCGCTGTTCGTAGTGTTGGGTCTGCTGGCCTATACCCCGGTGATGGTGACCCACAGTTTGGACCACCTGCTGCACCATCCCGAGTTGGGCGAGAACAGCTGGGCCGTTTTCGTGCAGGGGCACCAAGAAAAGATCTTCGAGTTGTGGGCCTACTTCAACGACATGGCGGCCACACCAGTGAGCATCCTCGGCCTTGTCGGCGTGGGCTATGCGGCCTATATCAGCAGCAAGTACCGCATCATGCTCATCGCTTTGTTGCTGGGCGCGATACCCTTGGTGCTGATCCAGTCCGCGCTGGGCCCTCCACAAACGTGGGCCTTCGTGCTGTTCAACCTGCACCTCAGCTCGGGGATCGCCGTGTTCTACGCCTTGAAGTTCGTGCAGGAAAAAATGTGGAAAGGCTTCACCAAGCGCACCCGCACCGCAGTTGCCAGTGCGCTCATCGTGCTGGGCATGGGCTGGCTGGGGATGCGCACCGCTCCGGGCCGATTGGAGCGCTTTGACGAGACAGCCCACGCGGCGGCCTGGTTCGAGGGCGTGCTGAAACCCGGCGATGTGGTGCAAGTGCTCGATCCCAATGATGCGCCGTTCGAATTCCACTTGATGGACCGCGGCATCGATCCGGCCTTCGCCAACAGTGGCGGAACTGGCGGGCAGGTCTTCGCCTTGGTGAGCCCAGGTAAAGGCCAAACGGTGGGTTCGGTCCTCCTCGGCGAAAAAAGCGTGGCCCTGGACAGCACCCGCATGGTGAAGGTGAAGGACTGGCGACGCCTGGAGGTCTGGCAGCGTAGGTGACGCGCTTTGTCGAGGTTCCAGTTCCAAATGCGAAATTCGCGGCCCCGTGGTGCGAGCACGCGCGAGGGCCTGCCCTTGTTGTCGGTTGTCAGTTGTCGGTTGTCAGGCTGCCGACGCTGGCTGACGGAGCCTTTAAGCGAGCCTTTCCACGCTCGTTCCACCCAGCCGGACAACCGACAACTGACAACCGCGCACTCGCTCCGCCCAGCCCGACAACCGACAACCGAGCAACCGACAACAAACAATGGCCTCCATCAAGCACTTCCGCGACCTCCGCGCTTGGCAGCAATGCCGGCTCGTGCGCCAGCGGATGCGGCTGCTGGTCAAGAGTTGGCCTTCCGAGGAGAAGTTCCGGCTCACGGACCAGATCATCCGGTCAAGCAGAGGACCCACTTCACACATCGCTGAAGGTTATGGTCGGTTCCATGAGAAGGACAATGCGCGTTTCTGCCGCATCGCCCGGGGTTCCCTGTACGAGACCCAGGATCATTTGATCACTGCCTGCGACGAGGGGCTGATCGAGGAGGCGGTCATGAATGAGCATGTCGAAATGATAGAGGGGGCCATCAGAACCGTGAATGCCTACATCAACTATCTGAACTCCATATCGGGAGGCAACAACGGGATGGTTTCAGATCCAGGTGTGATCTATGGTCAGGCAGAAATGAAGATGTCTGACCCACCATCTGCTGAACAACCTTTGGAGGCGGATCTTTGACCACCCAGCCGGACACCTGACAACCGACAACCGGCACTGACAACCGAATACTGGCTCCGCCCCGCCGGACAACCGACAACGGACAACCGACAACGCGCGCCTCGCGCCCCCACCCAGCCCGACAACCGACAACTGACAACAGACAACTGAACAATGGCAGACGAAGGAAGACAAGTGATATTCAACATGGTGAAGGTGGGCAAGACGCTCCCTTCCGGCAAGAAGATCCTCAACGACATCTACCTCGGCTTCTACTACGGGGCCAAGATCGGGATCCTCGGTCTGAACGGCTCGGGTAAGTCCACGCTCATGCGCATCATCGCGGGGAAGGAGAAGAGCTTCGAGGGCGACATCCATGTGACGCAGGGCTACAGCATCGGCCACCTGGAGCAGGAGCCCGAGCTGGACGACACAAAGACCGTGATCGAGCTCGTACGCGAAGGCGTGCAGCCCATCATGGACCTGCTGAAGGAGTACGAGGACGTGAACGCCAAGTTCAGCGATGAGGAGCTGATGAGTGATCCGGAAAAAATGGAGAAGCTCATCACCCGCCAAGGGGTGTTGCAGGACCAGATCGAAGCCGCCGACGCGTGGAACATCGACCAGAAGCTCGAAGTGGCCATGGACGCGCTCCGTTGCCCGGAGGCCGATACGCCGATCAAGGTATGCAGCGGTGGTGAACGCCGCCGCGTGGCGCTCTGCCGTTTGCTCCTGCAACAGCCGGACATCCTCCTGCTGGACGAACCCACCAACCACTTGGACGCCGAGAGTGTGGCATGGTTGGAAATGCACTTGCAGCAGTACAAAGGCACAGTGATCGCCATCACCCACGATCGTTACTTCTTGGACAACGTGGCCGGATGGATCCTCGAGCTCGACCGCGGAGAAGGCATCCCCTACAAGGGCAACTACACCAACTGGCTGGAGCAGAAGACCGCCCGCATGGCGCAGGAGGAGAAGACCGAAAGCAAGCGCCACCGCATCCTGAAGCAGGAACTGGAGTGGGTGCGCAGCAACGCCAGCGCGCGCCGCACCAAGAGCAAGAGCCGCCTCGCGAACTACGAGAAGATGCAGAGCGAGACCACCAAGGAGAAGGAGGCCAAACTCGAGATCTTCATCCCCAACGGCCAGCGCTTGGGCGACAAGGTGATCGAGTTCAAAGGCGTGAGCAAGGGCTACGGCGACAAGCTGCTCTTCGAGAACCTCACCTTCTCACTGCCGCCCGCCGGCATCGTCGGCATCATCGGCCCCAACGGCGCGGGCAAGACCACGCTCTTCCGCATGATCATGGGCGAGGAGAAGGCCGACAGCGGCACCATCACCATCGGCGAAACCGTGCAGATCAGCTACGTGGACCAGAGCCACGAGGACCTGCTGCCCGAGAAGACCGTGTGGGAAGTGATCAGCGGCGGCCTGGACATGATGCTCGTGGGCGGCATGGCCGTACCGAGCCGCGCGTATTCCGCCCGCTTCAACTTCAGCGGCAACGACCAGAACAAGAAGGTGGCCGTGCTCTCCGGTGGCGAGCGCAACCGCCTGCACCTGGCCATCACACTGAAGAAGGGAAGCAACGTGCTGCTCCTTGACGAACCGACCAACGACTTGGACGTGAACACGCTCCGCGCGCTGGAGGAAGGCATCGAGGACTACAGCGGCTGCGCCGTGATCATCAGCCACGATCGCTGGTTCCTGGATCGCATCTGCACCCACATCCTCGCCTTCGAAGGCGACAGCAACGTCTACTGGTTCGAAGGCAACTTCCAGGACTACGAGGAGAACCGCAAGAAGCGACTGGGCGGGGATATCGTGCCGCATCGCATGAAGTACAGGAAGTTGGTGCGCGGCTGATCAGAACGAAGCAACAAGAAGGAAGCCCGGTGATAAGCCGGGCTTCTTCGTTCAAACAATAGTTTCGTCCCAATGGACGACGTATTGAACGACAAACTGAATGCCTTACTCCGCCACTACGTAGGATTGGGCATTGGGGTGGAGGAATGGGCTGTCAATGCGGCACAGAAGGCTGGTCTTATTGTCTCTGCCAAGGAAGCCGTAGCCCTAGCGGAACATCTTGAGAGAGACAAGAATCTGACATGGGTTCAGATATACACATCTCCCCTGCGGCAGTGGGCAGAGGGTATCCCCCCGCAGCCCGAGCTAGCAAAGAGAAAATTCAAGTCCAACTTCACGGGTAAGCGGTTCCTTGACGCTGGGGGCTACATGAACATTCCATTAGATGGTCCTGAGCAGGACCACAGGAAGTTTGATGCCATGCTGACGGCGTACGTTAAGCTCGGCATAGGCAAACCCGCTTTCGCCACCGAGTTAGCCAAGAGCAATAATCTGCCATTTGGACCAGAGGAGGCATTGACCATTGCCAAGAAGCTAGAGGAGGATGGCAATCTGACTTGGCATCAGTTGACCCGAGTCAAGAAGGTTATCACTAAGGACGGGGAGAGGGATGAAGAGCGCTCCAAGCTCACGGAGCGGACCTATTTCTCTGCGAACTACAAGGGGAAGCACTTTCTAGCCGATGGTGGGTACGCATCGCCTCAGTCGACGGTATTCATGAGCCAAGAACAAGCGCAAGCTAGACAGGACACTTTTGTTGAGGGCGACAGTTCCTTTCGCCCAGTCCTGATAATGCGGGAAACCATCTCACAAGCTGCCAAGTGCGAATCTGAACCTGGTAAGCTGAGTCCGAAGGTGGCTGCTGCCATCATTCATGAGAAGCACTTGACTACAGCGTATCGGGGCCAACACGGCCATGGGAATCATGCGGAGTACACCTTGTTCGAACAGTCGCTGAACGGAGCTGACGTATCTGGCGGGACACTCTACACCACCCTGGAGCCTTGTACATCGCGCAATAAGCACAAGCCTTGCGCAGATTGGATTATCGAAAAAGGCATTGAGCGTGTCATCATTGGGATGCTCGATCCCAATCCCCGCATTTATGGTGTCGGTCGCAAACGTCTAATAGATGCCGGGATTCGCGTCGAGTACTACCCTGTCGACCTCCGCAGGGAGCTTGAAGAACTCAATAGGGCATTTATCGATCAGTTCAGAGCCAAGCCTGAGCTTCAAGGTGAGGTGTTCTTCAATCCATTGAACAACAATGGCCGATACACGATTGGTCATGGTGACTTTCTGTTCGAGTTGGATTTTACCATTGGGATTGATGTTAGGTTCGGTATACATGTTAGTTGCCGATCTAGTTCAAGAAGAAAAACGTGGTACTCTAAACTTTATTCGACTTAGCCCCCAATCCGCACGAAAAATTTTTATCGGTAAAATCTTGGGCGTACCAAGTCTGGTATATCTTGCCACTGTTTTAATGTTACCATTACATTTATTTGCCGGACTTAATGCTGGTAGTAGTATTGCATTATTAGCTGGTTGGTATATCTCGATCGGAGCGGTATCTTTCCTATTATCTAGTGCAGCAGTATTATACGTTTTGCT
>JANOPI010000541.1:0-1594 GCA_031421755.1 Flavobacteriales bacterium | reverse complement strand
TCTGTACTACGCCCTCGGTACCGCCTACTACCGGAAGGACCGCTTCCCTGAAAGCGCCCAGGCCCTGCAGAAGTTCCTCGCCTTCCCGACAGAGGATCCCACCAAGGTGAGCGCGGACATCGACGCGAAGACAGCCGACGTGGAGAAGGTGATGCCCGAACTCGCGTTCTATGCGGACTTCTACAAGGACCAGCGCCCCTTCAACCCGCAACCGCTGGCTCCGGTAAGCACACGGGACGATGAATACTTCCCGATGTTCTCGCCGGACAACGAACTGCTCTTCTTCACCCGCATGTCGAAGAAGCAGGCCAAAGGTGATTTCGTCACCACCCAGGTGGAGGAGATCATGGAAGCCCGGCGGCCGGATACGAAGCAGTCGTTCAGCGTAGGGGAGGCATTGCCCAAACCCTTCAACCTGGGCGGGGACAGTTATGGTGGGGCCACCGTGAGCATCAACAACAAAGAGGTCTTCTTGGTGATCGGCAAACACACGGAAGGCCGCAACCCGGATGGCAGCGCGTACAAGAACATGGACCTGTACCGCACGCATTATGATACCAAGATGGATTTCGCCACGGGCACCCAGGGCTTCACGTGGGAGGAGCCGGAGAACCTCGGGGAGAACATCAACACCGCCGATGGTTGGGAGAGCCAGCCCACCCTGAGTGCCGATGGCAGAACGCTGTATTTCGCAAAGGTCGGCCGCACCACACGCGGAACGGATATCTACTTCAGCACGCGCAACGAACAGGGCGAATGGAGCAAGGCACAGCCCATGCCTTCACCGATCAACACGGACGGTGATGAAAAAGCTCCCTTCCTGCATACCGATAGCCGGACGTTGTACTTCGCCGCACGCCCACCGCGCGACGAGAAAGGACGGGAGGATATCTCGCGCGGCCATCGGGGCGTCGGCGGGTATGATATTTTCTTCAGCCGCATGAGCGAGGATGGAGCATGGAGCGTTCCGAAGAACCTGGGCAATCCGCTGAACACGCCGGATGACGAGCACGGCCTGATCGTGAGCGCGGACGGCCGCACCGCCTATTTCGCCAGCAACCGACCCAAGAATGGCGCAGGCGGCTTCGATATCTATGGTTTCGAACTGCCGAAGGACGCACGGCCTGAGGATATCCTCATCGTGAAAGGAGAGGTGAAGAACGATCAGGGCCAGCCCGTGAAGGATGCCGAAGTCATCATCACCTACATGGACACCCGCAAGACCGAGATCATCAAGGTGGATGAGGCCGATGGCAAGTACGCCACCGTGGTGAAGCTGAGGCCCGGGGCGGATGTGATCATGACCGTGAAGAAGGCGGACCATGTGTTCGACAGCCGCGCGTTCACCACCGAGGACACGGCGCGCGGTGGTGTGGCCGAAGTGGAGATGACCCTCTCGAAGATCGAGGTGGGCAAGAGCTACAAAGTGGATGATATCAAGTACGCCACCAGCAGCGCCGAGATCACCAAGGCCAGCGAGTACATACTCGATGAATTGATCACCTTCTTGAAGGAGAATGCCGGCGTACGCATCGAGATCCAAGGCCACACGGACAATGTGGGCGGGCTCGCGGACAATATGGCCCTGAGCAAC
>JANOPI010000540.1:0-11708 GCA_031421755.1 Flavobacteriales bacterium | reverse complement strand
CGATCGGGGATGTTCTCCGGCTTTGCCCCGTTCCTATTGGATCTCGATGACCTGCGCAGTGGTGCATATACACTGAGTATCCTGAATGGAAATGATACCGAGGTGTTGCGGCTCATCATTCAATGAGGATGCCACGGGTCTAACTTCAGAACATCACACCGATGGCGAAGGAGGTAGCGTTCTGTCCCGGTTCTGTCGTAGGCGATTCGTTCTGTCCGCCGAATCCGGCGAGCATCAGGTCATAGGAAGCGTTCGCTACGATGCGCATCTTCCCGATCGCCGGGGATTCATAACAGATGCCGGGTGATGCATGCCCGGTCATGTAGCTGGCACCAACGTACTCGTTGGGGTTCTTGCTTTCCGCAAAGGTCCAATTCCCGATCCGTACGCCGGCCAGCACGCCGATCTGGAAGCCAACTCGCCCGATGCCCGATTCTCCAGTGAAGAACCGCAGCAGCAATGGCAGTTGCGCATAGCTGGACTGGAATTTCCGCGCTGTTGAATCGGCCTCGCCGGTTGTACACCGGTACACGGAAAAACGTGCACCCGTGGCGAATCGTGACTTTCCGCTTTCGCTCAACGAGCGCTCTACCTCGATCCCCGCGCGCACTCCCATCTCCGTGGATGAGAAGTCTTCCGTGTTCACATCCGTAGCGCTGAGGCTCAAATAGTTCAGCCCTGCAGTGGCACCGATGCCCCAACGCTTGGTCTTCGCCGGAGCTGTTCCGGGAGGTGGCTTCTGGCCTTGGTCGAAAGTGACCGGACCGCTCGTATCGGGCGGCTTTGGATCGCTCGCGGCGGTAGGTGCGGCATCGCGCACCACTGGGAATTCGTGTTGAGAGGAACCCACAAGGACCATGCGTTTCACATCCTGGATGCGTGTGGCCAATGTCACCACCTCGTTGTTCTCGCCTGAGCGTATCATATTACCAGTGATCAGCGCTTGTGCTTTTGCCTCCCGTTCAAGGGGTAGCACTTTGAATTCGTGCGCGCTTTTGGCCAAGCGGTCGTTCAGCTGTTGGGTCAAGTTCTTGCCAAGTGCGCTCTGGAACCCGCTCTCTTCCTTGAATTCCTTTACGACGACAGACTTGATGCCTCGGGACTCCAACTGACGCGCAAGGTCGGCGGCCAGTGAGTCCAGCGCGCGCGATTGTGCGGCCTTCGCTTTGGCCAGGAGCTGGCGTTGGGCCTTCTTTTTCTGGATGATGTGCGCGGTGGACAGCGGGTCGGTCTTCTCGGCCTGGTCATACATGATGATAGCGAGTTCCTCATCCCCGGCGGCCAACAATTCGTCACCCCGGGTGATCTCATCGGTGTATTTCTTCCGGCGATCTTCCCGCTCTTGCACCGCTTTGTCCGCTGCGGCTTTCACTGCGGCCTGGTAAGCACGCATGGTGCTTGTGAAGTTGCCGGATGATTCCGCGGCTTTCAGCTGCTGATCGAGTTTGAAACCGACAAAACCCTGCACTACGTCTTGGTAATCGTCCGCGGCCAGGTAAACCTTCCAGTCCCGGGAGTTCTTTCGTTCCGCTATGAAGCGTGCGATGCGCCGCTGTGAGATATAAGGAGTGGTTTTGGATTTGTGTTTCCCGGTGAATTTGACGCTGTACAGCAATCTCGCGATAACCAACCCTCCTTCTTGGGAAGGTTCACCTCGTTCCAACAATTCCATCGAGATCGGAACGTCGCTCTCTTTTCGGAAGTTGGTGAAGAAGTCGGTCATATAGACATCGACTTTCCTGTCGATGCCCGGCATTCCGGGCTTCAGCTCGGGGTCGATATTGTCTTGGATGATGGAGCCTTCACTGTAGAACACCCGGTCATCGCCTTTAGTGATCCCGTCGAGGATGCCTTCAAGGTCTTGTGCGTCACTTTCGCTTTCAACGCTATAATCGGTAATGCTCATGAGCACACCGATGAAAGTCTCAAGCTGGTATTCGGCCAACGCGATGATCTGCGCCTTGTCCTGTATGGAAAGCGTATCCGGTGGAGCGGCGGAAGCGCTGGAGAGCGTGAATAGCGGAAGGAGGACGATGGTCAGCATCCGCACATGGCGGCAAAACAGTGCTGGTAGAAAAGAGCACTGGAAAGGGATCGCGTCAAACCGCACGTGTTCGGCAGGCATCCGGATAGGGGATTGGCCTTGCGAAATGTAGGTGTTTGACTGATAGGCGCATCAGTTTGACAGGGAAGCCATGGGAGGGGTGGATCCCCGGGTTTGTTGGATCGATGGAAGGCGTTCATGGAAAGCTCCGACCTTCGTGCACATGCGTACCCTCATGTTCCCATTTACATTCCTGACCCTGTGCGGAGCCTCGGCCCAAACCCCCTGCATCAACGGCTTCGCTGGTCCTTATCCGTGTGATGGTATCGATCTGCTCGCCCAGATGACTGTTGCCCAGCTTGGCAGCAACACGAGCGTGGCTGATGTATGGGGCTGGACCGATCCGCTGAGCGGAAAGGAATACGGCGTGGTCGGCACACGGACAGGAACGGCCTTTGTGGACATCAGTACACCCACCATGCCGGTGCGGATCGGCTTCTTGCCAACGCATATCGGGACAGGTTCGCTGTGGCGTGACGTAGAAGTGTCAGGCAACTGGTGCTTCGTAGGCAGCGAGATCTCCGGTCACGGCTTGCAGGTATTTGACCTTACCCGTCTCCGCAACGTGGTGAGTCCTCCTGAAACCTTCACGGAGAACGCTTGGTATGGCGGCTTCGGCAACAGCCACACCATCCATGCCGACAAGCAGCACCCGTACGTGTACGCGGTAGGCACCAACACGGCCAGCGGTGGATTGCACGCGGTGAATGTGGCCAACCCGCTCGCACCTGTGATCGCCGGTACATACAGTATCGACGGGTACATCCATGAGAACATGGTGATCACCTATGCGGGGCCGGATACGGAGCACTTGGGCAAACAGGTCAGCTTCAATTTCCACACGGGCACGCCGGATCGCATTACCATCGTGGATGTGTCGGACAAAACGGACATGACGCGCATCAGCACCGTGAATTACTCGGGCGGATATCTGTGTCACCAAGGCTGGGTAACGGAGGACCACCGGTATTTGTTGATGGATGATGAAGGCGACGAAGCGAACCTGGGTCACCCCACACGCACGCGCATCTTCGATATCCAGGACCTTGACAACCCGCTATTTGTAGGGGCTTCAGACGGCCCGAATGCGAGCAGCGATCACAACCTTTACGTCCACAAGGGGCTCGTATGGGAGAGCAACTACACCAGCGGTCTGCAGGTGTTTGATGCAACGAATGTGGCCACGGGTCAGCTCACCTTGAGCGCATGGTTCGACACGTACCCTGCGAACAACAATAGCAGCTATAACGGGGCGTGGGGGAATTATCCGTTCTTCAGTAGCGGGGTGGTCCTTGTGTCAGGCATCTATGAAGGACTCTTTATTCTGCGTCCTGAGCTGGATCTGCGGGTGCGGGCCTTGTTGGAGGGGGCGTACGATGCTGGTGCCGGCCTGATGCGAGATGACCTGCGCTTGCAGGGGTTGGTTCCCCAGAGCGAACCCTACACGGCGATCGGCTATGCGCATGTCGGCGGGGGAGGGGAAACCATGGCCAGCGGTGTGCTGTCCGTGACCGGTCCGAATGCGATCGTGGACTGGGTCGTGCTTGAACTGCGCGATGCGACCACACCTTCATTGGTCAAGGCCACGCGTTCGGCTCTGTTACAGCGCGATGGGGATATCGTTGGCACAGATGGCGTTTCATCGGTAAAGTTCAGTTTAGCGGTAAGCGAATACCATATCGCGGTACGGCACAGGAATCACCTGGGTGTGATGACCGCGGATCCTGTCCGCGTAAGCGTGGCCTTGAGGAGCTATGACCTCACGGATGGCAGCTACCCATTGTTCGGGGTTGATCCGGCGAAGAATTCAGCTGGCCTGAACCTGCTCTGGTCAGGCAATGCCCAACCGGATGCCTCCTTGCGCTACACCGGAAGCAGCAACGACCGGGATCCCATCCTTGTGCGTGTGGGGAGCACTTCGCCGAACAACGCGGCACCGGGCTATTGGATCGAAGACAGCAACTTGGATGGAAGCGTGAAGTACACCGGCACGGCCAACGATCGCGATCCGATCCTGGTGAACGTTGGTGCCACTACGCCGAACAGTACGCGGATGGAGCAGTTGCCTTGAACCGTTGGTGCAACGGATGTTCTTAAGTCCGACTTCATTCCACTTCAATACCTTGCGCTGCTCCAAAACCCGTTCCGCATGCTCCGCAGTCAACTGACCGGTCTGATGTCCGCTTTGGCCTCCGTGGCCATGTCCCAATGTATCACCACGTTCCCGGCCACCGAGAACTTCACCGGCGCCACGATCGTGGACCCCCAGGGTACCGCTCCAGGAACCCTCGTTACGGGCTGGTCCAACCTGGTGGGGGACAACCTGGATTGGTTCGTCGACAACAACGGAACAAACGGTGGTGTGATGTCGGTGCTCACCGGTCCGATCGGCGATCATACGGGCAACAATACCAACGGCAAATACATGTATGTGGAGGCAAGTGCTGTGGGGGCCACTCCGGCCAAGGTCGCTACGCTGCAAAGCAATTGCTACAACATCGCCGCGCTCACCACGCCGTACCTGACATTTTGGTACCACATGCGCGGTAGTCAGACGGGTTCGTTGGTCGTTGATCTGAACGTTGCGGGATCCGTGGTCAGCAATGTGTGGAGCCAAAGCGGTGACCAGGGCCTGAAATGGAAACAAGGCTGGGTGAACCTCGCGGCCTGGGCCGGGCAAACGGACCTGCGCGTGCGGTTCCGCGCGACGACGGGAACGGGTGCCTTGAGCGACATCGCCATCGATGACGTGGTGGTGAGGAACCTGACACCCGTGGTCGGATGCCCCGATCCGCTTGCGAGCAACTACAGCAGCGCGGTGAACCTGAACGATGCGTCATGCCAATACCTCTGCACGGGTGGGCAGCAGCGTGTAACGATCGACATCGTAGCGGATAACTTTCCACAAGAGACCACGTGGACGCTGAAGAACGCGCTGACGAATGTGACGCTGGCCAGCGGAACGAGCACCGGAACTTCCGTATGCGTGCCGTCCAACACCTGCCTCGTCTTCCGCATAAATGATACCCCGGGTGATGGTATCTGGCACAACTCGTACGGATACGGACAGTACTGGGTGTATCTGGATGGTGCGCTCGTGAAACAGGGCGGGCAATTCGGCCAGTATGAGGAAACCACATTCAACTGCGGGCCTGGCCAGAGTTGTTCAACGGCGGTAACGGCACTCACCGGCACTGTACATACCACCCCTGCGGTCGAGTACTGGTACAACTGGACCCCGGCGCAAACCGGTTCATACACGATCACTACCTGCGGTCTCAATACCTGCGACACGAAGTTGTGGATGTACGACATGGCTTGTGGTGCGATCACCTTGAGCGACGATGTGGAAGGTGCCACGTTCGCGGACGATAACCTTGGGGGATGTGGTCAGCAAGCGCGCATCACGGCGAACATGCCGGCCGGCCAACTTTATAAGATCCGCGTCGGCACCAATAGTGGTAGCTGCACGGCGGTCAGTTTCCGTATCGACTTCAACGGCGCTGCGGTGGGTTGCATGAACACGGCCTCGTGCAACTATGATCCATTGGCCACCGTGGCCTGCACAAGTTGTTGCCTCGCGCTGGGTGATCCAGCCTGCCCGAACGGCCCTGATCTGACCATCAATCAGGCCTCCTTGCAGAGTTCCCTGTCCAGCAATACGGTGAGTGTATTGAACAACGCAAGCGGTATCTGTATGGTCGAAGAGGGCTGTGTTAAAGGCTTCGGTACCCGCAGTGTGATCCGGTTCAACACCCGCATCGACAACATCGGCGAGTTGGACTACTACATCGGCAATGCGAGCACACAACCCGAGATGTTCAACAACCAGAACTGCCACGGCCACAACCACTATGAGGGCTATGCGGATTACCTGCTGTTCAACCAGGCCAACGAGCCGATACCGGTCGGGTTCAAGAACGGGTATTGCGTGATCGATGTCGGTTGTTTCGGGGGGACATCCCATTATGGATGCAGCAACATGGGGATCAGCGCCCAGTGCTACGATCTGTACGGATCCGGCACCACCTGCAACTGGATCGACATCACGGATGTGCCCGCTGGATTGTACACCCTTGTACTCCGCACGAATTGGGCTCAACGGCCGGACGCACTTGGCCGCCATGAGACCAACTATGCGAACAACTATGGCGCGGTGTGCATCAATATCACCGGTACGCCCGGCGGTACGCGTGCATTCACCACGGCAACTGGGTGTACGCCTGTAACTGATTGTGCGGGCCAGCCCTATGGCAGTGCCCGACCGGACTGCTCAGGCGCGTGCAATGGCACCGTGAAGAGCGGGGACCTCAACAACAACAATGCACAGGACCAGCCCGACGCGCAGCAATATGTGAGTGAGATCCTCGGAAATGACGCCGTGGTTTCACCTTGCACGGACCTGAATGACGATGGGGAGATCACTGTGACTGACGCCGCTTTGATCGCCAATTGCTATCACGACCAGTCTCAGCACGATGGCCAAACACACCTGATCCATTACCACCCGTGGTGCGACTTCCCGCGCGGCTTTGTCAGCACACCCGATACGGTGGACCTCATGATCGGCGCGTTCAATCCGGACGACAACTATGTCGACATCTGGGTAAAGAACGGGTCGTGCAGGACGATGGGCTACGAATTCACACTCAGTGGGCTCACCATACAGTCAGTAACCAACCTGAACGCGCAGATCCAAGGGGATATGACATGGAGCAGCACCCTCGGCGGGGTGAAGGTGATCGGACTGTGTTACAATGACAGCAGCCTGGCGAAGAACACATTGTTCACACCACTCTGCAGGATCAATTACTTCAGCATTACCGGTCCGCAGATCTGCATCGCGTCCATTCAGGACATCGTGAAGGACGATGCGAACAATGTGACCACCCGCATAGTGAACGGCTGCGTGGTCGTAGGCAATTCCGTGGCGATCAATATCAAAGCGTTGCTCGAGGGCCCCTATCAGGGCAGTGGGCTGATGGGAGATGCATTGCGTAGCGCATTGCTCTTGCCGTTGGGCGAACCGTACACCGCACTCGGCTTCACACAAGTTGGCGGGGGCGGGGAGGCCATGGGGGCGAGTGTGCTCACGGTTACTGGCGACAACGCGATCGTTGATTGGGTGCTCGTGGAACTGCGCAGCGCGATCAATTCCTCCCAGGTAGTATCCACGCGGTGCGGGTTGTTGCAGCGCGACGGCGACATCGTCGCCACGGATGGTGCCAGTTCGCTGGTGCTCACGGCCATTCCCGGGAACTACTACGTCGCGGTCCGGCATCGCAACCACATGGGCATCATGACTGCATCGCCTATGGCCTTGAGCGGTGCTGCGCTGCCCATCGACTTCCGCTTGCCGGGCACACCGGTCTGGGGTACGCAAAGCCGAAAGGACCTGGGTGACGGACTGCATGCCCTTTGGGGCGGAAACGTATTCCGCGATGCCAATGTGAGCCTCTTGAAGTACACGGGAACCAACAACGACCGCGATCCGATCCTGTCGGTCATCGGGGGCAATTCGCCGAACTCCGTGATCGCTGGTTATATGCGCGAAGACGTCAACCTCTCCGGCCAAGTGAAGTACACGGGCGCGGCCAACGACCGCGATCCGATCCTGGTGAATGTGGGCAACACCGTGCCCACCTCCGTGCGCACCGAGCAGCTGCCCTGACCTGGTTTTCGGCCCTGGGCGGTTCGCGCTTACCGGGTGGATCGGTCTTGGAATCCACTATGCCCGTCTGATCGATGCGGCGGTGGACATGGCGTGTGCTATTCTTGGGACATATCTGAAACCCCATGAACCTACGTTACTCTCCCATTCTGGCAGCATGCCTTCTTCTCACCGGGCCTGTTTTGGCCCAGTGCGATGTGGGCGAGGTGGAAGTCACCTTCTCCATTACCACCGATGCCTACGGTTACGAAACCTATTGGCAATTGGTACCCGGGTCGAACGCCTGCGGTGATGGCACCATAGCCGAAGGCGGGAATCTGACGATCGGGTGTGAAGGCGGAGGGATCCAAGACCAGGAGCCCAGTGGATATGGGAACAATACCCTCTACGAAGAAGGGCCTTGGTGCCTGACAGAAGGTGCCCAATACACGATCTACATGGTGGATGATTGGGGCGATGGACAGGCCAGCGTTGAGGTCTTCGTGAATGGTGTGAGTGCAATGGACTTCGGTGTCGGTGAGGGCGCCATCAGCGCACTGACATTCACCGCCCAAAGTCCCGTAGCCAGGGACATGGCCGTCACACAGTTGTACACAGGTCTGTTCCCTCATGTTGGCGAAACGGTCAGGGTACGAGGTGAGGTGGTTAGTTTAGGCATCGATCCGGTAACCTCCTTCGAACTCGCATACAGCGTTGACGGAGGTGCTCCGATCAGCGCAGTGGTCGCCGGCGTTACCCTTAATGCGGGAGATTCCTACGAATTCGCGCATGATGTCCCGTGGTTGCCCACGTTGGTCGGCACCTCACAATTGACCGTATCGGTAACCACAATTAACGGAGGTCTTGACCTGAACACGTTCAACGACCAACTGGGCTCATCCCATGAAGTAAGTCCGGGGATCCCCGACCTCGCCGAGGACTACCTCGCTGAAGAACCCTTGGTGACCACAGTGGCCAATAGCGACCAGGATATACTGGTCCCGCGCGATCTTTCCTTCCATCCCGGATCGGCGCGGAACCAGCTCTGGGTGATCAACAAGGACACGGAAGAAAGCGGCGGCAGCACCGTCACATTCTACGATGCGGGCGAGTCGGGGGGAACACACGAATGGCGGAAGGATGTCAATTCGTGGCATTTCATGAGCCTGCCGACCGGTATCGCCATGGGCGACAATGACTGTTTCGCCACCAGTCCCGGCGTGTTCGACGCCAACCACAACGGGGGTGATCCATTTACCGGACCTTCCCTCTGGAGTGCCGATACGGCCATTTATTGCAGGTTCTACGGCGGATTGGGCAGCCACTTGGACATGCTCCACCGCAATCCGGTGAGCCAGGGCATCGCGCATGACTATTGGAACCGGTACTGGGTGGTGGACGGGTATGTGGGGGATGTCGTCATGAATGACTTCCGCGGCGATCATGGACCGGGAAATGATTACCACGGAAATGGGATAATTCGGCGGTATTCCGAATTCACGATCACACGCGATCCTGCTGATCACATCGTGAGCCACAACGTCATGGACAAGGCGACAGGTTGGCTCTACGTGGTGGACCACGGAGGGCAGCGCGTTCTGCGAATGAACGTGAACAGCGGGACAGTGAGCGGGCCTGCTACACAGTGGGATTATGAGCCGGTGGTGGAGTACACCACGGTAACGGGATACGAGTGGGAGGCCATCATCACCGAGGGGTTGGTGGAGCCCGCGGGCATCGAGATCGTTGGGTCGCACTTGTACGTGAGCGACCACGCGAACGGGGATATCATCATTTACGACCTCTCCGGAGGGCCGGTCGTAGAGATGGGGCGTATCCACACCAACGCGCCCGGTCTGATGGGTATTACCGTAGGTCCGGACGGTCGGATATGGGGGGTGAATGCCACCACACATGAACTCCTCCGGATGGACCCGCAAGAACCCTCGGGCATCAGCACGGCGAACACGGTGATCCTGCGCTGCTGGCCCAATCCGGCGAATGACCGGTTGATCGTTGAATGCCCGGCCGGACCTTACGACAACAGCATTTATCTGTTGCGTGATGCTGGTGGCCGTGTTGTGGAGACGGGTCGTCTGCCCGCAAGGATCGGAACGATCTCAACGGAAGAGATCCCTGCCGGTGCGTATTCCATCGAGGTGCATACCGGCGACCATCGGATGACCACGAAAGTCCTCATCGCCCATTGACAGGGTTACGTCCGATGCGGATCCCGCTGCTGGCCCGGACCATCCTCCCCGGAGCCTGTCTCCTCCTGTTCTCGGGCTTCTCCAAAGGCCAGACCTGGGAGGTTTTCGACATGGCCACGGCTGGATTTCCGAGCAACACGGTGCGGGCTATCGCACATGACGCCGCTGGGGGTACATGGGTCGGGACCGATTGGGGCCTCTGCCGGTATGACGGTACCCAATGGACAGTATACCAGACAGCAGAGGGATTGCCGGAGAACGATGTGCGCTCGCTCGCGTTCGATCAGACAGGACGCCTTTGGGCCGGATTTTTCACCCAAGGTCTCGGCGTGAAGGACGGGGATGAGTGGACTTCTTACATGCCCGGTACCAGCCCGATGCCATCGGATCAGGTGCGTAGCATAGCCTTCGATGCGCAAGGGGGCGCCTGGCTGGCGACCACGAACGGTCTGGCGCGGACGGACCTGACCGAATGGCGGATCTACAACAGCACGGATACAAGCTGGAACAACCAGATCATCCCCGGGGTGAACATCGCGGACGTGGCCGTCCGAGGGGACGGCCTCGTCTGTATCGGGACGTTGAATGCGGGGTTCGTCTACCTCACATCGGACGAAGTGGTGGTGTACAATTCGGTCGAGAACGCCTTGCCGGACAATACCGCCCTGGGCGTAGCGATCGACAGTGATGGCGATCGTTGGGCGGCTTGCCCCGCTGGTGGTTTGCTGCGTTTCAGCGGACCGCACGACGGAGGGTTGATCTTCCAGTTCATCACCGGGAATTCAGGGATCCCGACGAACGCTTTGAATGATATCGTGATCGATGGCGACGATCGGAAGTTCATCGCCACGCAAAGTGCCGGGATCGGAATACTGGCTGCCGACAACACAACATGGAGCGAATGGGACACATGGAACTCTGACCTGCCGGACAATGCGGTCAACTGCGTGAGTCTCGCGCCTGATGGTGCGCTCTGGGCGGGCACGGAAACCGGTGGAGCGGCCCGTTTGGACATAACGGCCTCCGTCAGTGATCGGGCTCGACGGCCTTCACCGCAAGCATGGCCGAATCCCACTTCCGGGCCGATCTCGATCATCTACGAGTCGAATGGTCCGGCGCGTTGGCGTTTGATATCATCGACCGGCCAAGAGGTCGGGGTCGGTTCAGACACGGCAGGTCGCGGAACAGCAATTGATCTGCGGCATCTTCCACCTGGAGTTTATACCTTGCTCATCGAATGGCTTGGCCACAGGACCTCTACTCGTGTGGTCCGCATTTGACCAGGCATCAATGAACGGCTTGACCCTCACTCGGACCTGAACATAGATTTGACGCTCTTTGCTCCTTTGAAACATGGATAACATGCTGAAAAACAACGCATTAAGGCTGGTTCTTTTCATCCTTTATGGGCTTGGTACATTGGTCGGTGCGGCCCAATGCACCACAACAAACGGAACGGGCTGCGTCTGTGAACAGTCCGGCCAAACGAACTGCGACCTGTTGCCGGACATTACGATCAGTTGGCAAGCGTTGCAGGCGTACGCAGGCGGGCCGAGTGAATATGCCCAGAACGATGCGAGCAAACTGAGGGCGCCGGTTAGGGCGATGCTGTGGCGAAAGTGTCTCGCGAAGGAGGGATTTCTTGGGAGGTTCATGGTTACTTACCGGGCACAACGCCGGTGGGGTTTGTTCTTGTCTCGGTTTTTGCGGAGAGAATTGTCAGGGAAGTGTAAAGGTCGGGAAT
>JANOPI010000539.1:0-1813 GCA_031421755.1 Flavobacteriales bacterium | reverse complement strand
CTTCGAGGCGATCGAGGAGCAGTACCAGGGCAAGCTTATGGAATTGCAGGGCGAGGGTCGGCGCAACACGTCGCGCATGAAGTTCTGATCGCTCACCATGTACCTGACCCGCACACCGCGGGCCATCCAGGCCCTGTTCACCGGGTTGACATGGCGCGTTCCGAATGCAGGAAAGGAGCTCTACCTTACGTTCGATGACGGGCCAATTCCCGAGGTGACACCATGGGTGTTGGAGACCCTTGCACAGTACGATGCGAAGGCCACCTTTTTTTGTGTTGGGCGGAATGCTGCTTCACACCCGGAATTGTTCGCCTGTGTGAAGCGCGAGGGACACGCCATCGGCAACCACACGTTCGATCACGTGCGTGGTCGAAGCACCACAACGCGCGCTTATTTGCGCAATGTGCTGCAATGCCAAGGCCTCACCATGACAAGCTTGTTCCGACCGCCATATGGCAGCCTTACCATGCACCAACTGCGTGCACTGCGGCCTCGCTTCAACGTGGTACTGTGGGATGTGTTGAGCGGTGACTTCGACCACAGCATCACCGATGAGCGGTGCTTGCGCAACGTCATCGACCACGCCCGCTCCGGATCCATCGTCGTATTCCACGATAGCTTGAAGGCACAGGATCGATTACGATATACGCTGCCACGAACGCTCGAGCATTTCTCGGCCCTAGGGTACAGTTTCAAAGCCCTTCAGTAAGGACGGCGTGCTTAAGGCAGGATCTCGGTCACCGTATACTCAACGCGGCGGTTCTGGGCGTGTTCCGCCTCTGTGCAGGTCACACCCGGTGCACAATGGTTCTTCAACCGTGCGATACCGTATCCCTTGGCGGTTAGACGGTCACGTTTTACACCACGCAAGGTGAGGTGGTCCACCACTGCCTCGGCCCGCCGCTGATCGATCTTGGAGGCATCGTTGCCGTCACGACCATCGCTGTGCACACCGATCTCCACCTTCACGGCGGGGTTCACGTTCAGCCGTTCAGCGAATTGGTCCAGTTCCTTCCGTCCAGCCTCGTCCAGTTTGGCTTCACCCTTTGCCCAGCGGATCATCTTGAATGGAACTGCCTGACCTGGATCGATCGGCTCGAACTCAAGATCACGTAAGTCCCCCAGCGCGACGATACCGTTCTTCATCCCGATAGTGGAGACCGGCACACTCATGCTGAAGAACCCGGGCTTCTCGAGGAGCACCTCGAACTCTTCGTTGCTCTGGAGCCGCATGCTGAAATCGCCACTCTCGCCAGTGGTTTGGCTCTCGGAGAAGAAGCTGCTCATGTTCACCACGCTCACCACTACGCCCGGCACGAAACCAGGTGCGTCCTTGTAGCGCGCTGTTCCACGTAGCCAGATCCCGGCATCGGGCACCAAGTGGATATCGCGTGAAACGATCTGTTGCTCTTCGATCCGCACCGTGCTCAAATGCTGCTCACTGGGGAACCGGCCCTTCATTTCGGCCTTGAGCACATACTCCCTGTCCTTTTCCACCGGAAAGGAGTACTCCCCTCGCGCATCGGTACGGGTTGTCCCAAGCAGCACCCCATCCTTGTCCAACAGCTTTACTTCCAGGTCGATCAATGGGGAACCATTGTCATCATCGATCACCAAACCGGTACAGAGGAACCGCTGTTCCAAGGGCGCCAGCATTTCAAAAGCGTAAACGTCATCATCGCCTTGGCCGCCGTGCCGATTGCTGGAGAAGTAGCCCTTCTTCTTTGCCGCATCGATGATGAACGCGAAATCGTCCTGCATGCCATTCACGGGTGCACCAACGTTCACAGGCGCTGCATACTCGTCCAAGCCG
>JANOPI010000538.1:0-8384 GCA_031421755.1 Flavobacteriales bacterium | reverse complement strand
GAGCACCCCGAAGCCGAGCAGCAACAACTTTCGGCTGCTGAACCGGGCGAACTGGTTCGTAAGGAGAGTTCTCATGGTCAGGGGGTGGTTGGTGGTTATTTCAAGAGGTCGTCCGCAGCGTCTTTCCGCTGGGCAGCCTTGCGCAAGGCTTCGTCGGCCTTGCGTTGCACGTCCTTCACTTCTTCGGCTTTGCGCCGGGCGGCCGCGATCTCCTCATCCAAGGGAACCGTGGACGCAGCCGCTTTCCGCCGGAACGAGCCGAAGAGGGGCTTTCCTGCCAACAGTGGGTAGAAGAACTCCGTGATGGCAAGGAGCGCGACCGCCGCCAGCACCACTATTTCGAGTACGATCCACATCCGGCCCATCGGGCGGCCCACATCAGCGCTTGGTTCCTGCCGCTGTAGGCCCGACCAAAGTACAGGAGCGCACCCTTCCCGCCACCAGCGCGGATGAGCGGCAAACCCGTGGCCGGAATGGTCGCCGGACACCACGACCTTCGCCGAGAAACCGTTACGCTCCCACGTTTCTCACCCGCCCGCATTGGGCTACCTTTGTCCCCCGTTCATTTAGACCTGTTCTAAACAACCGGACTGCGCCATGATCAAAGTCTCTGAACCCGCCAAAGCGGAAGTCACCAAATTGCTCGGTGCCGAGGGCCGGGGTCCCAACCATTTCGTTCGTGTGGGCGTGAAGGGTGGTGGCTGTTCCGGCCTGATGTACGACCTCGACTTCGACGACCAGATGAAGGACGGCGACAAGGTTTTTGAGGATAACGGCGTGAAAGTGGTCGTGGACAAGAAGAGCCTGCTCTACCTGCTAGGCACCACGCTCGACTTCAGCGGTGGCCTGAACGGCAAGGGCTTCCAGTTCGTGAACCCGAACGCCAGCCGGACCTGCGGGTGTGGGGAGAGCTTCTCGATCTGAACCGCGGAATGCGTTTAACCGCAGAGCGCGCAGAGAACCGCAGAGGAATACAAGACCCTGAACCGAGCAAGTAATATGCACCCTCGATCTTCTCGTCCACGCGCTGCCGTTCGCATCGGGCATTCTCTGCGCCTCTCTGCGCCCTCTGCGGTTAAAAATTGAACGATGCCCCAGGACACCGACGATATCCTCCGGGAGGTCACCTCGAAAGAGTACGCATACGGCTTCGTCACGGACATCGAGAGCGAGAAGGCGGCCAAGGGGCTGAACGAGGATATCGTGCGTTTCATCAGCGCGAAGAAGAACGAACCGGAGTGGATGCTGGAGTGGAGGCTAGAGGCCTACCGCATCTGGCTGAAGATGGAAGAGCCGCATTGGGCGCACGTCCACTACCCCAAGATCGACTACCAGAACAGCTACTACTACAGCGCGCCGAAGAAGAAGCCCACGCTCAACAGCCTCGATGAAGCGGATCCCGAACTGGTGAAGACCTTTGAGAAGCTCGGCATCTCGCTGGAGGAACAAAAGCGCCTGGTGGGGGTGGCGGTGGACGTCGTCTTTGACAGCGTGAGCGTGAAAACAACGTTCCAAGCAGCGCTGAAGGAGAAGGGTATTATTTTCTGCAGCTTCAGCGATGCGGTTCATGAACATCCGGAGCTGATCAAAAAATACCTCGGCAGTGTGGTCCCGCGCACGGACAACTACTTCGCCGCGCTCAACAGCGCCGTCTTCAGCGATGGCAGCTTCTGTTACATCCCACCGGGCGTACGCTGCCCGATGGAGTTGAGCACCTACTTCCGCATCAACGAGGCCATGACCGGCCAGTTCGAACGCACGTTGCTCATCGCCGACGAAGGCGCGTACGTGAGCTACCTCGAAGGCTGCACCGCTCCCATCCGCGACGAGCACCAATTGCACGCGGCCGTGGTGGAACTGGTCGCGCTGAAGGACGCGGAGATCAAGTACAGCACCGTCCAGAACTGGTATCCCGGCGACAAGGAAGGCAAGGGTGGCATCTACAACTTCGTCACCAAGCGCGGCCTATGCCTGGGCGATCGCAGCAAGATCAGCTGGACGCAAGTGGAGACCGGCAGCGCGATCACATGGAAGTACCCGAGCTGCGTGCTGAAGGGCGACTACAGCACTGGCGAATTCTACAGCGTGGCAGTAACGAACAACCGCCAGCAGGCCGACACGGGGACCAAGATGACGCACATCGGCAAGGGCACGAAAAGCACCATCGTGAGCAAGGGCATAAGCGCGGGCTTTTCCAACAACAGCTACCGTGGCTTGGTGAAGATCGGCAAGGGTGCCAAAGGCGCACGCAACTTCAGTCAGTGCGATTCATTGCTGCTCGGCGACCGTTGTGGGGCGCACACCTTCCCCTACATCGAGAGCGAGAACCCGACCGCGATGGTGGAGCACGAAGCCACGACAAGCAAGATCGGTGAGGACCAGATCTTCTACCTGAACCAGCGCGGTATCGCCACCGAGAAAGCGGTATCGCTCATCGTGAACGGCTATTGCAAGGAGGTGCTGAACCAGTTGCCGATGGAGTTCGCGGTGGAAGCGCAGAAACTCCTCGCGGTATCCTTGGAAGGTTCGGTCGGCTGATCAACCGATCACCTCAACGAGTTCCCGCACTCCCGCGCGTTGCAAAAGATGATCGTGCAATACGGCGATGGCCTTGTCAAACCGCTCCTCGTTGATCACGTGGATGTCGCACAGCGAACGATAAGGCAGCAAATAGTCGCGGAAGGCCGGCATCACATGGTTGTCCCACTGGTAACGGACATCCTCAGGGCCATAGCCGCGTTCGGCCGCATCGCGCGATAGGCGGCGCTGCAATTGGACGTCCTCGCTGGCTTCTACAAAGACCTTCAGGTCGAACTGTTCACGCACAGGAGCGTGATGCAACACGAACAGTCCTTCCACCAGGATCACGGGGGCGGGCTTTACTTCCAGCCACTTCGGCTCCATATTCGGTTGGTTGAAGGTGTACTCTTTCCGGTAGATGGGCTCTCCATTCACCAAGGTGCGCAGGTCGGATGCCAAATGGTCCAGATCGATGCCGTTCGGCAGGTCAAAATTCACCTTGCCGTTGGGGTCCGTCAGCTGCTTCTCGATCGGGTGGTAGTAATCGTCCTGGGAGACGAGGCAAACGGTACCGTTGGGAAGTCGATCGCGCAGTGCGCGGATGAGGGTGGTTTTCCCCGATCCACTGCCACCGGCCACACCTACGAGATAGGCTCCGCGATGCATTGGCCACGAAGATAGGACTATGGGTTGAGGTGTGAGGGGTACGGGGCGAGGTGTGGTGTCTCGTGCCTCGACCTCGCTCGGAATGACACGCTCGCCATGACCATTCTGTGAGGTATCAGGGGTGAAGAGCCAGGTTCCTCGTTTTCACACGTTTTCACAAGGCTGGGCAGGGGCCTGCACAATTTGGCACGGGGGTTGAAAGTTCTTCTCACACAACCAACCGACAACGCCATGTTCACCCAGATGAAACGGTATTTGAAGCTGAAGCAAGCGGCTACCCGCTTGATGGTGGCCGGCGATGTGCAGCGCTACCTGCACGCACTCCGACTCATGCACGCACTCCGCACCCGTACCGGGGCGGTGGCGTAACGATATCCAAGCTCTGCCGGCCCCGTAAGGCCGTGGGCTTGGTCTGGTCGGAATAAGGGACCGACCTGCTCAGGATACCGGATGCCCCGGATGAAACTCCGGGGTGACATCGGTAAAGGTTTTGGTGAAAGCACACGGCGGACGTCCGAGAGGATGATCCGCCGTCGTGTTTCCGGCCTTTGCCGAGGCCCAGCGCTGATCTGTGGAATTTCTTCCATAGCCATGGAACCCGCCCCCGCCTTTCCCGTTGAAAAGGCCATGACGAAGAAGGACAAAATAGCCTTCATCAGGAGCAGCAAGCGCAAAACGCATGTGTACAACGACCTGCATCGGTTCAGCGACCAACAGCTCAATGAGCTGATCCGCGAGATCGCGCAGGGGCTGGTAAGGGAAAGCGAGATCATCGCCAACGCTTACATCAACGGCTACCGTTAAGCACAGGCATTGCGTCGGCTTCATCTGATAGGCTGAAGCGACAGGTAACAAGGCCCCGGCAGAAGCTGGGGCTTTGTTACGTCTACCCCATCCCCGGCCCTTACCCGCAGGGGAAGAGAGTCGTCAGGGCTTGCCCTGCAGTTTCGGAGGCAGGTCCTTCTTCACTGACCCGTTCACGTAGTCTATCGTCTTCAACACCTGACCATTCGTACCGTACATGGTCATGGTGCCATGAAGCTTGCCCATCTTATAGGTCATCTCCTGCACCACGCGGCCACGCATGTCGTACACGGTGCATTTGCCGTCCGGATCGCCGCTCACAAAGCACTGCTCCCGCATTTTCACCCCGGCATCGTCGAAGTAGATCCACGGGCCGTGCGGGGTGTTGTTCACGTACACGCCCTCGCTTGTGGGGATGCCATGCGTGTTGTGCGCCAACCAGCGGCCGTTCTTCTTGCCGTCCTTGTAGGGTCCTTCCTCCCTTGGCTGGCCGTTCTCATGCCAGAACTTCCAAGGACCGTTCTTGGCGTCATTCGCCCAGACGCCCGTGTACTCCGGCTTGCCATCCGGATACCAGCCTTGCCAACGACCATCGATACCGCCAGCCTTGAATGAGCCAATGTCCTTCTGCTGTCCATCGGCGAACCAGCTCTTCCATTCCCCCTCTTCTTTCCCGGCCACGTAGTTGCCCTCTTGCAGTTTCTGGCCGCTCTCGAACCAGGTGGTCCACAAGCCGTCTTTCTGGCCGGCCTTCCAAGTGCCACGTTTCCAGTTCTCGCCACCTTCATAGTAGTACACCCACTCCCCTTCCTGCTTGCCATCGGCGAACAGGCCCGTGGAGCTGAGCTGTTCGTTCTTGTACCAGTACTTCCACAGACCATGCTGCTGGTCCGCCTTGAAGTGCCCGAGCATTTCACGTTTGCCATCGGCGGTGTACCAGGTCCAGGTGCTGTCTTTCAAACCCGCCTTGTAGAAACCCGTGGTATTCTCTCCGCCGCTGTTGAAGTACACCACATAAAGGCCATTCAATTTGCCTCGGTCATAGGTGGCCTTCTTCTCCGGCTTACCGCTGCTGAAGTACCAGCCCCATTCTCCGGTGCGCACACCAGCCACGTTCGCTCCCATCACTTTCACGGTACCGGTTGGCCACAGTTCTTGATAAGGACCGCTCACAACGCCAAGGCGGTAGTTCGCTTCCTCGCGCTGCGCGCCGCTGGGATAGTAGCTCCGCAAAAGACCGTCGCCCTTGATCACGGTGGCCACACCCGTGCTGTCCCATGCGTCCGTGAGCAGGCAGATGCTGTCCTCCCAGATCTCCTTCATCAGCGGTTTGCCGTTGGCGTACCAATAGCTCCAGGCGCCTTCCTTCACGCCCTTGGTATACCGCCCTTCTTCCATTGGGCGGCCCGTGCGGTAGAAGGTGCGCATGGTGCTGTCCTGTTTGCCCTTGTGGATCCAGCCGTCATGGCGCAACGTATCGTTGTCGTAGTAGATGACCACATGGCCGTCCCGCTCACCGGACTTGAATTCGGCTACTTCGGTGAGGTGACCGTTCGGAGCCCAGAAACGCCATTCGTTCCACTCGCGGCCATTGATGAAGAGGCCCTCGCTGCGCTTCACCGTTTTCGTACTGTCCCAGTAGTCCACGTAGGGTTGTACACCGGCGGGGAGGGGTTGGGCGGTGGAGGCGAGGGCCGCGAAGATCGGAACAAGCAGAAAGGTTCGGCGAATCAGCATGAAGAGGCTCCAGGGGAGCGGGACGAAAGTAGTCCGCACTCCGGAGGAACCTGCTTCAACGAACGATGGTCAGTCTTCCGCTTCCGAGCAAACCCGTGTGTTCAAGCACCCGATAATGGTAGACCGCCGGTGGGAGCTTGCTGGTGTTGAAGGTGAAGCGGGGTGTTTCCGCAGGTACCATCATTCGAGACACCTCCTCTCCTATCGCACTGTAAGTGATGACCACGACCGGCGATTCCCATGGTTCTGTGAAGACCAAGGAAGCCTCATCGACCGCCGGATTCGGGACCATCGTGACCAAGCTGATGGCCGAACCCTCCATGACTTCCTCTTCCGACGAAGCCAGCATGGATCGGTTCATCATCGCGAGGCATTCTTCCATGGCCACTTCAACATCGTTCCAATACAGGATGCCTTCACGCACGTCATGTTCTATCCGTGTAAGGCAGGTGACCTCCTCGATCAGCGCTTCACTGTGCGCTGGCGCACCGACCAGCAATTGTTCCATTTGAGCGATCGCATCCGTGAGCTTTCCGGCCGCGCGGTGCATCTGCGCCCTTTCCAAGGAGGTGAAGAAGCGGAGGTCGTCGTACGTCGTCCCCTCAGCATCCTCGATCCGCTTCTCCTGCACCTCTTCCACCAGAGCAAGGTGATCATCCATGGCAGTCGATGCGTCATCCGGATCCAACTGTCCTTTGGCCAAAGCATCGCTGAAGCTCTCTTTCAATTGGGCGTAGTCGTATTCGAGGAGGTATCGCTCATCCGCCGAAGGAGCGGGAATGTCATTCATCAGAATCTGGTTCAGCCCAACAATGGCCTCCTTTTCGTTTCCTGCCAACGCGTCGTTCTCGGCGATGGTCCGCGCCGCCGCGCTCGCGACGTTGAGTTTCACGTCACCATACTCATCCGTTTCCACCTCGTCACAAGTCGGGCAGTAGGTGAATTCGTCTGGTGGGCAAGGTGGGTTCGGGCATGGTGGTATAGCCTGACCGCAAGCCGTCTCCGCTTCAGAATTGGGATCGACGAAATAGAGTGGAGAGCCACACGACGTGATCGAATAGTCTGCGGACGTCAACGGCGTCCCCACCGTGCCGTTCCAATTGTTGCGATAGGCCTCTTGGTACTGGGCGTATGGCTGGCATAGGAAGATACCGGACAAGGTGTTCTGCTGACCGGTCACTTCAGGCCGAAGGCTGTTGTACCCGTTCTTCAAACCGACATTTGATGCCAACGCGCAGGAAATGGTGACCGGGTTGTCGATCGCCGTTACCGGTTGGTGTTGGCTGCCATCCGTGGTCTGCAGCATCAGGATCGCACCACCATTCACCGTGAAGCCCGCCGAGCGGTTCTCGCTGACATTACCACACTCAACAAAGGCGTTCGCCTGGTGGACCGCCAAACCCACGTCGTTCAACTTGAAGTCCGGGTCCGATACGCGCAGTTTGGCGACACCCCGGAAGTATACTCCGTAGCGCACGTTGTTCGCAGCTGTGCAGCGCTCCAACCGGGATGCTTTGGTCATCTGCTCGCAGTAAAGTCCGTCCTCGCAACCGTTGAACCGGGTATCCGTTGCGATGATGCCCTTGTCATAGTTGTACATGCCCTTGTCGCAGTTCTCGAAAAGGCAATCGTTCAGTTCCGGCGTATTGCCGAGCACTGTGTTGTACGAATAGATCCCGTAGCGACCATTGGAGAAGGTGCTGCCCTCCAACGTGAGGATGCCCTGTCCATTCAATCGTACACCGCGGTGCTATTCCGTTCCCAGGTGGGGCTGGTGACACGCGCATCAATGAAGTTCACCGAGCATGAATTTGAAACGGTCGGTACGATCCGTGACTTGTTCGACAGCACCGCCGTGCCCCTCTGTAACGTGAACTCAACCAGTTCATCCGGGCCATAGAGACTTTCCTGCTCCACATAAAGGATCTTCCGGGCCAGGGTGTTGGACCGCAGCACGAAGCGCGTGTTCGTCTCGGCCGTCACGTTCATGCTCGGCTGGTCCGTATTGGAGAAGCGCACGCGCCCATACGTGGTGTTCGGATCGGCCTGCCGCTGGGTGGTGAAGGTGGCGTTCTCCTTGATCATCAATTGGCCCGAGATCTCCAGTTCCGAAGTGGTCGCATCCAAGTTGATCCGCGCATCCGGGTGATACACAAGGCGGCCATCGTTCTCATCCATCAGATCCTCTTCAATGATGACGAGTCCGCCAGAGGCGACGTTGAGCGTGGAACCACCCATCAATTCCAAGGTACCGCCCTTCCGTACGCGCAGCACGGCTCCATCGGCGACGTCCAAGCGAGAGCCTGATTCCAAGCGTAAAGTGCTGCCATTGTCCACGATGAGGTCGCTGTTCGCTTCCAGGTTCAGCCAAGTATCCGCAATACAGCGCATCAAGGTTGGTGAAGAGGATGAATTGCGGGCCTTTGTCGAACGGAAGCAGCCGAATACTAGTCCGATGATCTTGCTCTTCTCCGAGGTCAGGTCAGAACCGCGGTCACCGAGGTGAGGGAGACCTTGTACGACCTTCGCACCGACGTCCGTCTCGATGGGTCGATGGCAGCGACGCTCAGCGAGTTTCTTGAGCGGGTCGGAGAACGAAGCAACCTGGTCGTTCACCTTGAAACGACTGAACCAGTTGCGCTTCCCGTTCGACTGGC
>JANOPI010000537.1:0-1636 GCA_031421755.1 Flavobacteriales bacterium | reverse complement strand
CCGGCGCGAGGCGCTGCAGGCGGTTGACTATCTGATGGATCGCCTCAAGACGGAGGCGCCGTTCTGGAAGCGCGAAGTGCGGCCGGATGGCGCGGTGTGGATCGAGCCGCGTGGCGATGATCGTGAAGCGCATGCGCGTTGGAAGACGGAGTAGAGAATGACCGGACCCGCCTATCCCCCGTTGACTGCCCCGGGCGGCAAGATGGTCGACACCATGCCGTTCAAGCAGTTGCGCATCTGCGTGATGACGATCTCGGATACGCGCACGGATGAGACAGATACGTCGGGCCACCTGCTGGCGGATCGCGTGACGGAGGCGGGGCATGAGCTGGCCGACAAGGCCATCGTGCCGGACGAGGTGAACGCCATCCGCGCGGTGATGCGCAAGTGGATTGCTGATCCGGCCATCGATGCTGTGGTGACGACAGGCGGCACGGGCCTGACCGGGCGCGATGTGACGCCGGAGGCCGTGCGCCCGCTGTTCGACAAGGAGATCGAAGGCTTCAACGTCATCTGGCACATGGTCAGCTACCAGTCCGTCGGCCTCTCCACCCTGCAATCGCGCGCCTGCGCGGGCACGGCCTCGGGAACCTTCATCTTCTGTCTGCCGGGCTCGAACGGCGCGGTGAAAGACGGCTGGGACAAGCTGATCCGCTGGCAACTCGATAGCCGCCACATGCCGTGCAACATGGTGGAGCTGATGCCGCGGTTGCTCGAATCGTAGGGTGGGTAGAGCGCAGCGAAACCCACCTTCGGATCGACGCGACGAAATGGTGGATTTCGCTCCGCTCTATCCACCCTACACCTTGTGAGCGTTCGCTCACATCGCTATCTGTAGCGGGCAACACAGGGACGATTCCATGAAAACCCGCCGCCTGGGCCGTAGCCCGATCTTCGTGTCCGAGATCTGCATGGGCACGATGACGTTCGGCAACCAGGCCGACGAGGCGATGTCGCACCGTGTTCTCGACAAGTCGTTCGAGGCGGGGATCACATTCTACGACACGGCCGAGAACTATCCGGTTCCGCCGGACGCCAAGTATGCGGGGCGGACGGAGGAGATTGTCGGGCGCTGGTTGAAGACCAAGTCGCGCGACGCCGTGCTGGTCGCGACCAAGGTTTCGGGCCCGAGCCATGGCTGGATCAAGTCGGCGCAGCGTTCGGCGATGACGTCGCTGGATCGCCACAACATCGTGCGCGCGATCGAGGCGAGCCTGAAGCGGCTGCAGACGGACTATGTCGATCTCTACCAGACGCACTGGCCCGATCATGGCGTGGCGTATGACGAGCATATGGCGGCGCTCGACGATCTGGTGACGGCGGGCAAGGTGCGAGTTGTTGGGTGCTCGAATGAAACAAGCTGGGGGCTGATGAAGTCGCTGGCGGCGTCGGAGAAGCTGGGCATCGTACGGCATGAGTCGATCCAGAACAATTTCAGCCTGAACAATCGCCGCTTCGAAGATGAGCTGGCGCAGGTGTGCCGGCAGGAGGGCGTGAGCCTGATCCCGTACTCGCCGCTGGGCGGGGGCGTGCTGACCGGCAAGTATCAGGGCGGAGCGTGGCCCGAAGGCGCGCGCTTCACCAAGTACAAGGACATGCCGGACCGGCAGGCGCCTATGGCGCGGCGCTTTGTGAA
>JANOPI010000536.1:0-14627 GCA_031421755.1 Flavobacteriales bacterium | reverse complement strand
CCAGTTCCAGCCTTGGTAAATGACCGGTGCTTCGTCCATTTTCGACGAGAGGGTGATGTTCACCGTTTTCTTTTCCTTGCCACGGTAGAAGGTCACATTCACGTTCTCGCCGGGCTTGTGGTCGCCGATGGCCTTTGCCAGATCCTCACCGCTCTTGATGGCTTCGCCGGCCAGGGCGATGATCACGTCACCTTCCTTCAATCCGGCCTTTTTTGCGGGCGTATCGTTCTCAATAGCTGTCACGCACGCACCCTCTTTCACGGGAGGTTCGTTCTTCTTGGCTTCCTTATCGCAGGATACGTTCCAGTTGCCATAGTACACACCGAGGTAGGCGCGGGGCTCGCTGGGGGCCATGGCGTCTTCGGCCATGCTGAGTGCCACGCTCATGTCGTTCAACATGCCTCCATCGCGCATGCGGCGCAGGTCGAGAACGAGGTTCTCATCGTCGCCGATGATGTTGAGTTCGTCCATCACGCCGAGTTCGCGCAAAGCGTCCGCGAGCTGTTGTTCGTCGTTGAGGTCGAACTCACGCGTCACATGGCTTTCGTTGCCGTTCTCGTTGCGGGTGATCTCGATGCGCACCCGGCGTTCGCCCGTATTCTGGGCGAGGGTGATCGTGGCTTGCGTGGTGAGGAGGAGCGCTCCACACACCTGGAAGAGTACCGATGTATTCATGATTTCTGCGCTGGCGAAGGCGAAACTACCGGGGTGCTGAAGGGCGGTGCTGTTAACGTTCGCTAAAAGGTCCGAACTGCGGTGAATTGGATCCGGTTCACGCCGTTCCTCACTCTCCAGTGGTGAAGCGATCCATGTCCCGACGATCCCTTTTGGTGGGTCTACCGGCACCGGGTTCGCGCTGGGCTGCTTTCACTTTTCGTGCGGTCTCCTGCTTCTCCAGGTCTTCCCAAGGGGTACGATCGGCTATGAGCCCCGGAACGAGCTTGGCCCCAACGCGTGATGCGGGGATGGCGAGCACTTCGAAGCTGCGCCAGATGGGAGCTTGTCGGAAGGAGAAGAGATCCCCGACGCGCACCTCGGCGCTGGCTTTCACCTCGCGATCGCCAATGCGCACCCGGCCGCCGGCACACTCCTCGGTAGCAATGCTGCGGGACTTGCAGAGCCGGACGCACCACAGGAACTTATCGATGCGCATCAGTTCAAATGCCTTTGAGCCGATGTGCCCATGCGCTCATGCTGTGGACACTTGAGCACTGATCCGGATGGGCACATGAAAAAGCGGCCCACCTTTCGGGGGGCCGCCTTGTGAGCCCGGAGGGATTCGAACCCCCAACCAACAGAACCGGAATCTGTCATTCTATCCAGTTGAACTACGGGCCCAGAAAAGAACGGCGGCGAAGATAGCAGGGATCACTGGCGGGGCGTAGCGCGCAGTAACAAGGCATAGTCGCGCACGGTCTTCATGGCTTCCAAGCGGAGCGCGCCGCTGTGGTGGTGAACAGCGAACGTGTCAAGGGCTTGGGACTTCAGGGCCTCCATCGCTGCGGGGGAATCGAAGAGTTCGGCGATGGGGGTTGTGGATCGGAGGTCTTCCGCTTGCGTAGGATGGCCGTTGGCGCTGGCCGTGGCGGCCAACCATCGGGCGGCGCGGCCGAACGCGCCAGCCGATCGATCGGCCGGTCCGGTCCTTCGCATCGTGATGCGTTTGCCCGGTGGGCCGTTGGTATTGATCAACGCGTCGCCTTCCCGGGTGAAGAGCATCGTTTGCTGGCGCTGAGGCCATGTCACGTTCACCACATTGTCCGCATCCATGCCCCACGTGCCATCCTCCTCGAACGCAGGTCGTCCGTTGCGCAGGTCGGTGATCATCAAGGCCGCACCGTCGGAGTAAAGCTGGAGATTTATCGCGCGCGGGTGCAGTGGGTCCAGATCGTCCAGTTCCCAATTCCCGGAAACCCGCGTATCAGGGATCGGGTCGCAACGCAAGGAAGCATCGAGGTGCTGGAATTTGACGGCGAAGAGCGTGCTGTCCACCAGACTACCTTTAGCTACGGCACCGATGTGGCCATAGCACCAGACCTTCATGGGTTGGCCGGTGCTCATGCGTGCATGTACGTAGCGAGCGGTGAGCGTATCCATATCAGGGCCGCTCAATTTGTAGGTGAAGCCGGAGCCACAGAGCCTGATCGTGGTGTCGCCCTTGGTCATGCGTACCTCGCCCACCCAGTTCGTATCGGCTGCGGGAGCGGTGCCACCGGTGAATGGGGTATCCACACAGGAAACCAAGGCCAGACTGGCCAAGACCACGATAACCAACGCCCTCATGTGTCTCATATGCCCATCCGGACCATCGGGGCCGCTAACATAGGCAGGTGGGACTGGTCACCGGTCAGGCGGACAGCCCAAAGACCTACCTTCGCGGACCTTTTTTGAGCCTTCCTCATGACCGAACTGCGCAACATCGCCATAATCGCCCACGTCGACCACGGGAAAACCACGCTGGTGGACCGTATCCTGCACCAGTGCCAACTATTCCGGGATAACCAGGCAAGCGGCGAGCTGATCCTGGACAGCAACGATCTGGAGCGCGAGCGCGGCATCACGATCCTGAGCAAGAACGTGAGTGTTCGCTACAAAGGCATCAAGATCAACGTGATCGATACCCCGGGCCACAGCGATTTCGGTGGCGAAGTGGAGCGCGTGCTGAACATGGCTGACGGCGTGATCCTGCTCGTGGACGCGTTCGAAGGGGCGATGCCGCAAACGCGCTTCGTGCTCGGCAAGGCCATCAAGCTCGGGTTGAAGCCGATCGTGGTGATCAACAAAGTGGATAAGCCGAATTGCACGCCTGAAGAAGTGCATGAGCAGGTGTTTGACCTGATGTTCGCCCTGGACGCCACGGAGCAGCAGTTGGACTTCCCCGTAGTTTACGGCAGTAGCAAACAAGGGTGGATGGGTCCGGATTGGAAGACCCCGACCGAAGACGTGAGCTATCTGCTCGACATGATCCTGGAGCACATTCCGGCTCCGAAGATCATCGAAGGCACCTTGCAGATGCGGATCACGAGCCTCGATTACAGCAGTTTCCAGGGCCGCATCGCCGTAGGGCGCGTTACGCGCGGAAGGATCAAGGCCGGGCAGAACGTGAGCCTGGTGAAGAACGACGGCAAAGTGGTGAAGGGGAAAGTGGCCGAACTGATGGTGTTCGAAGGCCTGGGCAAAGAGAAACTGAAGACCGTGGACCTGGGCAGCGGCGAGATCTGCGCGGTGATGGGTCTGGAAGGCTTCGACATCGGTGACACGATCGCGGACTTCGACGAGCCGGAAGGCCTCACGCCGATCAAGGTGGACGAGCCCACGATGAGTATGCTGTTCACCATCAACACCTCGCCGTTCTTCGGGCGCGAAGGTGAGTTCGTGACCAGCCGCCACCTGCGCGATCGCCTGTACAAGGAGATCGAGAAGAACCTGGCGATGAAGATCGAGGAGACCGGATCGCCGGACAAGCTGCTCGTCTTTGGCCGCGGCATCCTGCACTTGGGCATCCTGGTGGAAACGATGCGCCGCGAAGGCTACGAGTTCCAGCTCGGCCAGCCGCAGGTGCTCATGAAGGAGATCGACGGCGAGCGTTGCGAGCCTGTGGAGATCCTCACGGTACAGGTACCTGAAGCCTTCAGCAGCAAAGTGATCGACCTCGTTTCGCGCCGCAAGGGCGAACTGCTCAGCGTTGAGTTGAAAGGGGACCGCGTACACATCGAGTTCAACATCCCTGCGCGCGGCATCATCGGCTTGCGCAATCCGTTGCTCACGGCCACGGAAGGGGAGGCCATCATCGCGCACCGCTTCAAGGGCTACGAGCCTTACAAGGGCGAACTGGGCGTGCGCCGCGCGGCCAGCATCATCAGCGGTGGTACGGGCACCGCCATCGCGTTCTCCATCAACAAACTGCAGGACCGCGGCCGGTTCTTCGTGGATCCGGGCGATGAAGTGTACCTGGGGCAGGTGATCGGTGACAACCCCAAGACGGACGACCTCGTAGTGAACGTCCTCAAGGGAAAGCAGCTCACCAACATGCGCGCCAGCGGAACGGACAATAAGGAGAACATCGCCCCCGCGGTGAAGTTCTCCTTGGAAGAGTGCATGGAATACATCACCGACGACGAGTACCTGGAGGTGACGCCCAAGAGCCTGCGCATCCGCAAGATCCTGCTGGACGAGAACGACCGGAAGAAGTCGAGCAAGAAGCCGGCGATGGAGGTGTAGGTAAACGATCGCATCTCCCGGTGCGGTAAAATTGCTTTACGGCAAACGTCAGGCTAGCGCCGGATAATGAACGCCGCGTTCGATCCGGAGCTGAGCGAGCGCGCATGATAGATCCCGGGGGGGAGATCGGAGACATCCATTGCGCTTAGAGATAGGCTGTTGGATCGCATCACGGCTTTTCCTTGGGCATCGTATACCACGAAAGGTCCGATCACTGACGAAGCGAAGCGCGGCACATCCTGAACCGGGTTCGGCCAGATCATGGGTGGCGCCTGCTCCAGTGGGAGCGGTTCCACGTGGCTGGCGATATCGATCAACCACATCAGTGCATCCTCGATATGCTGGCGGAACAGCGCATCGTCCGTGTAGTTGCTCCCGGCGTGCCCGAGCGCCGTGTAGAAGACGCGGCCACCTTCCGGAAGTTCGCGATACCAACTCATCGGCCGCGGCGCATCATAGCTGTTCACTTCGCCGTTCGGTCCCACTGTCTCTTCTACTTGTAACACGGGGACATTGTCATCGCGATAATAGCCGCCTTCCCAGTAGTAGTACTCCTCGTTCTTGGCCCACGGGTCCGGCAGGCCGGCCGTGCTGGCATGCGTGCCGATGTGCGACAGGTCATACAGCGGGGTACCATCCACATGGTTCGGGTTCTCCTGCACGCTCGCGCCGATGAGTTCGGCGTAGAAGTCCCATGCGCCGGTGTTGTTGCCATTCGCCGCGCTGTGCCGATAGGTATCGCTTGCCGCATGGATGCCCATCACGCTTCCGCCCTGGGCGATGTACGCTTCGAAATTGGCGCGCTGAGTCGGGTCGAGGAGATCAGCGCCGCTGGTGTTGCTGAAGACGATGGCATCGAACTGCTGGAGCGTGGCGAGCGAGTTGAACGTTGAACCGTCGTTGTCGCTGGTCACGACAAGGCCGTTCTCCATGGCGATCGCCCCGAACATGGCGAGCGATACGTCGCGTGTGCCATGGTCGAATCCGCTGGTCTCCGAATAGTGCAGGACGTTCTGGCCAAAGGCGGAAAGGCTGATCAGGCAGGGGAGAAGTCGGCCCAACATGCGGAAAAGTTACGCCGTGATCGAACGTCTCCGGGGTGCGTGTGTACGGGCACCCCGGATCGCATCCTTTAAGCGCGACCCGCAAAACCCGACAGCCATGAAGAAGTCCTTTCTGCTCGCCAGCGCGGTAGCCATCGCAAGCGCCACCACGCTCGTTCTCTTTTCGTTCAAAACGGCCTCCACCAAGGAGTGCTGCATGAAACCCGATGCGTTGAAGCCACCGGGTTGCGTGTTCAAGACGGTGTTTGAAGGCGAAGGCCTCGATCCGAATTTCACGGTAAAGACACCGGCCGAGGTGCTCACCTCTCAAGGCAAGGCTTATGACTGGATGGTGAAGGCGCAGAACAACGACGGTGGTTTCGCGGCCGGCACACATTCCAACCAGAGCGTCATGGATCCACATGCTTCCCCGAGCGATCCGGCCACCACGGCCATGGTGAGCATGGCCATGTTGCGGTCCGGGAGCACACTGCTTGAAGGCCGCTTCAGTGAAGCGCTCAAGCGCACGACCGAATTCCTGTTGAAAGCTGTTGAAAGCGCACCAGAGGAAGCATTGAACGTGACCAGTCTTACCGGAACACAGATCCAGGCGAAGCTGGGCCAGAACATCGACGTGGCGCTCACAGCGCAGTACCTGAGCAACTTGATGGGGCGCATGCCGTGCAACGATCAGAAGCAGGACCGCTGGTTGAAGGCGCTGAACAAATGCACCTCGAAGATCCAGAAGGCACAGACCAGCAACGGTAGTACGGCCGGCAGCGGATGGGCGGGCGTGCTGCAGTCCAGTTTCGCTACGAACGCATTGGAAAGCGCGCAGGCGGTAGGCGCTGCGGTGGATGAGAAGTCGCTGGAGAAAGCGCGCGACTGGCAACAAGGCAATTTCAACGCGAACACGGGCACAGTGGCCACGGATGCGGCTGCTGGTGTTACGCTCTACGCCGTTAGCAGCAGTACGCGCAACAGCGCCAAACAAGCGCGGGAGGTAAAGGAGGTGATGGCCAAGGCACGGAAAGAGGGAAAGCTGTCGGATACCACGGTGGTGAACGTGGAAAGTCTGCTCGATGCGGGCATGAACCGCGACGAGGCGGAAAAGGCCAATACGGCCTACCAGGTATATGAAGCGGCCAAGGTGCAGTCACAAGCGGCCAATGTGGTGAGCGGTTTCGGGAACAACGGCGGTGAGGAATTCCTCAGCTTCCTGCAGACCGGCGAGTCGCTCATCATCAACAAGGACAACAGCTGGAAGAACTGGTACGGCAGCACCACGGCGCGCCTGGTGGAGATCCAGAACCAGGACGGCAGCTGGAACGGGCACCATTGCATCACCAGCCCGGTATTCTGCACGGCCACATCGTTGTTGATCCTCAGCGTGAACAATGACATCGAACAACTTGTGGCGCAAGGCGCTACGGTGAAGAAGAAGTAGATCGCGCTTATCGGCGAGGGCCGTCGGTTCACGTTCGTGGTGGAGCGTGATGCGCGTGCGGCCCTTGCCGATGGTTTTGGGAAAGGAGCGAAGGGCGGTGGGAACATCGCCCTTCCGCTTTCCCCTCAGGGCACCTGCTCCACGCGCTGGTTGTTGGGCGTGGTGCTCCCCACGTTGACCAGGATGACATCGCGGTCATTGCCGCTGCCGGTGTATCTGACCACACCATCCATGTTCGTGTCATCCCGGTGATAGCCCGGCACACTGTTGTTGGGCGTGGTACTGCCCACGTTCACCAGTATGGGATCACGATCGTTCTGGGTGCCGGTGTATTTCACCGAATTGTCGGTGAACGTATTGCCTGACCACAGCAGCATGGTACTTCCGGATTGGTAGCGCGCTTCCGAGCCCCAAACGGCCGTCAACGGGGCGCTGAGGTCGATGGTGTTCGCGGCGCGGTCAAGGAACAGCGGCGTAGCGCTCATCAGCCCGAGGTGGTTGCGGTGGCGCACAGCGACATGGTAGGAACCGATCGTTGCCACGATGCGCAGCGGGGAAACGCCGTCCGTATCCACCACATCCCCGTCCCGTTGCACCAGCGCCGCGCGCGTATCCCTTACCAGTGACGGGTTCGACTTGTCGCGCAGTTCCACGAAGACCCAATCCACGATAGCGTCTGGACCGGTGCTGGTCAGGATGGCGGGTTGAATGGTCTCCGCTCCACCTTCCCCGACATGTGTGAAGATGCTTGAGTAGGGTTGTGCGAGGGGCAATAGACCGGCGGTGCGCAGATCATCGCGCATAAGGCCTGTTAGGGGGTCATAGCATCCTTCCAGCATCAATTTCAGGTCCAGCCGCACCTTGCTCGGGTCCTTCACGATATCGAAGTGATCGATCACGGTTCCCACGTCGTTTATGAAACGCGCATTGAGCGAAGTGCCGTTTACGTCGATCACCACCGATCCGAGCTGGCTGCCCGTGCTCATATACATCACCGGGTGGTTCAACGGGCCACCCGGTTCTTTCTTGCCGGAGACACCGCAGACCACATGCACCGCACCGGCGTTCGGAGCGAGATCACCGGGCTTGGGGTACGCCCCCGTGCCGCTGGCCCGGCCGCTGGTCATATCGATCCCCATCGTTGCGCTGTTGAAGGCGGAGGAAAGTCCATAGTGACCGTTGATCAGGAAGGATCGTTCGTAGGTGTGGCTGTGCCCGTAGAAGAGCAGGTCCACGCCGTGGGCATCGAGGATGGGCAGGATGTCCTCCCGCATATCGAAGAGGATCCCACCACTGTCTCCCGCATCATCGGAGTTGTTGGATCCTTTCGAGTAGGCAGGGTGGTGCCAATAGGCGATGATCCATTCGCTGCGCGTGCGGGCCATGGCGAGGTCATTTATGAGCCAGGTGGCCATAGCGCCGGCGGGGCTTCGCGGGCTGTCATAGCTGTCGAGTGATACGAAGTGGGTGTTACCGATATCAAAGGAATAATAGGCTTCCGTGTTGGAGGGGACACCGCCGGCCTCACCGTTCGTTGGCAGGGCGAACAGATCGAAGTATGGGCCTGTCCCGGTAGTGGCATCTGCCCCACTATAGTAGTCGTGGTTGCCTGGCGCAGGATAGAGCGGCGTGTTGCGCAGAACCGGTTCGTACATGTTCTGGAACACGGCGCCCTGGAACTCGCTCTCCGTTCCTGATTCGTAGGCATTGTCGCCGAGCCATAGCCATGCTTGGGCCGTGTTCCCGCTGATGTGGTTGAGGTAGGCATCGCGCACGTGACGTTGATCGTCGGTACCTGTGCCGGCATCACCGATCACCCAGATCCGCACAGGATCCTGAGAGCCGGGTAGCGGGTTCGTGCGGAAGAAGGTACTCACGTCGTTCCCGGAGATCTGCATCGTCGGTGTTCCGATAGAATAGAAATAGGTGGTCGCCGGCTGAAGTCCGGTCACGGTCACTTCGTGATCGAACGAGGGTGTTGGCACGTCAGAGAAGCTGGTGAGCGAACCCGGTGCGGTGCCGAAATTCACACGGGCTGGAGAAGCCACATCCGTTCGCCACTTCACCACGATGCTCGTGGGCGTGGCGATGTGGAGGTAGGGTCCGCGCACGAGCGCAGGCGAATTGTCCAGCCCGGTGAGCTCCAGGTCGAAGGTGAGGTCGGAGCTCCCGACCGTGTTCTGATGCACCTCCACGGCGATGGTATTTGTACCCGTCTGGAAATGGGACGCGGGCAGGTACACCTCCTCTGGTAGCGTTTCATCGGTACCGGAGATGGCCAAGGGTGCGAGGGTGGTGTAGGTGATCGTGCTGGAGGGCATATTGATGCGCCCGGCCTCGGTGCTATTGGTATGGATCACCGCGCCATCATCGCGTTTGATGCGCACCCGGTATCCGGCGAACAGCCCGGCGTTGGGGATAGTGATCGTTTTCCGGAAGTAGGTGGTGATGAACTTGTTGCTCGAACTTGGCCCGTAGCTCACTACGGTCGTTTCATCGCCATCGCCGTAGCCGAGTTCGGCGGTTCCAGTGGACCATGCGGCATCGTTGAAGGCGTTGGCGCGCCATGCGGTGCCTTGGTTGCTTCCATTATCGCGGTATTTCCAGGTGGAACCGAAAGGGACGAGCACCACATCCTGTGCGAGGATCGGATCGGCGTGGAGCAGGAGCAGGAAGAGAACTGAACGAGAGAGAAGCATGGTGGTGCTTTGGAACCGCAAGTTCGGGAGTATCCACCTGCCGAGCAAGTGCGCTCACGCCTTGTTGAACATCTTCCTCAGTGGGTTCCAGTAGAAGTCGATCCAGCCTTGCTTGAAGTTGTCGGCCATGGCCGCCGGTACTTCGCGGTGCTCGAACACGAGTTTTGTGCGGCCCTTTCCGAGCGGTTTCAATTCGAAGACGATGATGGAGTCATGATCGGCAGGCCACTTGTCTTCCTTGGCACGCCACGTTTGAACGATGCGCTTGCCCGGGAGCAGATCGATGTTCTTCCCGAAGGCATAACCATCGTAGACCTCGAATGCACCGCCGGCCTTCGCGGAGATCATCGCCTTTGCCCCGGTGAGCTTCGTATGCGCCTTGGAGTCCATCAGGATGTCGTAGATCGCCTGCGGCGTTGTGTTCAACGTCACTTGTTGTTTGAAGGAGGATGTCTTGCTGGCCATGGGGAAATGTTCCGATGGATGAAAGGTAAGCGGCATGGATGAACGTCCACGGGTAAAGAGGAGGCTGTTCGATCTTTGCGGCCCTCATTCCGTTCCATGGTCATCGTTCTCTGGGTTCTGCTCGCCGTCATCACTGCAGTAGCGGGTTTGTTGGTGCTGTACTTCCGTTTCGCGCCGCGCATTGGCGGGAACCCTGCCGGCGAACGGCTAAGGCGCATTCAAGCCTTGCGGAACTACCGCGATGGCCAGTTGCACAATATGGTTCAAACGGACATGAAGATGCCACCGCGCACCATGGCCAAAGTGATGTGGTGGATGTTGCGGGGCGGGGAAGGGCGGGAGCCATCTCAGGTCATTCCAACCGTACCGTTCGACCGGGCGGCATGGGAGCAAGTGCCCGATGATGAAGTGGCGATCTGCTGGTTGGGTCATTCATGCGTGCTGATCAAGCTCGATGGCATAACCTTCCTCACCGATCCCGTTTTCGGCGAACGAGCCAGCACCTTCACGTTCGCGGGGCCGAAGCGTTTCGCGTACACGGAGCACATGCATGTGCGAATGCTTCCGCATGTGGACGTGGTACTGCTATCGCATGACCACTACGATCACTTGTGCTATGAGACCATGAAGGAACTCGTGGCGCAGCGTTCGTCAGGTAGCCTTCGTTTCATCGCGGCGCTCGGCGTAGGAGCTCACTTGGAGAAGTGGGGCGTGCCTTCATCATCGATCACTGAATTGGAGTGGTGGCAGCAACTCGATGTGGGAAGTGTGAAACTCACGTTCGCCCCGGCGCGCCACTTCACCGGCCGCAGCATGACGAACCGCTTCAGTACGCTATGGGGATCGTTCGTTCTCCAAGGGAAAAGCAAGCGCATCTACTTCGGAGCTGATAGCGGGTATTCGCCCACGTTCAAGGAGATCGGTGAGCGCTTCGGGCCGTTCGATCTGGCCTTGCTGGAATGCGGAGCGTACAGTGAGTACTGGCCGGAGATCCACATGTTCCCGGAACAGACCGCCCAAGCCGCGCTGGATGTGCGGGCCAACGTGTTGATGCCCATCCACTGGGGTAAATTCGCCTTGGGCCTTCACCCGTGGAAGGAGAGCATTGAGCGCGTAACGAAGAAGGCGGATGGATTCGGTCTTCCCTTGTTGACCCCGCGTATCGGTCGCATCGTTATTACGCTGGACAGGTCATCTAGCGAGAAGTGGTGGGAGGGGTTGAAATGATCCGCATCCATACTACCTTATAGCCCAGCGGATCGCCGGGGAATCCGTCGATCGCACACATGGAACGCCAGATCCTCCACCTCGACCTCGACACCTTCTTCGTTTCGTGCGAGCGGCTGCATGAGCCGAAGCTCGTAGGCAAACCCATCCTCATCGGTGCCGATAGCGATCGCGGCGTGGTGGCCAGTTGCAGCTATGAAGCGCGTGCCTTCGGTGTGCGCAGCGCGATGCCGATGAAGATGGCCAAGCAGCTCTGTCCGGAGGCGATCATCCTGCGGGGCAACAGCGGGGAGTACATGAAGAAGAGCGACGAGGTCACGGAGATGATCCGCGAAAAAGTACCGCTGTTCGAAAAGAGCAGCGTGGACGAGTTCTACGTGGACCTCACGGGCACGGACAAGTTCTTCGGCAGTTGGAAGCTGGCCACGGAACTGCGGCAACACATCATAAAGCAGAGCGGCCTGCCGAACAGTTTCGGGCTCAGCATCAACAAAACGGTGAGCAAGGTGGCCACGGGCGAAGGCAAGCAGCACGGTAGCCAGATCGAGGTGCCGCGCGGCACGGAGAAACCCTTCCTGGCGCCCATGCCGATCGAGCGCATTCCGGGCGTAGGGGAGAAGACCGCTCACTTGCTCCGCAGCATGGGCGTAGCGAAGGTGGAAACGATGCAGGAGCTGCGCGTTGACCTGATGCAGCGCTTGCTCGGCGAGCACGGCCCGGTGCTGTGGCGCAAGGCCAACGGCATTGATGACAGTCCTGTTGTGGCCTGGCACGAGCGCAAGAGCATCAGTACGGAGCGCACCTTCGAGCGGGATACCATCGACGTGGTAAAGATGAAAGGCATGCTCACCGCCATGGCGGAAAGTCTCGCCTTCCAACTGCGCAAGGGCGCGAAGCTCACCAGTTGTGTGGCCGTGAAGATCCGCTATGCCGATTTCAACACGCACCTGAAACAGCAGCGCATCGGCTACACGGCGTGCGACCACATCATCCTGCCGATCATACACGACCTGTTCCGCGCGCTGTACGATCGGCGCCAGCGCATCCGCTTGATCGGCGTTCGCTTCAGTCACCTCGTGGGCGGCGGCCACCAGATGGACGCCTTCACGGACACACAGGAAGCCATGAACCTCTACCAGGCCATGGACAAGATGCGCAAGCGCTTCGGCGACCGCACCGTGGTGCGTGCCAGTGGCATGGACGCGCAGAGCATCGGCAGGATGGACAACCCTTTTGACGGGCAGGCGCCGGTGCTGTTGGCGAACAGGCGGAGTTAGTTGAAAAGAAAGACACAAATGCAATGGACTCCAATGGACGCGAATGGACCTGCGGAAACTGGCATCATCCCGAGTCCATTCGCGTCCATTGGAGTCCATCCGGAACAACCACGAACCAACGTTGAACCATGCAAAGCAAGCCGCGCAAACACCCTCTGATACTGCCGCCCAGCGGTGGCTACGAGAAGCTCGTGAGCTACCAGGTGGCCAAGCTGCTGTACGATGTGACCGTGCGTTTCGTGGATAGGTACATTCCTATTGGCAGCCGCACCTCCGATCAAATGGAGCAATCGGCTCGAAGCGGTGCGCGCAACATCGCGGAGGGTAGCGTGCTGAGCGCCACCACCAAGAAACTGGAGATGAACCTGACGAACGTTGCCCGCGGCAGCATTGACGAACTGCGGAAGGACTACGAATCATACCTGGAGCATCGCAAGCTGCCGTTGTGGGCGCCCATGGATGCGCGCCGCAAGGAGTTGAGCAATGCGCGTTGCAAGGATCCCGATGAGGTGGCTCATTGGATAAAGGCCATTTGGGAGCGCGAGAAAGAACAACGCATTCAAGCAGTTGAAGGGCCGCGCACGGCTCGCACACCGCGCACGGTGAAGGACCGTGCCTATGCCGAACTGAGCGCCAACGTGGGGCAGACCTTGTGCAAGATCGCCCTGCATCTGCTGGACAACCAAGTGAACAGCCAGGTGCGCGCGTTCGAGAAGGATGGAGGGTTCAGCGAACGGTTGTACAAGGTGCGGAAGGCCGCGAAGGATGCGGCGGGCAAGCAGGGTTGAAACTCCTTTGGATAGGGGTGGAAAGGCCGAGCGAACGCTCACTCTTTCACGAGCCTTGCCACGCGTCCATCCTCCGTTCTGATCAGGTAAACCCCCGCATCCAGGTCTGTCAGATCGACCACATTGGTGCCGGGGAACAGCAAGCTTGCGGACAGGCATTGACCAGCACCGTTGAACAAGCGCGCTTGAGCGGGTGAAGCGCCGTTCCATTCGATCGTCGCTTGGTCCGCCACTGGGTTCGGTCCGATGCACAGAACCGGCACGGCATGCTCCACCATCCCCACGTTCAAGACAATAGTGATCGTGGCCGTACTGCCCGGGCAGCCGTGCTCATCCAAGTAATTCACCCAGTAGGTGCCGCTCGCCCACGCGATGTGATAGGGCTGGCCCGAACCGACCGTGAAACCATCGAGTTCCCAGGTCCAATCGCTACCCCCTTCGACCCAAAGCGAATCCCCGTCTACCTGGATGTTGAACTCCACGGGGTCATACTCCGTCACCAGCACCGTATCCACCCCCACATTTCCCTCCGCATCGGTCACCTCCACGATATGCTCACCGGCGCACAAGCCCGCAGTGGAAGATGTCATGGCTCCATTGTCCCAGAGGAACGTGAGCGGCTGCGCACCATTGCTGAAGGCCTGCGCCACGCCATCGCATGCACCAAGGCATACATCTGTGGCGATCACGCTCACATCGAACGTGGTATCGATCCCCGAGACCATCATCGCATCGCCGTTGCCGTTATCGTCGATCGTAGTGTTGCCATAGGTGATCAGCCCCCAATAGTACCCGCCGAAATACAGGCGGTTCGGCGCTGCGGACTGCCGGTGGATGCACAGCGCGATATCCCGTTGATAACCGCTCGGTCGTTGCACCTGTACCACATCGCCGTCGGCCCGCACCTTGGCGATCAGCGCATCCTCACTGCCGAGCGCGGTAAGCGGCGTGCCGAAAAAGTCGATGGTACTGTTGAACTGACCGGCCACGTAGGCGTTGCCCATGCCGTCGGCGGCAACACCCCACGCCAGGTCGCGTTGTGTGGATCCGGTGCTCTTCGCCCAGCGATGGTTCCCCTCCCGGTCAAGTCCGATCAGAACGATGTCATCGTTGCTTCCATTGGAAATGAGCGTGTCATCCGGCAGATACATGTTGCCCCACATCCGGCCCGCGACGAATACGCTGCCCAGTGTATCGGCCGCGATGCTGAAGCCTTCATGATCGCCATTGCCATAGCTGCGTGCCCACAATGCGTTGCCATCGAGGTTGCATGCCAGCACGTACAGGTTCAGTCCATTCGTCTCCGGGGTGATCGGCATTCCATCGAAGAAGGCCTGCGTATATCCGAGCTGGCCGGTAATGAAGAGGCGATCGCCCGCCACTGCGATGCCGCGCGCGCTCTTGGGTGTGCCGGTGCCGATGGTGCTTTTCGCCCACAACGCGATTCCGGTGCTGTCGTA
>JANOPI010000535.1:0-2564 GCA_031421755.1 Flavobacteriales bacterium | reverse complement strand
CCCGTTGAGGAGCAAGCGCCGATGCCGCAGGACGTTTCGCGCTCTTCGTAGTCTTCATCGTGGCCAAAGGCCTGCGCATCGTGCAGCAGAGCGAAGCCATGGTGATCGAACGCCTCGGCAAGTACCAGAAGACCCTGAACGCCGGCATCAACGTGATCATCCCGATCGTGGACAAGCCACGCGAGATCATCTCCCGCATGACGCGTGACCTGCCCGATGGAAACAAGTACGTCCAGTTCATCAAGAAGGAGCGCATCGACCTGCGTGAATCCGTCTTCGAGTTTCCCAAGCAGAACGTGATCACCAAGGACAACGTGATGACGGAGATCAACGCGGTGCTCTACTTCCAAGTGATGGACCCGGTGAAGTCGATGTACGAGATCGAGAACCTGCCCATGGCCATCGAGAAGCTCACGCAGACCACCTTGCGGAACGTGATCGGTGAAATGGACCTGGATGAGTGCCTCACCAGCCGCGACACGATCAACGGCAAGTTGCGCGCGATCCTGGACGAGGCCAGCCACAAGTGGGGTGTGAAGGTGAACCGTGTTGAACTGCAGGACATCAACCCGCCGCGCGACATCCGTGAGGCCATGGAGAAGCAGATGCGCGCCGAACGTGACAAGCGCGCGCAGATCATCGATGCCGAAGGCAGCAAACGTGCCGCCGTGCTCCAGGCTGAAGGCATACAACAAGCCGAGATCACCACGGCTGAGGGCCAGAAACAAGGCCAGATCCTCGAGGCGGAAGGTGATGCCCAGTCCCGTATCCGCCGTGCGCAAGGTGAAGCCGAAGCCATCCGCTTGGTTTCGCAAGCGATCCAAGGCACCAAGGCCGATCCCGCCAACTACCTGATCGCGATGAAGTACTTGGAGACGCTGAAGGAGATGACCAGCGGCCAGGGCAACAAGGTCGTTTACATCCCATTCGAGGCCACGGGGATCTTGAGCAGCGTGGGCGGCATCAAGGACATGCTGGATGCGAACAAGTCGTTGAACAGTTAGTCACATTGGCGATTGAACGCAGGGTCCCGCTTTAGCGAAGACCCTGTGGGATGTGCCGGGAAACAAGGTGCTGTGGTTGACGATTCGCAACGCTATCTCAGGTCCAGCTTCTACGAGAAGCTGGTGGAGCATGTCTTTATCGCGGAAGTTCTTCAAGAGGCTTGGTTCGGGCTCAATAACCCGATCGAGGTACTTCGCGCCGAAGTGGATGCCTCCGGCTACGATCTTGTGCTCGACTGCAAAGGCGTGATCAGGCATGTCCAGCTCAAAACATCCGCCACGAACCAGCGGAAGCCTCAGAAAGTGAACATCGCACTCGCAGAAAAGCCGAGCGGTTGCATTGTGTGGATCATTCGGAATGAAAACCGATCGACCCACCGGATGTATTTGACTTACAGGTTTTTCGGCGGAGAGCCGAAGGAGAGGCTGCCTGAATTGGCTGGATTCCGGACCGCCAAGCACAGCAAAGGAGATGGACAAGGGACAAAAGCCGAAAGACCGTCGATCAGGGTCGTGCCAGGTAGCAGATTCTCGGAGGAGATCTCGATACGGGAATTGCTCCACCGCCTTTTCGACCTGCCCGTGTAAAGCATCATCCAGCCCAAGGGGTCGCAAGTCTTCCGCATGGGCAGCCTTGAGCGCGGGCAGGCGGGCGACTTGTGACCGTTCTTCAGCTCGCATCACTCTACCTTTACCCGACCAACGCCAGAACCCATGGACATCGCCCTGAAAAAGCTGGACCTGATGAGGCGCCTGATGGAGATCTGGGACGAAGCAGCCCTACAACGCGTGGCCAAGGTCATCGAGACAGAGGTTCCAGAGGTAGATGCGGATTTCACGGATGAAGAGGTCGCCGAGCTTGAGGCCCAGCGCGCCGACCATCTTAGCGGGAAGACCAAGTCCTACACGGTCGAAGAGTCCATCCGCATGATGCGTGAAGGGTTCACGGAATGAGTTACGAGTTGGAGATCAAGGCCGTTGCGATCAGACAGGCGGCCAAGGTCTATGCCTACTACCAAGCAAAGGTGCCAGGGCTGGGCGAACGCTTCATCTCGGAAATTTCCGCTGCGTACGCCACGCTGAAGATCAACCCTTCCTTTCAAGTCCGCAAAACACCATTCCGCTACTTGAGGCTGCGAAAGTTCCCCTACCGACTGATCTACGAGGTGCAAGGTCGGACGGTGATAGTCTATCAGGTGCGACACTTGAGCCGCAAGTCCCATCCTCGATTTGGACCGTAGGAGAGCAGTAGCCAACCAATTCGCCCACAAACGATCATGCCCTCCTACTCCACCCTCTCCGAAGCCGTACACGACCTGCAAAAGCGCGGCTACACCGATGACCTCGCACTCGCGGAACATTGCGTGGTGTGCGATGCGCGTGGGTTGAACCTAGACACCGCCGAGTTCGAATTGTTCAGATGGCGGCGGTGTTTTATATTCGCCTTTAATCATTGCAACGATGAAAGCACAACTGTGGTCCACGAGGTCTATGGCTGTGTCACTTCTGTTACTGATCACTGTGGGCTTCTGGTTGTCGTGCAAGAAGGAACCAGTTGGA
>JANOPI010000534.1:0-2766 GCA_031421755.1 Flavobacteriales bacterium | reverse complement strand
GCAGCGCATGCGCCGATCGACATCGCACGCTGGCGCGCCAGGCGTTTGTCGGCCTCCGACATGATCGTCCACCACCTCACGACGGCCTTAGAAGCCGCCTTCAGGTGGACGAACATAGGTTCTAGAGCTTTCAGGAGTTTTAACACCCCGAGCTTCCCTTTACCCTCGTTAACCGACAATTCGGCGTGGACGCCCGCGCGCGTCCAGAAGTGACACTCCAACCAACACCCCGTCGCTTTTGTTCTTCTTGGCTTTGCGACGTCAGCCGCCCTAACGGGCCCTTTGTTACCGGGCAAGCCCGGAAAGTTCTTGACTCATCCCCGGCAATTTGCGCGCCAAAGGCATGCCCTCAGACCTGCCTCAACCGGCAGGCGAGCTGTTAACTTCTGGCGTTTACGAATAGTCCCTCTTTTCAACGGCGTCGGCCAAGACCGCATCGTTGAGATAGGCCTGAGCGGCCCGTGGGCAACACCCGGCCGGGAATCCCGCTGACGCCGATTTGACACGCAAATCCCGCCCGAACGTTGGGGAAATGCTCTCCTGTGGATAGTTTTCGGACTCTGGGCCACGGACGCCACGCGCCGATCGTCAGCCTCTGATCAGCATTCCGACCTGCTGGATGCGGCGCTCACCAGCCATCGCAGGCATTGGTGCGTGCACGACTTCAGGGGCGAATGTCGTGGGTAATCTACGCCTGATCAGAAGTAGTCCACGCCCACCCATACATGCCAGTCATGCGTGTCGCCGTCGATATGCTCTTCCAGATAGGCGACCCATGTGATCGCGCCGCCGTCCTCGTCCTCCTGAAAATACGACAGGCCGTCGAGCTGTTTGAAGCCGGCTTCTTCGGTATCGGGGGCGAAGGTATCGCGGTCCCAGTCATCGGACAGGCAATCGCCCAGCGCACGAGACTGCAGCCCGTAATCAGCGCTCGCGGCCTCAAGCGAATCGTACACCCACATGCAGGCGTAAGTGGACGAGAGATCGAATGTGATCTGACAGTCGTTCGCCGCGTCGAGCTCGAAGCTCGCGGCATAGACGTCACCATCAACTTCCTCGCCAGTGATGGAGTCGAAATCCTCCATCGCGGCCTCGATCAGTGCAGTCACCTGCGAACAGCTGACCTGCGCCTGCGCCACAGGCACCAGAGCAAGCCCCACCGACAATGCCAGCATGCTAACGAGTTTCATGACCGCCCCTTCGCCCGAATCCCCATCCACCGGGCACGGTGCGCCGATGCGGACCCCGGTTCAAGAGCGACCGGACGCGCCTACCGCTTCTTCGCCAGCGCCGCATGCGCCGCCGCAAGGCGCGCCACCGGCACACGGAACGGCGAGGCCGACACATAATCCAGCCCGCATTCCTCGAAGAAGAAGATCGAGGCCGGGTCGCCGCCATGCTCGCCGCAGACGCCCAGCTTCAACCGCGGCCGCGCCGCCCGCCCGCGCTCGCACCCGATCCGCACCAGCTCGCCCACGCCATCGCGGTCGATCGAGACGAACGGGTCCTTTTCATAGATGCCCTTCTCCTCGTAGACCTTGAGAAAGCGCGAGGCGTCGTCACGCGAGATGCCCAGCGCCGTCTGCGTCAGGTCGTTGGTCCCGAAAGAGAAGAACTCGGCCTCCTCGGCGATCTCTCCCGCCCGCAGCGCCGCACGCGGCAGCTCGATCATCGTGCCGACCAGGTATTCCACCTGCGCCTTGCGCTCGTTGAACACGCGCTCGGCCGTCTGCACCACGATGGCGCGCATGAGCTCAAGCTCTTTCCGGGTCGCGACAAGCGGTATCATGATCTCCGGCACCGGCGCGTTTCCGGTCTCCTTTGCGACATCCAGCGCCGCCTCGAAGATCGCCCGCGCCTGCATCTCGTAGATTTCCGGGAAGGTGACGCCGAGCCTGCACCCGCGATGTCCCAGCATCGGATTGGATTCATGCAGCTCCGCCGCCCGCGCCTTCAGCGTTTCAATCGGCACACCGGACTGCTTCGCGACCTGCTCCATCTCCTCTTCCTTGTGCGGCAGGAACTCGTGCAGCGGCGGATCCAGCAGCCGAATCGTCACCGGCAACCCCGCCATGATGTGGAAGATCGCCGCGAAGTCCGCCCGCTGCATCGGCAGCAGTTTTTCCAGCGCACGCCGGCGCCCGCCTTCCCGCTCCGCGAGGATCATCTCGCGCACCACCGGTATGCGCTCGGCGTCGAAGAACATGTGCTCGGTGCGGCACAGGCCGATGCCCTCCGCGCCGAACTTGCGCGCCGTTTCGGCATCCAGCGGCGTCTCGGCGTTGGCGCGCACCTTCATGCGGCGCACTTTATCCGCCCACACCATCAGCTCGCCGAAGTCGCCACCCAGCGCCGGCTCGACCATCTTGACGGACCCGACCAGCACTTCGCCCTTGGCCCCATCGACCGTGATGATGTCGCCCTTCTTCAGCGTGCGCGAGCCGACCCGCACCGTGCCCTTGACCGGATCGATCTGCAGCGTGCCCGCGCCGCACACGCAGGGCCGCCCCATGCCGCGCGCCACCACCGCCGCGTGAGACGTCATCCCGCCGCGCGCCGTCACGATGGCCTTGGCCGCGTGCATGCCCTGAATGTCTTCCGGCGAAGTCTCGATACGCACAAGGATCACGGCCTTGCCCATGCCCGCGAGCGCGACGGCCTCAGCAGGATCGAACACGACCTGCCCAACGGCAGCGCCCGGCGAGGCCGGCAACCCTTTCACGAACACATCGCGCAGCGCGTCAGGGGCGATCGTTGGGTGCAGCA
>JANOPI010000533.1:0-23083 GCA_031421755.1 Flavobacteriales bacterium | reverse complement strand
TGCAGCCTATGTGAAGAACGTGCAGGAAGCCATCGCTGCGGAGAACATCACGGCCGCTTCGGAGAACGAGTTTTTCGCTAACGTTTCGAAGTACAGCACCAAGGCGCGGAACAACGGCGGTGGTGCGTGGAACCACAACATGTTCTGGCAGGTGATGAAGCCGGGCAGCGGTGCGCCGACCGGCAAAGTGGCCGATGCGATCAACGCCGCGTTCGGAAACCTTGATGCGTTCAAGGAGAAGTTCGCTGACGCGGGCATGAAGCGCTTCGGCAGCGGCTGGGCATGGCTCGTTGCGCAGGACGGGAAGCTCACCATCGGCTCCACGCCTAACCAGGACAATCCGCTGATGGACGTGAGCGAGTTGAAAGGCACGCCTCTTCTCTGCCTGGACGTTTGGGAACACGCGTACTACCTGAAGTACCAGAACAAGCGTAACGAATACGTGGCCAACTGGTGGAACGTGGTGAACTGGGATGAGGTGGCGCGGCGCATGGCCTGAGCGCGCAACGCTGTGATCCTCGAGCCATGTGCGATCGTGGCGGGGTATAGCGAGCCAAGTTGGAAGAGGGTCCGGTGTGGCGTCCACCTCGGACCCTCTTCTACTTTTGGGAACAGGCAAATGATGGCGGACGCAAATGGGAAAGTCTTGCAAGGGTCCGCCGTCGGCAACCGATGGGCGCTGTGGATCTTCCTTGTCGCGTTCGTGCTGAACGCCAACACGCTCACCAACAGTTGGGCGTTGGACGATACGTTGCTCATCAACCAGAACATCTTCACCAAGCAGGGCTTCGCGGGCATACCGGAAATATGGTCCAATGATGTGTTCGTCGGCTACCTCGGCCAAGGCGGCGTGGAAACAGGCGGACGTTACCGGCCGCTTTCACATACCGTGTTCGCTGTGCAGTACGCCATCGTGGGGAACAACCCGTTTCTCGGGCACTTGACGAACGTGCTGCTGTACGCGCTCAGTTGCTGGCTGCTCTTCAAGCTGCTTTTGCGGCTCTTCCCGGAAAGCGGTAGCAAGCGGTTCTGGGCCAATGTTCCGCTGCTGGCGTCCCTGTTGTTCGCCGTGCATCCGGTGCATGCTGAAGTGGTCGCCAACATCAAGAGTCTGGATGAGATCCTCGCGATACTTTTCGCGTTGTTCACGGCTTGGTTCGCGGTGAAGGCGAGCGAGGGTCACCGCACGGGCAATATGCTGCTCAGTGGCTTGTCCTTCTTCCTCGCTTTATCAGCGAAGGAGAACGCGATCACCTTTCTGGCCATCGTCCCTTTGATCGTGTGGTACACCACGAAGGACCTGAAGCGCCGTGGCGCGTGCGTTGCCGCATTGCTACTTCCAACTTTGGGGTATATCCTGCTGCGGTCGGCAGCCCTAGGTCCCGTTCCTGCGGTCGCATGGGTGGACAACTTCCTTACCAACCCGTTCCATGGGGCCACCGTCCCCGAACGCTTGGCCACCTGCTCCTTGCTCTTCACAAAAAACCTCAGCCTGCTTGTGTTCCCGTGGCCGCTCACCACGGACTACTATCCGGCAATGATCCCCATCGTCGGTTGGAGCGATGCGCGCGCGATCATCGGGGCCTTGCTTCTGGTGGCCGCTTGTGCGTTCGGATCGTCGGGTGCGTACAAGCGCACGGTCATCGGCTTTGGCCTGCTATGGTTCGTGATCACGTACTCCGTGGTGAGTAACGTCCTCATCAATCTCGGTACGCCGATGAACGACCGCTTCCTCTTCATGCCGTCCGCCGGGTTCGCATTGGTGCTCACCGCGCTCTTCGCAATGGCACTCGAACGGGTCCGCTCTTCGCTCGCCGTGGGCATCGGGCGAGCGCTACTCGCGCTGGTGCTTGTCGGGTTCGCTGCCCAGACCTTCAGCCGCAACCGTGATTGGCGCGATGACCTCACGTTGTTCGCGCACGACGTCACCGTTTCAGACCGGAGCGCACGCTGCCATGTGATGTACGCGAAGCTGTTGGTGGAAGCCGCAGCGAAGGCACGCGACAAAGCGCAGAAGGAACAGCACCTCAGCGACGCTCGGCACTATCTTGAACGGGGTCTCGCCATCTATCCGGACTATGCGCTGGCCCACGGGTTGTTGGGCAAATTGGCCATGGACCGCAAGGATCACCACGCGGCAACGGGCCATTTCATCGCCTGTCTGGAACGTGACAGTACCGAAGAGGTGGCCTTGAAGAACCTTGCGTTCATCGGACGAAGGATGGGCGAGGCCAGAGACCACGCCGGTGCCGAACGTGCCTTCCGCGCCGCGATCCGTTTCAGCCCGAACGACACGGAGCCTTATCTCTTCCTGGCCGACGCGCTCATGCGCACGGGCCGCGCGGATTCATCCATCGTTTTCCTCGAACGCGTGATCGCGATGAAGCCTGAACAGGCGGATGCCTTCCGGCTGAAAGGGGAGATCCATGCCGTGTACCTGAAGCAGCCCGCGCTCGCCGAAGAGAACTTCCTGAAGGCCCATGCGCTGGCCCCGACCAATGTATCCGTGACCGACAACCTGGGTGTGGCGGCGTTCCAGCGGAAGGAATATCCTACGGCGTTGTCGTTCTTCTTGAAAGGGTTGCAAGCCAAGCCGGATGATGCGCGGCGGTTGTTGAACGTGTCGGAAACGTATCGGATGATGGGGGATGAGCAGAAGGCGGCGGAGTTTCTCCAACGCGCACAGAAGTAGGTATTCGTTCGCGCCAGTAACGGCAAAACCCCCGCATCCCTGCGGGGGCTTTGTCCAAGGGAGCACGCCTATCGGAACATGGGCGCGCTCATCGCGGTCAGGGGTTCACCGCGAAAACTCCAACATCAACGGATCGCGCAAAGGGCTTCATCCGGCCATCATGGCGCACACGCATCAGACCAGAACCGTTAACGAAATCGATGTAGCCGACCGGCCCCAAGTACACTTCGTCCACATGCTCCAGTTCTTCTTCGAGCACCACGTCGAACTGCACCTTCTTGTTCAGCTTGCTGGACCGGTCAGTGTTCAAGGCGTTCTTGGTGTCCACTTCCACCTCCTTGGTCAGGTACCCCGGCTTCAGGAAGATCAACCGTGCCTTGCTGCCGACCGGCACTTTGAATTCGAAGCGGCCGTTGGCGCTCAACGCGCTTCGCAGGCACGCGTCAGCGCCCAATTCCACCACCACCACGGCATCGATGAGCGACCGATCATCCGCATGCAGCTGACCGGTGATGGTCACCATGTTGTTCGCGCCGTGTGCCGATATAGCGAAGCAAGCCATGCCGGCGAGTGACAAAGCGGCGGCGAGCAGGGTTCCGGTCGGGCTATGGTGGCGTCGGGTTTTCATGGCGGGGAAAGCAGGCTGGGCAACGGTCCAAAAGTCCATTACTGGACAGGCCGCCACAATACCCACAAAGAGGGGATCGGTGGTGCGGTTGTCGGTTGATGCGCTGCCGACACGCGTTGTCCGTTGTCAGGCTGCCGCACCTGCTGCCGTCATGCGCATGGTCCGCCCGCCCGGACAACCGGGAGGTGTGATCGGTGGTCGGCAACTCAGATCCAGCAGCGATCCACCGCGTACTTCACCAGGCCCGCCACGCTGCGCACGTTGAGCTTGGTCATCAGGTTCTTGCGATGCGTCTTCACCGTCTCAGTGCTCACATTCAGTGCCGCGCCGATCTCGTCGTTGGTCCGCTCCAAGGCTACCAGCCGGATGATCTCGCGCTCGCGTTCGGTGAGCCCGATGTATTGGCCATCCGGACGTTTCTCCGTGAACTTGTATCCTTTCTCGATGTTGTGCCGAACCGCTTCGCTCAGGTATCGCTCGTCCGATAATACCGTGTCGATGGCATCCAATAGTTCGGCCTTGCTCGTGTTCTTCAACAGGTAGCCAGCCGCACCCTCGATCAACATGCTGTTCACGTATTCGATCTCCGCCAGCATGGAATGAGCGAGCACCTTCACCGCAGGATGCTTCTTGCGCAATAGGCGCGCAGTATCGATACCGTCCATTCCAGGAAGGGACACGTCCAGCAGTATGAGGTCCGCAGGATGTTCTTCAAGGTATTCGAATAGGGCTTGTCCACTGCCTACGTGGGCGATGATCCTCATGCCGGACACATCTGCCAAGCGGTAGCGCAAGCCATCGGCTACCAGTTCCTGTGCGTCGGCGACAATGATGCGTATGATGGCCATGGGTGTTCGCGAATATCGGCACTGTCCGGCCAACGCTGTCCGTTAGCTTGCCCCCGATGTCTTCACATTTCTATACCCATCCCGCCTTCATCGTCCCGGTGGCGCTCACGTGCTTCGCGCTCTTCTGGATGGCCATCGTCACCTTGCTCGGCAACATGAGTGGCTGGAAGGCGATGCATGCGCGCTTCGGACTGCCGCCAGGGGTGGTCGCGCCAAGGGGAGCGCTGGTTTCCGGGCGGGTCGGGGTGGTCAACTACAACAACGTGCTCCGCGTGGCGAGTGATCGGTTCGGGGTCTACCTCTCTGTTCTCAGCCTCTTCCGGTCTGGCCATCCTGCCCTCTTCATTCCTTGGAATGAGACGCATACGATGGAGCGCAAGGACTTCCTCTGGACCAAACGGCTACGGTTCGCTGTCGGCCGACCCGTGATCACCATGGTCGTCCTGCCCGCATCCTTGTTCAATGGCACACCAATGGACATGAAGCCATGAAGGCCTGGTATCTTATCCGCCATGGTGAGGTGGACCGCGCGTTCACCCTGCGCGAAGTGCCGGACCCGGTTCCCGCCAACGGGCATGTTCTCGTACGCAGCGAAGGGTTCGGCCTGAATTACGCTGATGTGATGGCGCGCAAGGGGCTCTACCGCGAAGCGCCGCCACCACCATGCGTGATCGGATACGAGAATGTCGGTAGAGTGGTGGGCCTCGGCGGAAATGTACCGAAGGAACTGCTCGGCAAGCGGGTGGCGGCGATCACCCGATTCGGTGGTTATGCGGGCATGGTCGCTACCGATCACAGAGCCGTGGTCGTCGTTCCGGAGGAACTCGGCCTGGCGGAAGCCTGCGCGCTCACCACACAAGGCGTTACCGCATGGTATATGTCCATGATCGCCTATCCATTGCGATCAGGCCAACGGGTGCTCATCCACAGCGCTGCGGGCGGGGTCGGGAACCTGCTCGTGCAAGTGGCGGTGCATCGGGGCTGCGAGGTGTTCGCCATCGCCAGCGGTACAGACAAGATGGACCTCCTGAAGAGGTTCGGCGCACACCACGTGATCGACCGGTCCCGTGCGGACTATTCCCAGGAAGTGCGTGCGCTGTTGAAGGATCAACGACTCGATGTCTCCTTCAATGCCGTGGCCGGCAGTACATTCAAGAAAGACCTCGCCCTGCTCGGTGATTGCGGGACACTGGTGATGTACGGCGGTGCTGAACGCGGCGGTGGGTTCTTCGGCGCGCTGCGTTTCGTTTGGCGAATGGGACTGGTGGTGCCCATTTTCCTCATGATGCGCAGTCGCAGCCTGATCGGGGTGAACATGCTCCGCGTCGGGGAGCATCGCCCCGATGTGCTCGCTGAATGCCTGCACGGAACGGTACAGGCGAACAGTGAAGGATGGCTGAGGCCGATCGCGCATGATCCCTTTCCTGCTGAGCACCTTCCGAAGGCGCATGCGTTGCTGGAGAGCGGCCGGTCCATGGGAAAGGTGGTGGTGAAGTGGTAGCGCCATTTCAACCAGTTCAAGTGCCGTCGCTGGCAGCGCTCCTACTTTAGCCCCATGTCTCCAGTGAACATGCTTCCAACGCTTCCATTTGCCCAGTGGCGGCTCGGACTGGATCGCCCGTTGACCATCGCTGGCCCATGCAGTGCCGAGAGCGAAGAGCAGGTGCTTGCCACCGCGCGGTCCATCGTAGCCGAAGCCCCACAGGTGAAGGCGTTCCGGGCTGGGATCTGGAAACCACGCACACGTCCCGGGGGCTTCGAAGGCGTGGGCGATCAGGCCTTGCCATGGCTGAAGCAGGTGAAGGAGGAAACCGGTTTGCTGGTAATGACCGAAGTGGCCACGCCCGAGCATGTGGAGTCAGCCTTGAAAGCGGGCATCGATATGCTCTGGATCGGGGCACGCACAACGCCGAACCCGTTCAGTGTGCAGGCCATCGCTGATGCGTTGAAGGGCGTGGATGTCCCCGTCTTCGTCAAGAACCCGATCAATCCCGACCTGCAGTTGTGGGTCGGGGCCATCGAGCGGCTCGCGACTTCTGGCATCACACGGCTCGCAGCCATCCACCGCGGTTTCAGTTGGTTCGAACGCACGCCCTACCGCAACAGCCCCATGTGGGAATTCCCTATCCGGTTGAAGGCGGCATTTCCGCATTTGGAACTCGTCTGCGATCCGAGCCATATCGCCGGGCACCCGGACAAGCTCGCGGAGATCGCCCAGCAAGCGCTGGACCTGAATTTCAGCGGGCTGATGATCGAGACACACACCGATCCGGCATTGGCGCGCAGCGATGCCCAGCAGCAGATCACGCCTTCCGCGCTGAAAACCCTGCTGGCCAGCCTCATCGCCCGCGAAGCCGTGCCCGGAGCACATCTCGGCGATCAGCTCCAGAGCCTGCGCGACCTGATCGACCAGCTCGATGAGGAGATCGCACAGAAACTCGCCAGCCGCATGGACATCGCCGAGCGTATCGGGGAATTCAAACAGGCACACAACGTGGCCATTCTGCAACCCGAACGCTGGGACCGCATCATGCGCAGGCAGCAGGCGCTCGGGCAGCGGCTCGGCCTCGGTCCCGCGTTCGTGCAGGCCTTCATGAACGCCGTTCATGACGAGAGCATCCGGCGCCAAGGAGCGGTATGGGAACAGCTCCCGTCCGACCCTTCCAACGGTTCGTCGGGCGATCGGCACTGATGGTCGGGATCACCCCTGTGCGAGCGACGGATTGACAAGTCGCCCGCGGCAGGTACTTTCCTGAAGGCAGGATAGCGAGGATGCTCGCTTTAGTGGAGGAGCCTCTCCTTCCCGCATCCGCCGTTCATCTACTTTCGGGCACCTGCAAGGAAACCAGAACCTGTTAACGAACCGAAAACCCCGCCCCTCATCATGTATAGACTCTCCTCATTGGCCGTTGTTGCGCTCGCCGGAGCTGCCGCCATGGCCCAAGCGGTATTTACGGACGCCAGCGCCAACCTCTCCAACGAGTCGCACGGTGCGGCCTGTGTGGCGGTAGCCGACATGGACGGTGACGGTCTGGATGACATCATCCAGCTCGACTTCAGTGAGCACGTGTATATCCTGTACCAGAACCCCGACCACAGCTTCGACACCTTCGACTACGGACAGGTGGACAACAGCAGCCAGTGGGGCTGGGCCATGGCCGACCTGAGCAATGATGGCCACAAGGACATCTGCAGCGGGGTGGGAATCACCAAATTCCTGAACATATCCGCTCGCGGCGCTTTCACCTTAAGCGATCTGCCCGGGCCGGACATCTTCACCCAGGCCATGAGCATGGCCGACTTTGATAACGACGGCCGTGTGGACCTGTACGCCTGCAATGACGTGGGGCCGAACAACATCTACATGACCAACACCGAGGGTGTGCCGGTATTCACTGATGGCGTGATGGATTGGTCTACGGAATGCACGGGCACGGCCGGCGACATGAGCGGCAACTACGGTAGCACCTGCACTGATTTTGACAATGATGGTGACATCGACCTGCACATCAGCCACTGCCGCCAAGGCGTGAACAGCTCGGACGATTGCCGCCGATGGGACCGCCTCTTCGTGAACGATGGCAACGGAAACTATGCGGACCTGGCACTAGAGTACGGTGTTCAGAACCGCGAGCAAGTGTGGACCACCGATTTCGGCGATTACGACAATGATGGTGACCTGGACATCTTCCACACTACCCACAGCTCCACCCTTCAACTCTTCGAGAACGACGGAACCGGCCATTATGTCGACGTTACTTCCACCAGCGGACTCCTCTACACAGGGTTCTTCCTGCAAGGTCTTTTCCGCGATCTGGACAACGATATGTACCTGGATATCGTGACCGGCAGCACGCATTTCTACTTCAAAGGCCATGGCAACGGCACCTTCAGCCGGGTGGATGAGGTGTTCCCCGCGAGCAAGGAGATGCACAGCTTCGCCTTCGGCGACTTCAACAAGGATGGCTTCGAGGACGTGTATGCCACTTACGGGGATGGCTACGTGGACGGCGACGCGAGCTTCGCGGACAAGCTGTGGATGAATACACCCAATGGCAATCACTTCCTCAACGTGAACCTGGAGGGGACCGTGAGCAACCGCGACGCCGTTGGCGGCCGCGTTACCATCACAGGCCCTTGGGGCACCATGATACGTGAAGTACACGCCGGTGAGAGCTACGGCATCACCAACACCTTCACCTGCCACTTCGGACTCGGGCCAAACACGGTTATCCCGACAATGGTCGTGACGTTCCCGAGCGGCCAGGAGCAGACCTATACCAACGTGAACGCCGATCAGAACATCACCGTGGTGGAAGGTGGTTGTGTCTCCCCGAATGTGAGTATCACCAGCGATGGCGGTGACCTGATCTGGTGTGAGGGTGATCAGGCGATCACGCTCTTCGCGCCTTCACTCAACGGCTACTCCGCCACATGGAACAATGGCAGCACTGGCCCGAGCGTTACCGCCAACGGTGGCGGAACGTGGAGTGTTACCCTCTCCAACGGCGACCAATGCCCGGCTACCGCGATCGCCACCATCGTGGAGAATCCCGACCAGACCCCGAGCATCGCCGTGAACGGTCCACTCAGCTTCTGCGAAACCAATGGCCCGATCACCCTCACCTCCAGCGCGCTAGCCGGCAACGTGTGGAGTACGACCGATCAAACGCAAAGCATCGAGGTGAACGCCTCCGGAACCTATTCCGTTACCGTCAATGGGGCCTGCCAGCCTTGGACCAGCGCTTCCGTGAACGTTGTGGTGGAGGATGCCCCGGACGCGCCTGTCGCCAATGGAGCATCCATAGAGGCTGGGTTGTCCGCCGATCTTAGCGCTACCGGCGCGAACGTGGTCTGGTATGACGTACCAACGGGCGGAGTGCCTGTGGCTACCGGCAACAATTGGACAACACCCGTGCTGTTTTCAACCACCACTTACTGGTGCGCTGACCAGAATCAGACCGGCGGTGAGACCTACTACGGTGGACGTGCCGACCAGTCCGCCAGCGGAGAGATCAGCAACAGCGGCTATCATCTTCTCTTTGAGGCTTCCGAGGATCTGGTCATCAAAAGTGTGAAAGTGTACTCCGGCAGCGCTGCCAACCGCACTGTAGAAGTGCGCGACATGGGCGATGGCTCCACATTGGCAGAAGGAACCTTCACGATCCCTGAGGGCGAAAGCCGCGTGGACCTCAACTTCTCCGTACCCGCCGGTGGACCCTATGGCCTGCTTTTCACAAGTGAGGATCCTGATTGCTGGCGCGATGGCTTGGGCAGCGACCCCACCTACCCCTACGACCTCGGAGGTCTGGGTGAGATCACCGGTACCACCGTGCAAGGCGGCAACACCAACGAGTACTATTACTTCTTCTATGATTGGGAGGTGCAGCGCCCGTTGACCGCATGCGAGAGCGAGCGCACTGAAGTGGTCGTGGATGTCTCCGTTGGATTGGAGGACGGTACGGTGCACGGCTTCACCGTCTTCCCGGTGCCCACGCATACGGCGTTGAACATCGACTTCGGCACCATCGTCGGAGAAGTAGACCTGGACCTGGTGGACGTGACCGGACGTGTCGTTTCCGCACAGCACCGCACGGTGAAAGGCCAAGGAACCCTTGATGTGAGCGGATCCGCACCTGGCGAATACACCCTGCGCGTGCGCCATGCGAACGGCTTGGTGGTGCGCCGAGTGATGGTGCGCTGATCAGCGATCTTTTCCAGTGGTCCCGCTTCCGCAAGGAGGCGGGACCACTGTTTTTCAGCCCTACGCACGATGGTGGATCCTTTGGCACGGACGGCACGTAACACGGCCGCCAACAACCTCCCATGAAGCACACCGCCCTCCTTTTCCTGATCCCGGCGATCCTCCTCCAAGTGGCCTGCGTGAAAGATGACAACGAAGCCACCCCCGAACTTCCCATCGCTATCTGTGGCATTGACGGTATGCGTTTGGAAGCCCACGTGGATGGGTCCGAAGCCTGCTTCAGTACCTCGTTGATCGGCAATTTGGCCGATGGGCAGATCATGCTCGGAGGATCACATCCCACCACAGGAACACTGGCCATCCAATTGGACAACCTGGCCACCGGAACACATGCCGCTTCCGGCAACGCCAACCACATCCTGCTGGTCCTGGGAGGCATGGCCTATGAGAGTTCCGACGAGGTGCCCGGATATATCACCATCAGCTCCCACGACCAAGGCGGCAACCGTATCAAAGGTTCATTCTCCGCTCAATTGATTTCTCCAGAAGGCGGCCCCACAAAGACCGCCTCCGGAACTTTCGATGTGACCTACATCGAACAATAGCCGTGCGGTAATGCTCCCGGCTGTTCCGGTGCGAGCGGCCGGGATATCTTGGACCGCGTGTCCGACCCCACCCATTCCAACGAACCTGATGTCCGAATAGCACTGATCGGCATCGGTGCCATCGGATGCGCATTGATGCCCCGGTTGCTTCGTATGCCGTTCACCATGATCACCCTGGTGGACGGCGACCGCGTGGAAGAGCGCAACCTCGACCGGCAGGAACTCTATGCACCGGTAGACATCGGTCGCCCCAAAGTGGATGTTGCCGAGGCCTGGGCGCGCAACGCTCCGGTTTCGCCCGGCACCGTGGCGCGGGATCAATTTCTTGATGCACGGAACGCCGAAGACATCATCCGAATGCACGACATCGTGGCCGATTGCACGGATGATGCCCACGCGCGCAGGCTCGTCGACAAGGTCTGTGGTGATTTCGGTGTCGCGCTCGTGAGCGGTGCCGTCCATGGCAACCAAGGTCAAGTGATCCTGTTGCATGCCGAAGGGGTGAACGAACAGCTATCGATCCCTGATCTCTTCAGCGGAAAACCAGGAGAGGAGCAGGACGGTTGTGACATGCGACATGTGCCGATGCATGTGCTGGATGAGGTGGCCAAACGCATGGCATGGCGTATCCGCGAACTGATCAACAAGGTGGCGGTGGAGAACGGGCGCATTGAATTGTATGAGGGTGGTCTGAACGTGTGGTCGGACATCGCTCCGCCGGCGAAGCCATGAACGAACTGCTCTTCCTCAGCCTCATTGCCGTTGTCGCATTCGCATATTCCATGGTCGGCCACGGCGGTGCGAGCGGTTATCTGGCGCTGATGGCGCTGGTCGGCCTCCCGTTGATCGTTGCCCGGCCGTCAGCGCTGATGATCAATCTGGTCGTGAGCGCGATCGCCTTCGCGCAGTACGAGCGCGCAGGACATTTCCGTTGGGTGCTCTTCTGGCCGTTCGCCATCGCCTCCGTTCCGATGGCTTGGCTCGGTGCACAAGTAGGGATCGATCCGCTGATGTACAAACGCATCCTGGCCGTCTGCCTCTTGTTGGCCGTGGTCCGGCTTCTCGGCTTCTTCGGAACGAACGACAAGGTGGGACGGCAAGTCCCGCTGACCGCTGCGTTGGTGATCGGTGCGGCGCTGGGCTTTGTTTCCGGGCTCATCAGTATCGGCGGTGGCATCCTGCTCAGCCCGGTGTTGCTGCTCATGCGCTGGGCGGATACCAAAGTGACGGCTTGCACCTCCGCGCTCTTCATTCTGGTGAACAGTGCGGCCGGGCTCGCAGGAACGGAGAACTTGGCACTGGTGATCGATGCCCAACTGCTGACATGGGTGGCCGTTGCGCTCTGCGCGGGGCTGGTCGGAGCATACGTCGGTGCCCGACGACTGGAGCAGCCGAGGTTGCGCCAAGCCTTGGGTGTCGTACTGTTGTTCGCCTGCGTAAAATTGTGGTGGCCATGATCGGTGTGGATGAAGCGAAGAAGATCATGATGGCTCATGTGCGGCCATTGCCGTTCACGCCCTTGGTGCTGGATCTCGCCCAGGATCATCACCTCGCCGCTGATGTGAAGAGCAAGGCACCGCACCCGATGTTCGACATGAGCGCCGTAGACGGGTGGGCACTCTGTGGCGAAGGTCCGGAATGGAGCCCGGTAGGGGAACTCGCCGCAGGGCAGAAGATGATGGAGGTGCTGCTGCCCGACCAATGCGCACGGATCTTTACCGGCGCGCAGGTACCGGATGGAACTGAGCGCGTGGTGATGCAGGAGCACGCCATCCGTGAGGCGAACCATATCCAATGCCGCAACGGCCTTCCACCTGTCGGCGCGAACATCCGCCGACAGGGCGAACAATTCACGGAAGGCGAGTTGCTGGCACGCACCGGAGATCGCTTGGATCCCGCCTTCATCGGGCTGATCGCTTCTGGCGGCTATGAAGAGGTCGAGGTTTCCTTCAAGCCGTGGGTCGCCGTGGTGCGTACAGGGAACGAGTTCATCGAGGAAGGCTCGCCACGCGATGGCCGCATCTTCAGCAGCAATGAATGGATGCTCTTCGCCGCCCTGCGCAAGGAGCAGTGTGAAGTGGATGATGATGGTGCGTTCATCGCCGCTGACGATGATGCCGATATCGAGGACGCGATCAAGCAGGCCAGTGCCGCGGATGTGATCATCACCACCGGGGGCGTTTCCGTCGGTGACCATGATCGGGTACGAGCGGTATTGGAGAAGATGGGAGCGGAGATCCATTTGCACCGCGTTGCACAGAAACCCGGGAAGCCCATGCTATTCGCCACGCTGAACGGCAAACCCGTCTTCGGCCTCCCGGGCAATCCGCGCGCGGTCTTGGTGCTGTACTTCGAGTATGTGCTGCCATACCTGCGCGCGATGCAAGGTGCTACGGACCCGGGGCCACGGATCGATCATGTGCCCTTGGCCGGATCGCTCACTATAAAAGGTGATCGTGCCGAATTCCGTGCGGCACGGCTTGAAGGAGGAATGGTCCGCTTGCTCGCGGATGAAGGTTCACACATGCTACGCTCGCTCATCGACGCGGATGCCCTCGCGTATCTGCCTGCGGAAAAGCGATCGTGGAACGATGGGGACCTGATGGAGGTCCATTATCTGCCAAGATGAACGACCGCCAATGGACCGGCGTGGTGCTCGCGGGCGGGCAGAGCTCGCGCATGGGGCATGACAAAGCGCTGATCGAGGTTGACGGCATCACGCTCTTGGACCGCGCGATCGACCTGCTACGGCCACACGCCAAGGAAGTGCTCGTGATCGGTGATGCAGCAAAGTACACACCCGAACATGCGACCGTCATTCCCGACGACCTCCCCGGCAAGGGTCCATTGGGCGGACTGGTCACGGCGCTGAAGCACGCCCGCTACGTCCGGCTCATCGTCCTCGCCTGCGATCTGCCCAACATCAGCGACCGCCTGCTGATCCACCTGAAGAACGACCTGACCGGCGACTTTGATGCCGTTGTACCACGGCACAAAGGCTTCATAGAACCGCTCGCCGCCGCGTACCACCGCCACGCGATCGAGCTCTTCGAACGGAACATCGCCGTGGACCGCCTGAAAATGAGCGACGCGCTGGGACGAGTGCACACACGCTGGTTCGACCTCGTGCCCGGCGAGGCAGGATGGCCAAAGGATCTCTTCAAGAACGTGAACACGCCGACCGATCTTTGAGCACGATGCGTGTTCTGCTCTTTGGGATGATCGCCGAGAAGGCCGGTGCGACGGAAGTCGAGATGAACGCTCCGTCGACCCATGCCCTGAAGCGCGAGCTGGAACAACGCATTCCCGGATTGGAACGCATGAGCTATGCCTTGGCCGTGGATCGCCGCGTTGTGAACGAGGATGCGCCACTCACCGGCAACGAGGAGATCGCTTTGTTACCCCCTTTTGCCGGAGGATGAGTGGAACGAAGACCCATAAGAAGCGTGACATCTTCGTGGAGGGTGCGATCCCCGCATCGTTCATCGCCGAGAGCATCGCCAAGCACGCCACGCGTACCGATATCGGCGGTCACGAGATCTTCCTCGGCCAGGTGCGCGCCGATGTCATTCCGGGCCTGACCCGGAATCGCGTTGAGGCGATCGAGTACACCGCCTACCAGGACATGGCCAACGAACAGATGACCGTCATCCGCGAAGAAGCGTTCGCGCGCTGGCCGCAGATCACCTGCTTGCATGTCCACCACAGCCAAGGCATCATCAAGGCCGGGGAGCTGTGCTTCATGGTCTTCGCCAGCGCACCCCACCGGCAGCAAGCGCGTGAGGCCGTGGCGTTCGTCACCGATGAGGTGAAGAAGCGCCTGCCGATATTCGGCAAGGAGATTTTCAGCGAAGGAGGGCATATCTGGAAGTCCAATCATCTTCGCGATGCCGGGTCAAGCCCGGCATGACAGTACTCATGATCGACATCACCCACAAGCCCACCACGCTCCGCGAAGCCACGGCTGAAGCGACCGTTTCGGTGAGCCTCCCGGAAACCATCGCCGCCGTTAAGGAGAAGCGCGTTCCGAAGGGTGATGTCCTCGAGGCCGCGCGCGTCGCCGGCTTGTTCGGCATCAAGCGTACATCGGACATGATCCCGGATTGCCATCCGCTACCGATCGAACATGCGGAGGTCACCTTTCAGGTGCAAGCGACATCCATCCTCGTCATGGTGAAGGTGAAGACCATCTATCGCACCGGTGTTGAAGTGGAGGCCATGCACGGTGCCAGCGTCGCCGCGCTCACCATCTACGACATGCTCAAGCCCATCGACAAAGGCATCAGCATCGAGCGCATCCGGTTGGTGGAGAAGAAGGGGGGCAAGAGCGATTGGAAGGACGCGTTCGGCAAGGCACCACGCGCAGCAGTGCTCATCATCAGCGATGGAGTTGCCGCTGGCAAGAAGGAAGACAAAGCGGGCGCAGCGATCATCGAACGCCTGAAGAAGCTCGGTGTGGAAGTCGCGGCGCAGATGGTCGTTGCTGACGAGCCGGATGTGATCGCCGGACAAGTGAAGACCTGGGCCATGGAGAAGTACGACCTGATCCTCACCACAGGCGGCACCGGACTTTCACCACGGGACAGCACACGTGAAGCCATCGCGCCGATCCTGGAGCGGGACATCCCCGGCATCATGGAAGCAGCACGCGCTTACGGCCAGGAACGCATGCCGTGGGCCATGATGAGCCGTGGTGTAGCAGGCATGATTGACCGCACACTAGTGATCACCTTGCCCGGCTCCACGCGCGGCGCGCAGGAAACGATGGATGCGCTTTTTCCATTTGTACTGCATGTGATCAAGGTACAGGAGCATGCGTTCCGGCACGGACTGTAGTTGAACGAGCAACCCACGGAGCATGGTCATCGGGAAGGAAGCGCAGGTCGAGGAATTCGCATTGCATCGTATCGGGTCGGGTGAAGCGCCGAGCGTGTTCAGCGACTTCACCGTGGTGCTGAAGGGCGAAGAGGAGCAGGAGTTCCTGCGGAAGCTCTTCCTGAAGCCCTTCGCCAACATGGCGTTCACCACGGAGTTCACGCATGCGGTCTCGTTGGACTACAACGTGCTGCATGGGCTCTGCCTGGAGATCGGCGAGGGCAAGGACCTCTTGAAATGCTCCGAGGCCATCGCCAAGCACCTCATCGATGTATCGCAACACCACAACATCAACGGCGGCGATCTCTTCGTGGCGAAGTTCACCGGCGTGCAGATCGGCGCGGCCGTGCATGAGGCCGTAGGCATCTACAAATTCGATGAGAAGGAGGTCTTCATCGAGAGCAAGACCGCTAGTGGCCTCATCGAACTGAGCATGAAGCGCGGGCTCGGCAACAACAAGCCGAACAAGGCCGTGCTGGTGGTCTTCACCGAGGAAGCGCCGACGTTGTTCGTGATCGACAACAACGACAGCACACAGTTCTGGCAGAAGGATTTCATCGACCACAAGCCGAAGAAGGACGATGTGAACAGCACGAGCAACGTGCTGGAACTCACCAAGTCCTTCATCACACAGCAGATGCCGCAGGACTTCACCGTAGCCAAGGCCGACCAGATCGATCTGCTGAACCGTTCGGTGCAGTACTTCAAAAGCCATTCGGAGTTCGACCGCGAGGAGTTCACCCAAGAGGTCTTCGCTGAGGAAGGCGCGATCAAGTCGTTCAACCAGTACAGCGATCGGTTCCAGTCGGAGAACAACGTGGAGCTCGCGGACAACTTCGCCATCTCCGCGCACGCCGTGAAACGCCAAGCGCGCATCTTCAAAAGCGTACTGAAGCTGGACAAGAACTTCCACATCTACATCCACGGCGATCGCAACAGGATCGAACAAGGGGTGGACGAGAACGGACGGAAGTTCTACAAGATCTACTACGATCAGGAGTCCTAGGGACACCGGCTTCCAGCCGGTGGTTGGACAAGATCACCGGCTTGAAGCCGGTGTCCCTATCCCCCGATACTCACCATCGGCCGCGCGCTCAGGTCGTGCAGCACCTCTTCCTGCTTCTCCGGCTTGAAGTGCGGCAACCCACCGAGCATCGCGTGCTTCGCCAACACGTTCGCTTCGATCAAGGGCGCGATGTCCTCGCCGCGCCGCAATGCTGAGAGCAGGTCGGTCTCCTCGCGCGTGAAAAGGCAGTTGCGCATCTTCCCTTCCGCGGTAAGGCGCAAGCGATCGCAATCACCGCAGAACGGTTCGGTCACCGTGCTGATGACGGCGAAGGTGCCAGGCCAACCGGGAACGCGGTAGGCTTTCGCCGTGCTGTGCGGATCGTCGCTCAACTTCTCGAACGAATGCACGCTACCGATGTGCCCGAGCATCTCTCCGTAGGTGTACACGCGCTCCCTTCCCCAGTGATTGCCGGCGAAGGGCATGAATTCGATGAAGCGCACATGAACCGGATGCTCGCGCGTCAATTCCACGAAATGGAGGAGCTCGTCGTCGTTCACGCCGCGCATGACCACCATGTTCACTTTCACGCGCATCCCGCGTCGCAGCGCCTCAAGGATGTTCGCATGCACGCGCTCGAATCCATCACGGCGACTGATCTTCTTGAAGCGTTCCGCATCGAAGGTGTCCAAGCTGATGTTGATGTTCTTCAAGCCAGCGGAGATCAATCCGTCGAGGTGCTTATCGAGCGTCATTGCATTGGTGGTGAGGCCCAAGGACACGCCGAGCTGTGACATGTCGCGGACGATGTCCACCGCATCCGGCCGCACCAGCGGTTCGCCGCCCGTGAGCCGGATCTTCGTGATGCCGTAGCGCTCAACGAACAACCGCGCGATGGTAGAGACCTCTTCACGCGTCATCAACTCCTCGCGCTTCAGGAAGTGCTGGTCCTCCGGCATGCAGTAGGTGCAGCGCAGGTCGCACTTGTCCACAATGCTGATGCGCAAGCTGCGGTGTGTGCGGTTGTGCTTGTCGTTCAGTTCGGACTTCACGAGCGCAAGTTACCTTGAGGCCCACACGTTGCCGGAAAACACGTCATCGCCTACGCCGTGCCTTTGCAGGGCTACGGCAAGTAAAACGCGCTACGGCGAGCAAATCCCTCCTCCGCCGGGGCTACGGCGGGCAAAGCATGCCGAAAACCGAACGCGCCCGTTGCCCATGGTGCATGAAGGACGACATCTACAAGAAATACCACGATACCGTCTGGGGCAGGCCAGAGCGCGATGACCAGCGCCTTTTCGCCAAGTTGATCCTTGACGGTGCGCAAGCCGGGCTCAGTTGGTATACCATCCTCATCCGCTCAGAGAGCTACGCGAAGGCTTACCACGATTGGGACGCCAAGAAGATCGCCAAGTACGGGGAGAAGGACATCGCCCGCCTGTTGAACGACCCTGGCATCATCCGTAACCGCGCGAAGGTGATGGCGTCCATCGGCAATGCTCAAGCCTACCTGAAGATCATGGAGGACGGCAAGGGCTCGTTCCGCGATTTCCTCTGGAAACATGTGGACCACAAGACCATCGTAAACAACCTTACGGGCATGGGGCAGCTCCCGGCTTCCACGCCGGAGAGCGATGCCATGAGCAAGGACCTGAAGAAGCACGGGTTCAAGTTCGTGGGCACCACCATCGTGTATGCGTTCATGCAGGCGTGCGGCATGGTGGATGATCACTTGGTTACCTGCTGGCGCCGGACGGGTTAGGCGATACCTTGCGTTCCCGCGATGCGGGATGTACCACATGCGCACACCTGTCGCGCCTATCGCCATTACCCGGATCGATAACGGTTCCTCAACCGCTGCCGATGATATCCTCGTGACCGAGGAGCCGCTGGAGATCCGCTTGGGCCACGGGCCAGTTGATGACCGCAAAGAGTTCCGCCTCAGCGTTACGATGCGCACGCCCGGCCATGATGATGAGCTCGCACTGGGCTTCCTGTTCACGGAAGGGATCATTACCGACCCCACGCAGGTCGTCCGCGTGGTGCCATGCGAGAATGTGAAAGAAGAAGAACGTGGCAACGTGGTTCGTGCAGAACTGCATCCTGCGGTCATCATTGATCAGGCCAAGTGGCAGCGGAACTTCTACACCACCAGCAGCTGCGGCGTCTGCGGAAAGTCAAGTATCGAAGCGGTGCATGCGCAGTGTACCCGCCCGCTTGGCAAACCACCGAAGCTGGATCACGCGCTGATCACTTCGCTACCGGATCGCATGCGCGCCGGACAGACCGTGTTCAAACACACTGGCGGGATACATGCGGCCGCTCTCTTCAACGAGCAAGGTGAGCTACTGACCCTGCGCGAGGATGTTGGTCGGCACAACGCGGTCGATAAGGTTGTAGGAGCCATTCTCACGCGGCCGGACAACCGGCAACCGATAACCGACGATCGCATTCTCCTCGTGAGCGGCCGGGCCGGCTTCGAGCTCGTTCAGAAGTGCATCGTGGCCGGGATACCTTCGATGGCAGCGGTGGGTGCGCCATCTTCTCTCGCTGTGCAGCTCGCGCGGAACAGCGGGTTGCTGCTGATCGGCTTTCTTCGCGGTCACCGGTTCAACGTCTATTCCGGCAGCCTGTGAACGACCATCAGCGCATCGAGACCTTGACACGGGAGCGTATCGTTGTCGCGCCGTACGAACACGAATGGCCTGCGCGTTTCGCGGAGCTGGAGATGCTGTTGCAGCGGTCCTTGCCACTCGGCATTTGTACACGGATCGCGCACATCGGCAGCACGGCCGTTCCGGGAATGAGCGCCAAACCCATCATTGATGTGCAGGTGGAAGTGACCAGCCTCGACCGCGTGCGTCGAGAGGTGGTGCCCGTCATGAACGACCTCGGCTTCGAGTATATCTGGCGGCCGACCATGGGCGAACAAGCACCTTTCTATGCGTGGTTCATCGGGCGGAACATGGCCGGCCAACGCACCACGCACGTCCACATGGTGGAACCCGATACGGCCAGTGCCGATCGGATCATTTTCCGTGACTTCCTGAGGAACCACCCGGACACAGCGGCGAGCTACGAACGGTTGAAGTCGCAACTTCTGGAAGCACACGCCAATGATCGTGCTGCCTATACGTTGGGCAAGTCCGCGTTCATCAATGCCATCCTCGACCACGCCAGACCACACCGACCATGAGAAACCTGCTGTTCATCACCGCCCTTAGCGTGGCCACCTCCGCATGTGCCCAGCGCACCTTCGACGTCACCATTGCCGACAGCACCTACCACATGAAGCAGTATTGGTTCGTGCTTTATACCAAGGGTGACGCCGCGCCGCTCGATAGTGCGACTTCGTCGACCACGCTCAAAGCCCACCTCGCTCACCAGGACGAGCAGGGCAAGCGTGGCCTGATCCAGATGGCTGGACCCTTCGGCGACAAGGGCGATTGGCGGGGCTTGCTCCTGTACGATTGTGAAACAAAGGACGAGGTGGAAGGCTACCTCAAAGCGGATCCCTTTGTTCGGGCAGGGCAGTTGACCTACGAGGTACACCCTTGGTACGGGGCCGTTGGTACCACCCTGCGGTGATCATTGCTTGATGAAGCGCGACCGGTACGTCACATCTTCAGCAGCCAATACGAGCGTGTAGTATCCGGCCGGGTACGCGGCGATGTCGAGAACGATGTCCCCGGTCGGCGACGTTCGTGCCGTATGGACGGTGCGTCCAGCCGCATCGAGCACCATGACCGTCGTGTTCCGATGTGCAGCGGTACTGCGGATAATGAGCGTGGTGCTCGCCGGGTTCGGGTAGAGTACCATGGCCGCGCTTTCAGCGGTCAACTCCGCTACGCGCGTCACGATGTTCTGTCCGCTTACGATGCGCAGGTCGGGGTCCAAAATGGCACTGTCCGCCATGAAGGGCAGGCCGAAGGTGAACGATTGACCGCTCACCAGATGATCCAGCACCATCGTGGTATCCATGTCGGCATTCTTGAAGCGCACCGGCACCGGCAGCTCGAAAAAGTCGACCGAGGGGTGCGAGGTACTTTGGAATAGCGTGAGCGTAACAGTGCCATCCAACGATTGCGTCCACGGCAGCGTGTAGGTCGGATAGCCCTCACCCGTGAACCAGTCGGCCATGAAGCCGTCCAGCTCCAGTCCGCTGGTGGCTTCGAGGTGCGCTTGCAGATCGCTGGTGCGCGCACTGCCGTATGCCAGCGCCGGATCGTCAAGGTAGTTGCGCACACCTTGGAACCACGCCGTGTCACCACAGACCCAGCGCAGCATGTGCAGCACCATCGCTCCCTTGTTGTAGGTGAGCCGGCCGTTGAATATACGTCCTACATTGCTGGTATCCGTGCAGAATACGCTGCCGTCCGTTGCGGAGGTCACGCTCGCGATCTTGCTGGCTTTGTACCCTTGCCAATATTGGGGAACGATGAACTCATACGCCATGCCCTGCAGGTAGGTGGCGAACCCTTCGTTCAACCAGATGTCCTCCCAGCTCGCGCACGTCACCTTGTCCCCGAACCACTGGTGCGCCAGCTCATGCGCGGTGAGTTCGTAATTCCAACCGCCCATGCTGGTCATGGTCTGGTGCTCCATGCCACCGCCCCAGCCGAATTGCGCATGGCCGTACTTCTCGTTCGCGAACGGATACATCCCGAACAGATCGCTGTAGAGTATCATTTGCTCCCCCGCATCGTGGCCGCTCAGCTCGGCCATGCCCGGGTCGTTGTGCCAGGAGTAGGTGAGCATCGGAACCGTGTCTGCGCCGATCACGATGTCATGCGTGAAGATGACGTAGTCCGCAACAGCAATGGAGATCAGGTAATAGGATATCGGATACCGATGGCGCCAATGGTAGGTCGTGAAGCCCTCCTGCACACCTTCCGAGACAAGCAAGCCTTGCGATCCGGCCCGGTAAGCCGAGGGGGTGGTGATGTATAGATCGACCGAATCGATCTTGTCGTTCAGGTCTTGCTTGCAGGGCCACCAGTCTTTCGCGCCGTAGGGTTCGCTCAAGGTCCAGAGCGTGGCGCTGCTGTCAGGCTGCTGGCCGATGGCGAAGCTGCCGAAACCCTCCCCGGATCGCGGTACACCATGATAACTTATGGTGATGGAGTCCAAGACCCCGGCCGGGAGTTCTGTGCCCAATCCTATGGTGAGCAGATCGCCTGGAGCCAATGTGGCCGACGTCGGGGATCCATGGTAGCGTACGGAATCAACCGTTAGCGTGTCACTCAGGTCGACGAGCAATTCGCTCAACGGCGCAAGGGTGGTGAAGTGCAGGGTGACAGTTCCTGTGATCGCCAACTCCTCGGGGTCAACGGACCAGCTTGCACGCACGTACTTCATGTCGTAGCCACGGGTCGGGCCACCACCGCTGCGCAACACCTGCGTATGGCCGCGTCGATGTGCGCACATCACTTCCTCGAATACGGCATGGTCGTATCCGATCTGGGCGTGCGATAAGATTGAGCAGGTGCCAGCGAGTAGAAGAATACAGCCTCTCATGGCAGCAAGTTATTCTTCTGGACAGGCAAGATGCCTGTCCCACCTGTCAGAAAACCTGCGAAACGATGGAACGTACCGCCTCACTCTTCCCCATGGTGTAAAAGTGAAGACAGGGCACGCCGGCGGCTTTCAGTTCTTTTGCCTGTTGTAAGCACCAGGCGGTGCCCACCCGCTTCACGTCAGCGTCGGTCTTGCAGGTCATCAGGTCGCGTGCGAACGCATCCGGCAGGTCGATCGAAAAGGTCTTCGGGATGAAGGCGATGTGCTTCATCGTCGTCAGCGGCTTCAGGCCTGGGATGATCGGTACGTGGATGCCTTCCGAACGGCAAAGCTCCACGAACCGGATGTACTTCGTGTTGTCGAAGAACATCTGGGTAACGAGGTATTCTGCACCAGCATCTACTTTGCGTTTCAGATAGGCGATGTCCGTGCTGAGGTTCAGGGCCTCCTGGTGTTTTTCAGGGTAGCACGCGGCGCCTACGCAGAGATCCGTGGGCGATGCTTCCTGCTCCTCTTCGTACAGGTACTTCCCCTTGTTCAGCCCGGCGATCTGGTGGATCAGATCCTCGGCATGTACGTGGCCATCGCGTTCGGGGATGAACGAGGGTTCGCTTTTGATGGCGTCACCCCGAAGGGCGAGCACATTGTCGATGCCCAGAAAGTTCAACTCGATCAGCGCGTCCTCGGTATCCTCCCGGCTGAAGCCACCGCAGATCAGGTGCGGCACCGTATCGATGTCGTATTTGGCCTTGATCATCGCGCAGATGCCCACAGTTCCCGGGCGCTTCCGCAAACGGATCTTCTGCAACAGCCCATGACCACGCTCCTTGTAGATCACCTCCTCGCGGTGATAGGTCACATTGATGAAGCTTGGCTTGAATTCCAACAGCGGGTCGATGCCTTCATAGATCGAGCGGATGTCCTTGCCTTTCAACGGCGGGAGGATCTCGAAGGACAACAAGGTTCCCTTCGCGTTTTTCAAGTGGTCGATGACCTTCATGGGTAATGCCCTGCGTTCTTGGGCGCGCGAAAGTACCGGGTTGCGGCCGGTCGAAGAACGAACGCCCCGATGCCAGAGGCACCGGGGCGTTGGATACGCTCCTTCCAGGGAAGGGTCAGCGCAACAAGGTGACGTGTCCGGTGTATTCCTTGCCGTTCTCCAGCTTCAGCACGTAGTAGTAGGTGCCTTCCGCTGCGTCAGGTGCCCG
>JANOPI010000532.1:0-42354 GCA_031421755.1 Flavobacteriales bacterium | reverse complement strand
CAGGTGGCACTCGCCAGCTTGATCGCAGATCGGGCAATCCAGCGGGTGGTTGATCAGCAGGAACTCCACCACGGAATTCCGCGAGGCGATCAGGTCCGGGTCGGTGGTGTTGGCCACCACCATGCCGTCCATCACATTGGTGCGGCAGCTGGCCACCGGCTTGGGCATGGAGCGAGGGTCCTTCTCGCTGCCCTTGGTCACCTTCACAATACAGGTGCGGCAATAGCCCCCGCTGGTCTTCAGCTTCGTGTAGTAGCACATGGCCGGCGGCACCACATGGCGGTCAGCGGTGTTGCGCTCGCCGATCATGCGCGCGGCCTGCAGGATCGTGGTCCCCTCGGGGACGTCGATCTCGATGTTGTCGATGGTGACCTTGGGCATGGGCTCGTCGGTCTGCAAAGAAAGGCTTCGGGCCGGATTAATGCGGCCAAACCAATGCCGCCTCATCCGGCTCTTTGAACGCGTTGGACTCCGTGATCTGTTGTTGGAGGTCGTCCAACGAGGTCGGTTGCAACCAGTGGCTCCAAGCGTGGGCACGGTCCATCATGCGGATGTACGGTCCGGCGTCCTTCTCGCGTGAAAGACGGCGCAGGGCCAGCATGTAGTCCTCACGGTACACGTTGGGAATGATGAGCTTGGTCTGTCCTTGCATCACGAGTTCGGCGTTCATCATCACCCGGGCGATACGGCCGTTGCCGTCGTTGAAAGGGTGTACCTCGCTCACCACGAACATGATGTAAAGGGCGCGGGCGAGGGGATCCGTGAGGAGGTTCACCAGGTCGTAGCCTTGCTTCAACGTACCGATCACCATGCCCGGGGCGACGAAGTGAGTTGATCCAGCGCGGTTGGCCTTCTGCTTGAAAAATCCCGGATCCTTGTCCGGGCGGCCGGCGAGCAGGATGGCGTGACGCCTCCGCATCAGGTGGATGAAAGCATTGGCGTTGCTTGGCCGCGTTTCCAATGACTTCCGATCCGCACAAATGGCATAGACGCCTTTGATGTCATGCGAATCGCCGCTGCGGTTGGGAATGTCCTTGCCTTCGTAAACGATCTCCCGGGCTTCCTCCACCTCGAACTCAGTACCCTCAATGTAGTTGCTGAAATAGCTCTCGAAGAAGGCCACCTGCTCGAATTCAGCATCGTTCGTTACGCGTTCCTTCCGCTCTGCGAATACCTCCCCTTTGAGCGCAGCGATGAGGTCATTGAATAGCGAGAGCCGACCGACGTCATAAGGTTCGCCTTGCACATGCGAACGTGCGGCCTCTGTCCTCAATACGTCTGCGCCACCGGTCGAGAGCAATGAGGCGATCAGCGTATTCAACCGGTCGAACGCCGCCTCCATCTTCAGTTCCGGTGCGATGACTCGCGCCTTGTCGCGTATCGTGTTCAGGCCTTCTTCACCTCGCACATTCAGTATGTTGAGCAGGCGCTTTTCAACCACCTCCTGGTCCACTGTCCGGCGTTCGCCATTGACCAGCCGGTAAGGCGTGAGGTTTTCCAGCAACGCGCGTTCCTCGGATGAAACGTTCAGGCCGTCCTCGAACAACTTGGTGTCCGTTGGCAGCGCACCCGGACCTCCTTGAATTCGGATGGTGATGCCAGGCCATTTCACAGCGCGTGTTTCGCGCCCGGTGAGGTAGACGGTACCGGTTCGTGTGGGCGTGTATTCCAAGGCACTCCGATGCGAAAGCACCGATGCTGCGAACTTGAAGGACAGCAGCCGCCACAGGTTGCGTTTGATGATGTCCTCGTCCTTGCCGTTGATGTCTGACGTGTAAACAAGCGGCATCAACGCGCGGATCCTCCCAGCAGCCAAATGAGCGGCGAGCTGGTTGGCCCCGGCGGGTGTTCCGGCCGCAAATAGGATGTCCGGCAACTCAGGCTTCATCTGCCAGCTAATTCGCGATTAAGGGTCGCAACAGTGAACTATTCAACAGCGAATATAGGTATAGAATGAATAAATCACCAGTCATGTGCTCAGTCTATGAAATAATCGCCAGTTATAGTGACCTACCCCTTCGTCCGCAGCAGCCCCGCCAGCCGGTAGCTCAGGTCCAGGAACAGCACCTTGGGGTTGGCGTTCCGTTCCAAGTGGCCGTGCGCGGTCTCCAGCTCCTGCCGAATGCCGTCCACATTGCCGTGGTTGAGCACCGCACTGAACTTCTTCACGAATTCCAGTTCCTCGCCGTAAGCCCGCAACAGTTGGGGCACGTCCTGCCATTGCAGGGCGCACTGGCGGATCAGGTACAGGGCGTAACGCATGAAAGCTTTCTGCTTCTCTCGGCCCATTTTGCTGAAGTACTCGCCGAACTCCACCGCCTCGGGAATCTTGTTCGCGTAGCACGCCCGCAACCAGTCGCGGAAGAAGACGAACAGCTCCTCCTCGCTCTTCTCGGCCATGGCGAAGGCTTCCAGCAGGTCGCCCTCGCTACGGGCACCAATGGCACGCGTCTCTTCCGGTGATAGATCCGGGTATCGTTCGCGCAGCGCATCGGCCACTTCGCCGGGGTCCATTGCTGGGACTTTCACCAGCTGCGTGCGGCTGAGGATCGTGGGCAGGATACGCTCGTTGTTGTGTCCCACGAGCAGGAAGGACGTCATCGGCTCCGGCTCTTCCAGGATCTTCAGCAGCTTGTTGGCGGCGTTGGGGTCCATCAGTTCCGGCAGCCAGATCAACATCACCTTCCAGCCGCCCTGGTAGGACTTCAGGCTGAGTTTCCGGGAGATCTCCGCCGCGATGTCCACGCCCATGCGGAGCTGTTTGTTCTCGCCTTCCAACTTGGCGCGCCAGAGCTCATCATCGAGGTAGGGCTCCTTCAGCACCGCCTCGCGCCACTCGGTGATGAAGATGTCGCAGGTCTTCTGCTTCTCGCTCAGGAAGATCGGGAAGGCCAAGTGCAGATCCGCGTGCGCCAGCTTGGCGACCATCTTGCAGCTCGAACAGTCCCCACAACTGTCCACCGCGCCTTTCTCCGAGCAGAGCAAGTAGCGCGCATAGCCCAGCGCCAACGGCAAGGTTCCACTACCGCGGGGCCCCAGGAAGAACTGCGCGTGCGGCACACGCCCCTCCCGGATGTTACCGATGAGCTTGGCCTTCAGCGCGGCGTGGCCGACGATGTGGGAGAACTGCACGGTGTAAAGATGGTTGTCGGTTTTCGGTTCTCGGTTGTCCGGCGTGCTAGAACAAGCACGCGATGACCAAGGAGGCGATCACGCCCACCAGCGTCGGCAGCCCGACAACAGACAACTGAGAACCGACAACCGTAGCCGATCTTCGCCCCCATGCTGACCATGGACTCCTACAATTTCAAGGACAAGAAAGTGCTCGTGCGCGTAGACCTAAACGTTCCCCAAGACGCGAACGGCCATGTGACGGATGACAACCGCGCGCGGGCCATCGTGCCCACGGTACACAAGATCCTCAACGACGGCGGCAGCGCCATCCTCATGAGCCACCTCGGCCGGCCGAAAGGCAAAGTACACCCGGCCATGAGCCTGAAGCCGATCGCTGAATACATGAGCGGACTCCTCGGCAAGCCCGTGCTCTTCGCCACCGACTGTGTGGGGCCTGATGCGAAAGCCAAAGCCGCCGCATTGAAGCCCGGCCAAGTGCTCGTGCTGGAAAACCTGCGCTTCCACCCGGAGGAAGAAGCCGGTGATGAAGGCTTCAGCAAGACGCTGAGCGAACTCGGCGATGTCTATGTGAACGACGCTTTCGGTACCGCGCACCGCGCGCACGCCAGCACCACCATCGTGGCGAACTTCTTCCCGAAGGACAAGCTCTTCGGCTACCTGATGCAGGGCGAGATCGACAGTGTGGGCAAAGTGCTCAACGACCCGCAGCGCCCGCTGGTAGCCGTGATCGGCGGCAGCAAGGTGAGCAGCAAACTCGCTGTGCTGGAGAACCTGATCGGCAAATGCGATGAGGTGATCATCGGCGGCGGAATGGCCTTCACCTTCATCAAAGCGGAAGGCGGGCAGGTCGGCAATTCACTGGTGGAAGACGACCAACTGGAAGTGGCCAAAGCCATCCTCGCCAGTGCGATGGACAAAGGCGTGCAACTGCACCTGCCTACCGATGCCGTGGTAGCTGACGCGTTCGCGGACAATGCGAACACCGACGTCTGTTCCGCCAAAGCGATCCCCGATGGTTGGATGGGCCTGGACATCGGACCGGAAACGATCAAGATGTTCGCCATGGTGGTGAAGCGCAGCAAGACCATTCTCTGGAACGGCCCCATGGGCGTGTTCGAGATGAAGAGCTTCCAGCAAGGCACCATCGCCGTGGCGAATGCCGTGGCGGACGCGACGGCCTATGGCGCGTTCTCCCTGGTGGGCGGCGGCGACAGCGTGGCGGCCGTGAACCAGTTCGGGCTGGCGGACAAGATCAGCTACGTGAGCACCGGCGGTGGCGCGATGCTGGAGTACCTGGAGGGGAAAGTGCTGCCAGGGATCAAGGCGGTGCAGGGGTGACAAACGTCCGTGGTCACTTTCGAGCCCACGGTTGATTCAAGCAGCGCGCTTGAACTCGATTTCGTATTCATGGTCCCGTAAAAAGCAGTAGCACACTCCGACGAGTGTGCCATCCACGAAGAACGCCTCAGGATTGCCATCCCCGGGGCAGTGAATAGTCCAAATCCGGAGGAAGTCCTCGTTTGTATATGGATGACCAAGCGGCGCTTCTAAGGCCTCCAGCAAAACTCGTTGATGTTCCGCTCGAAGGCGAGAGTTGGCCATGACAATGCCATCCGCGGATTGGAGGTATTGAGATAATCGAATCGTACTCATGGCGTCATAATCTGTTTGATTAAATCCAATGACTTCATAGCTGATGCGATGGTTGCCCCGAGGGTAGCTCAAACCGGTTCTTCGAACTAGCCAACTTCAATAGGGTTCTTTGTCCAACAGCATCTGTCCTCCATTCATCTCAACCAAACTGAACATTGCCTTTCTCATACGACCAGGCAGATCCTCATCGTTGAAGCTCTTCCTCAGAACAAAGGGAAACTTGCCATTCTTTGCAAGCATCCCACTATGACTGAAATTGAATGCTGGTTCGAAGCCCTCCTTGAGATGAACCGTCATCCAAACTGTTTGGGAATATTGAGTGAATGAAATGTAATGGATTTCTTTGATATTAATCGAGCCAAAATCGATGTTTTTTACGGCTGAGGTCGAACCATCGAAATCGTACTGCATGAGTCCAGCTTGGAACTTGATCTCATAACGATTACCAGGGGCCGAGAACTCTTCAATCTTGCTCTTGATCCAGTGCTGCGTGTCCACTAAGGAAGGTTTACTCGTTCCTTGAGCAGACAAGATTGTGCAACAGGCAATGGCGCAAACAGATGAGATTAGTCGAGGCATAAGATTGGTGTGTCAATGTTGCGGAAGCTCTTTCCTGCGCCACAAGATAATCCCATCACACGGTCTCCCAAATACCTGCTTCCAACGTAGGGCTTCCTACTCCTCGCGCAGGGTCTTCGCTTCCTGATCATGAGTTCCTGATGGCGCGACCCTGCACCAGCACGGGGTCAAGCCACTACCTTTGTAGCCATGGAAGTCAAGTTGGACATCCCCTTCGAGCAGTTGCTTCGGGTCATTCGGCAGCTAAGCCCTGCGCAGCGCAAAAAAATAAAGGCGGAGCTGGATTCGGCACTCGCTTCCAAGGCCGCAGGTAGAAGTCTGCAAGAGCTTTTGTTGGATGGTCCCGTATTTTCAAAGGACCAACTGGACCGCATGGCCGAGACCCGCAAGGCACTTGACCAATGGCGCGGGAAGTGATCCTGGTGGACACGTCGGTGCTGATCGACTACTTCCGCAAGACCGAGAAGGAACGAACGATGTTGAGCAAGCTCGCGCTCGCTGGCCATCCGTTGTGCATATCGGCCATCACCGAGTTCGAAGTTTACGTTGGTGCCCGGATCGAACAGCTCGAATTCTGGAACGCTCTGCTGGAGATGATCACAGTGCTGCCCTTGGGCACGAAAGAGGTTCGGCTCGCTGCGGATCTTCAAAGTGAATTGAAACGGAAGCGCAAGCAGCTTTCACTCCCGGACCTGTTCATCGCGGCAACCGCCCTACAAGCGGGTTTGCCTGTGGCCACGCTGAACCAACGTCATTTCAGTGTTGTGCCTGGCCTAGTGCTGTTCGCTTGATCCTCTTCCCGCCGCTGCGTTCCTGAAAGCGAGACCCCCTGCTTGACCGCCGTCCTGATCGGCCATCGCTACCATTGTTCTGATGAACGACCTCGACCGCACCCTCACCCAGCTCGAGAACCACGATTGGGGTCCGCCGACCTACGACTCGCATCTGGTCACCGAGTGCCACCGCTTGCGGAACGTGCCGTTAAGGGAGCTCGGTGTCGAGGATCTCGGGACCCTGGTCGGGCAGGCCATCGGATTGAAGCATGTGGTACCGGTCGCGATCGAGAAGCTAAGAGAGGATCCTTGGGTCGGGGGCTACTTCTACCCGGGCTATCTGTTGAAGAACGTCGCCAAAGTGCCTGCCTCGCACTGGAGCGAGAACCCCGAGATGATCGCGCACTTCCAGCACGTACTGGACGAGGTGGAAAGGCGCTACAGATTCTACACCAGCGAGGTGCTGCCCGTGTGGCTCAAGGCGTTCGGGGGTACCTGAGGGCTTGGTGCTCTCATCCGCGCATTTCACACAGCGGCCGAGGCGGATCGGAAAGCCATCCGGGCCTTCCGCACCAGATTCCTCATAACTGGGTATTTCAGCCGGAATATCGGGCATCTACTCTTGCGGGGACACGTCTGAACCTCGGCCGACCCAAGCAGCACATGTCCCTCGTTCCACCCGTTCCCGAAATTCCGATCCACGACGCCGATGCGCCGTTCGATCCGGTGCGAGAAAGGGAGCGTATCCTGGCGCAGGTGCGCGGCCGTGCATTGGATGCGAACCAGGCCGAGTTCGTATGTGCTACCCTCGCGATGCTCGCTGAAATGGAGGCTGAGCGCTGAGGGAAGTCAGACCTGCGCTGCTTCGCTGATCGCCATGCTGATCGGGTTCTCCAGGGTGCGGTGTACGGGGCACATCGCGGCGATCTGCAATAGCCGCGCGCGCTGATCGGCAGGCAGGTCGGGTCGCAGGGTGATCGCGAGCCGGATGCGCGTATCGGTCTTGTCTCCTTCCTGGTCGCGGTCCATCACCGCATCCACGTGGATCGGTCCCACATCCCATTGCTTGCGATCCGCATACATGCGAAGGGTGATCGCCGTACACGAGGCCAATGCACCTAGCAAGAGCTCATGCGGGCGAAGTCCGAGATCCTGCCCTCCGTGGTCCAGTGGTTCATCGGCAATGGCGCTGATGCCGCGCGATTCCAGACGTGTGGCATACGGTGCGCCATCCAAGGTGGCGCTCACGGAGCGTTGGGTGCTCTTCATGGTGCAAGCTACGGCTCAACGCCGTTGGGCCACCACGAACCAATCCCATGGGTAGGGGGCCTTCATCCATCGTGGAGGAGCGGTGAATTCGGTGGTCCACGGGTACTCGATTTTTTCTACTGAATCCACAGTAAGGCCTCGCTGATCGAGCATGGCTTCGAGCTCTTCCTGCAGGTAGTGTTTGGTGGGTACTCCGTTCAGGTTCACCACCCCCAGTGCAAGGTCCTTCCCTTTCAGGGCCCCATCACGTTTGGCTTCTTCGGGTGGCATCCCTTCGCGGAGGTTCCATTGCAAGCGTCGGTAAGCGGTGAGCAGTGCCGAATTCAAGGAGGGTACCACGAGCAGGAGGTGGCCGCCCCTCTTCACACTGCGGCAGGTGCGATCGATCAGTGGTTCGCGCAGCTCCAACGCAGCGTTCAAAAGCGTGTTGATGCACAGCACCACATCCGCCGCGGGATAGCTGTTGCGGTCCTTGCTCAGATCAGCATGCACGTAGCGGATGTTGCTCCTTTCGGCACACGCCTGCTCGGCCTCTGCCAGACATTGGCTGCTGACATCCACCGCATACACCCGCTTGAACCGATCAGCGAGCATCGGCAGCGTGCGGCCCACACCACAGCCCAGGTCCGTTGCTGTGGCCTCCAGCGATGCGTACCGATCCAAATGCTCAGCGATGATCCCCTTGCGATCATTGGCCGGCACATTGAAGATCTCCTCTTCGAAGCTGACGGCCACATCGTCCCAATCCTGTTCGTTCATGCGCAGCGTTGTTATGGCCGCAGCGCTGGAAAGAGATCAGGGGATAGCTGGATCAGCGCGGCGACCGGGTGATGGTGCGCAATCTATCCGCATTCATCAGCTTTGGAGCATGTTCACGGATCACGGTTTGCACGATCGTTGGTGGACAGCCCCCCTTGCACTTGATCCTCCACCCGAACCCCGTGCTGCCGGAGTGACCAAGCGGAGAGCAGGACCTGTTCATGGTCTGAGGTCCGGAAGGCGTATACGGTATACTTTGATCTATGTATTCATGGTCCTGTTGACCCGGCCTTCACGCGGCATACCACAGCTCTGGACCAAAGGAGTTCAGTGGCCCCCATAACCCCGGCCACCACCCAATATGCCCACGATCCACGCGTTCAATAGCCCAACCGCGATACCACATGACTCCCACTCTTCGACACCGCGCCTGGGTCCTCTCCCGCTGGTTCATTGGCATTTTCATCGGTCTTTTCGTCTTCAGGCTCATCTACGGCTTCACGCTACCGGACAACGTGGAGGTAGGCCATGATGCTGATTTCTTCAGCGGCATCGAGCTACGGAAGAACTACGCGAGCGAGAAGGGCAAGGGCCAAGGGGACGGCGGATTCCAAGGACCATCTGCCGGATCGAAGTACGAGAAGACCGCCACTACGCGATCGCGCTCCAACGCCTTCGAGCACGACCGGTCGCAGTTGCAGGGTCGCATCAAGGGATATGAGGGCGTGGTGCAATACGAGCACCGCGCGGGGAATCCGGGTGACCGGCAATTGCACCTGCTGATCGGCGTGGCTCCGGAGCGGTTCGACAGTTTCTATGTGGCCGTACAATCCATTGGGCGCATCCGTTCCACCGAAGTAACCAAGGTGGACAAGACCAATGAATACCGCCAGTTGAACGCCAAGCGCACGTCGTTGGAGAAGACGCTGGTTTCATTGAACGAGCTGAAAACCAAGAGCGGCGACATCGAAGAGTACATTTCCTTGCACGAGAAGATCCGCAGCATCGAATCAGAGTTGCAAGGCTTGGGTGTGGAGCTCGGCAACTTCGACACGGAGAACGAGTTCTGTTCGGTACGATTCTCCCTTTTTGAAGGCGCCACAGAGCGGAAGATCAGCATGGCTCAACGGCTGAAGGCGGCACTGGAGTGGACACTGGAGTTCTACGCGCTCACCATCGTGTGCATCGTGGGCGTCACCCTGACGAGCCTGTTGGTCGTACTGCTGGTGGACCGCCTCCGGCGGATGCTCGGCGGCTCCGGTACAACAGGTTGAGTTGGACCATGACCTTATCGTGGTCCCTTCACAACAAGCGTACATTCCCACTACCCATCACATTGCGTTCCGCGCGCGTGGTGCTGCCCTTGTTGCTCACATCGCCACTGCCGGCGATCGAGACTTCGAGGCTCTGGCTGGCGACCAGGATCACATCGCCACACCGGCCACGCCGATCTTAGTCGTTCGCATGTGCCGTTCAGCACCAGGTCACCCGGGCCCACATTATCGATATGGGACCTCTTGCTGTTGAACGCCCTGGTGATGTTGCCACTTCCTGCCACAGCAAGTTCCATCGCATCGCTGGTGATTGTGTGGTTCGAGATAACGTCACCTGTCCATCCACGCTCACTTGATCGATCACGGGGGCGGTGATGTGTATGGTGAACGCCTTGTCCGTGCTCTAGGCGTTCTTGGTGGTGATCTCCCCGATCACGTTCATCCTCTTGGTCTCGGGCAATTCGATGAGGTTGGCCTGCGCTTCCACCGCACCGTTCTGCACAGCACCTTGCGCGAGCACAACGTTCATCGATACTTCCGCGCTGATCCCATGCAGGGCATCCACGGAGCGGGACTTCTTCACCACCTCACCCACGCCCTTCACGCATTCGGGTTGGGGTGAATACGGAAAAGAACAGGGGGAGAACGAGCAGGGTACGTGTGGTGCGCATAACCAGGTGGAAATGCTTCAGTCCGAACCTGCCGTACAACGGGTCAGCAGGATGTTCCTGTAAGTTCAGGGAAGGAAACCGATCAAGGATCACCGATCCACGGAATTCGTTTCCTTACGGAGCCGGATGTCCGCTCCAAGAGCCCTCCCGAAGTCCTTCCTGTTGGTCATCCTCGTCGGGGCAGTGGCCCCCTTGTGTTTCCGGGGCTTCATCACCTTGGATGGTCCGATGCACGTGCTGCACGCGTGTATCGCGAAGGCGGAACTGTTCAGTGGGCGATATGCTACCGCGGACGTAGCGTATGCGATGAACCGTGGAACGCTCGACCTGAGCGACCTTCTCCTGCTACCGGTTACCTGGTTGTTCTCCCCGCCGATGGCACACAGGGTGTTCGCCTCGCTGGTCCTGTTGGTACTGGGGGCGGGCACTTGGTGGTCCGCACGGAGCCTTGGGGTGCGGGATCCGCGGATGTTGGTCTGGGTGTTGCCATTCTCCTTCTCCTACGTGTTCATCCTGGGCTTCTTCACTTTTCTGTTGGCTGCGGGAAGCGCGTTGATGGTGTTGGGCTGGTGGGCCGGGCGGCAGAAAGTGCGGTGGGACACACTTGCGCTGGCCGTTGTTCTCGTCGTGGGTTGCCAAGCGATCCATCGATCAGGAGCGACCCTGGCCTTGCTCTTCCTGTTCTGCTTCGAAACGACGCTGCGACTGGGCGACGGCGAAGGTTGGCGCAAGCGGTGGGACCCGATCGCGCTACGCTGGCGCTGGCTTGGGGGCGGAGTGGCCGCGCTTACCGCCGGGTGGAAGGTCGCTGCGTTGGTTGGCGCCGCCCCCTTCGTCCGCTTGCCGTACGAGCAGGACCGCTGGCAGGAACTCTTCCAAGGTCGGCCCCTGCTGCTTTTCGCGAAGGAGCGGGAGTGGCCCTTCCTGGTCGCTATCGGTGTACTGCTTACCGTATCACTGGCCATCGCGCTGTGGGCCCGTGTGCGCGATCGGCGCATCACACGGGTGGACGCCGCGGGCCTGGCGGCATTGGTATTGTTGCTCTCTTCAGCGTTGCTGCACACGCCGAACGCGCAGTTCCTCTACCTGTCCACGCGTGCGCAAACGATCGCGCTCCTGCCGCTCGCGGTGTGGCTCTCGGGGTCGATCCCTTCAAAATGGTACTCGAGCACGCTGGCCGCTGGCATCCTGGTGATGTTCGTATGGCGCACGCACCACTTGGAAGAAGCGCTTGCCGGTACGCAGGCCCCGATCGACCATGCCATGGAGGTGGTCGGGCGCTTGCCTCAGCACGGTGTAACCCTGCCCGTGGTATTGGACGACAATTGGCTCATGGAGCACATCAGCGCCTTTCCGGCGGCAGCTTATGAAGGAGTCTTCCTTTCACCCTGCGACCATGCGCACTTCGTCCATCGCCCTGGAGAGAGCTGGCAACTGCGTGACTACTACGACGGGTACCAGCATGAACTGCGCTGGTTGGACGACCATGTCGCATCAGGCACCGCACCGGTGATAGACCACATCGTGGTGTTCGGTCGCGGTCGCTATTTGGATGAGCGCTGGATCAGCTTGTCCAAGGTGAAGGACAGCCGATTCTTCACGCAGTGGACGAACGACTACGCCGAGGTATGGGCCGTGAAGCAGGCCACTACTTCCACCGCACGAAATCGTGCTTGTTGCCCGAAGTGGTCTGCCGCTCTTGCACGTCCACGTACGGCACAGCCTTGACCAGATCGCTCAACCGCTTGAAGCCGTAGTTCCGTGCATCGAACTCGGGCTTCTTCTTCAGGATCGAATTCCCCAGCGCCGCCATCGGCAACCAGCCCTGCTCATCAGCGAAGTCCTCGATCGTGCTCAGGATCAGCTTGCGCAGTGACTTGTCCGTGAGCGCTGCTGTCGGGTCGGGTTCTGCGCTCTTCACGTCCTTGGCGTCCTTTCCGAGCTTGGTCTTGGTCTGGTCCTGCCGCAGCACTTCGATGTAGATGAACTTCTCGCACGCGGTGATGAAGGGCTTCGGCGTTTTCTTCTCACCCATGCCGTACACGCGCTTGCCCTTTTCGCGCAACCGCGTGGCCAGTTTGGTGAAGTCGCTGTCGCTGCTCACGATGAAGAAGCCGTCCACATCGCCGGTGTACAGGATGTCCATCGCGTCGATGATCAGCGCGCTGTCCGTGGCGTTCTTGCCGCTCGTGTAGCTGTACTGCTGCATCGGCGTGATGGCGTGTTCGTTCAACGCGTCCTTCCAGCCCTGCAAGCGGTTGCTGGTGAAATCGCCGTAGATCCGCTTGTAGGTGGGCATGCCGTATTTGCCCACCTCCTCCATCATCTCGCTGATCGCGCCGTAGGGCACATTGTCCGCGTCGATCAGCACGGCCAGTTTCAGTTCGCGGTCGTAAGTCGCCATGCTTCGTGCGCCGGAGCTTTATGCGTTGGCGACGGGGGAAAGCTAAGTGCGGACTCGTTTGTGGCCCGATAGAACGTCGGATTCCGACTTTCACTTGAGGGTCCGTCGTGGAACCGGAGGTGGTCGCAGACTAAAGTAGGCGCTGGTGAAAATAAGCGATCATGAGTCGGCGGGCTAAATTCAGTCCAGGGGCTAACGAAGGCTGATTTACCACCAGCCCCATCGGCAAGGAGTCTCGTACCGCTTCGGCTATCTTCGCCGCCCTTCAAAAGCCGCGATGGACAGGCGTTTCCCACAGTATGATGAACTCGACCTGCCCAAGGTCGCAGAGGAGGTATTGACCCAGTGGGACGCCGAGGACACCTTCGGCCAAAGCCTGAAGCTGCGTGCCGATCGCGACCCCTTCGTGTTCTATGAAGGCCCACCGAGCGCGAACGGACTCCCTGGGATCCACCACGTGATGGCCCGCGCCATCAAGGACATCTTCTGCCGCTACCAGACGCAGAAGGGGAAGCGCGTGGACCGCAAGGCCGGCTGGGACACGCACGGCTTGCCCATTGAGCTCGGTGTGGAGAAAGAGCTCGGCATCACCAAAGAGGACATCGGCAAAAAGATCAGCATCGAGGAGTACAACGCTGCGTGCAAGAAGGCCGTGATGCGCTACACCAGCGTATGGAACGACATGACGCGCCGCGTGGGCTACTGGATCGACCTGGAGAACCCGTACGTCACGTACCAGACCAAGTACATCGAGAGCGTTTGGTTCCTGCTGAAGAAGCTCTACGATGACCAGTTGCTTTACAAAGGCTACACCATTCAGCCTTACTCACCTGCGGCTGGAACTGGCCTGAGTTCACATGAACTGAACCAGCCCGGCACCTACAAGCCGGTGAAGGACACGAGCGTTACCGCTCTCTTCAAGGTGAAACGCGACGCTTCGAGTGAATTCTTGTTCGAAAGTGCAGTGGGCGATGTTTTCATCATGGCTTGGACGACCACTCCGTGGACGCTCCCGAGCAACACAGCGCTCTCTATTGGACCGGCCTTGGAATATCAGAGTGTAAGGACCGTGAATCCATACACACACGAACCCCAGACCGTGGTATTGGCTAAGCCAATGATGGATAAGTACTTCGCGCTGAAGAACAATCCCGACAAACTAAGGCTCATGCTAGGCCTTGGGCAAGAGCATGAGTTCATTGACCCATTTAGTTCATACAAGAACGATGGGAAGAATATCCCTTGGCAAGAGCTTCAGAGATTCGACGGCCACCAGCTCGAGGGCATCCGGTACGAGCAACTCTTCCCCTACGCGCAGCCGGAAGGCGGTGATGCGTTCAAGGTGATCGGCGGCGATTTCGTGACCACTGAAGACGGCACCGGCGTCGTACACACGGCCCCCAGCTTCGGTGCGGACGACATGCGCGTGGCCCGTCAGCACAACATCGGCACGCTCACGTTGGTGGACCTGCAAGGACGCTTCACCAAGGAGATGGGCGAGTTCGCGGGCAAGTACGTGAAGAACGAATACTACCCCGCCGGACAAGCACCGGAGAAGAGCGTCGATGTCGAGCTGAGCATCAAGCTGAAGGAGATGGGCCGCGCCTTCAAGGTGGAGAAGTACGAGCACAACTACCCGCACTGCTGGCGCACGGACAAGCCCATCCTCTACTACCCGTTGGACAGTTGGTTCGTGCGGGTGACCGCGAGAAAGAACGAGCTTATCGCCAACAACAAGACCATCAACTGGAAGCCCGAGAGCACCGGAACCGGCCGCTTCGGCAACTGGTTGGAGAACGTGCAGGACTGGAACCTGAGCCGCTCCCGCTACTGGGGTATCCCGCTACCGATCTGGCGAACGGAGGATGGCGATGAAGAGCTGTGCATCGGCTCATTGAAGCAGTTGAAGGAAGAGATCGCGCGCAGCGTGCGCGCGGGCATCATGCCCGCGGACCCCTACGCCGCGTTCGATCCGGAAAACATGAGCGACTCAAACTACGATACGGTCGACCTCCATCGCCCTTACGTGGACAACATCGTGCTGCTTTCGCCTGGCGGTAAGCCGATGAAGCGCGAGACCGACCTGATCGATGTGTGGTTCGACAGCGGTGCGATGCCGTACGCGCAGTGGCACTATCCGTTCGAGAACGAAGCGACCTTCAAGGAGAAATTCCCGGCCGACTTCATCGCGGAAGGAGTGGATCAAACGCGCGGCTGGTTCTATACACTGCACGCGATCGCGACCCTCACGCAGGACAGCGTCGCCTACAAAGCGGTCGTCAGCAACGGTCTGGTGCTGGACAAGGTGGGCCAGAAGATGAGCAAGCGCCTCGGCAATGCGGTGGATCCGTTCACCACACTGGACCAGTTCGGTGCGGACGCGGTGCGCTGGTACATGATCAGCAACGCCTCGCCGTGGGACAATCTCAAGTTCGACACCGAAGGCATCACCGAGGTGCAGCGCAAGTTCTTCCGGGCGTTGTTCAACACCTACAACTTCTTCGCGCTGTACGCGAACATCGATGGGTATGACTCCCCTTCTCCCCGGGAGAAGGGGCCGGGGGATGAGGTCGCACTTTCCGAAATGGACCGTTGGGTCCTTTCGCGGTTGAACTCGCTGATCAAGCAGTGCGATGCGGCCTTCGGCGACTACGAACCCACCATCGCCGCGCGAGCGATCCAGGACTTCGTGGTGGAGGACCTGAGCAATTGGTACGTGCGCCTGAACCGCCGCCGTTTCTGGAAAGGCGAAATGGGCGCGGACAAGAACGCCGCGTTCCAGACTTTGCATCGCTGTCTCGAGGTGGTGTCCATGTTGAGCGCGCCGATCGCACCGTTCTTCAGTGATCGTTTGTACCGCGATCTGCACCAGAGTGTGAAGGATCAGAACTACAGCAAGACGGGGTGGAAGTTCGGCGTCTTCGACTCACCCGTGATCAGCGTCCACCTGAGCGATTGGCCGCAGCATGACGATGCGGCGATCGATGTGGAACTGGAGCAACGCACGGCGCTGGCGCAGAAGCTGACCTCCCTGGTTCTGAGTATCCGCAAGAAGGAAGGTCACCGCGTGCGCCAGCCTTTGCAGAAGATGATGGTACCCGTGACGGACGCTGTGATGCGCACGCGCTTGGAGGCTATCCGGGAACTCGTGCTCGGTGAAGTGAACGTGAAAGAGCTCGTGATCCTCGATGCGAGCGAAAGCAAGCTCAACAAGAAGATCAAGCCCGACTTCAAGAAACTCGGCGCACGCATGGGCAAGCTGATGAAGAGCGTGGCCGCCGTGGTGAACGGCTTCTCGCAAGCGCAGATAGCCGAGCTGGAAGCGAACGGGACGATGAAGTTGAACGTCGAAGGGCAGGACGTGGACCTGCTGCGTGATGATGTGGAGATCACGGCCGAGGCCGTTCCGGGACTCAGCGTAGCCAGCGATGGTGCGCTCACAGTGGCGCTCGACATCACGATGAACGAAGCGTTGATCCGTGAAGGCATCGCCCGGGAACTGGTGAGCCGCATCCAAACGCTGCGCAAGGAATCGGGCTTCGAGATCACGGACCGGATCGATCTGCGGATCCAGCGCAACGGAGACGCCTCGTTCGAAAGTGCGGTAACGGCCCACGCTTCGCACATCCTGGCGGAAACCCTCGCGCTAACACCCGAGAACCAATTGTTGGTGGCCGACCTTGCCGGAGCGCCAGGAACCGTGCACCACGTTGAGCTTGACGAGCGGTTGACGTGCGCCTTGGCTTTGGCCAAACGGGCCAATTGACGGGGGTAGCCTCTATATTCGCGGATCATTTCAAAAAGGGGTATCGCCATGGCGAAGAAACCAGCACCCAAGAAGGCCGCGAAACCCGCTGCCAAAGCGGCCTCCAAGCCGAAAGGTCCCGCCAAAGCGGGGCAGGCCACCAAGCCCGTAAAGAAGGCCGCCCCGGCGAAGCCACAAGGTCCCGCCAAAGCGGGGAAACCGGTCGTGAAAAAAGTGGTAAAACCCGTGACCAAGCTGGCAAGTCCCGCCAAAGCGGGGAAAGCCGCAAAACCCGCCCCGAAGAAGGCGACCCCCAAGCCCGTGGCGAAAAAATCCGCTCCAGCACCGAAGCCGTCAGGTCCCGCCAAAGCGGGGAAAGTTCCGGCCAAAGCAGCCCCGAAACCAGCATCGGCAAGCAAGCCCGTAGCGAAAGCAACAGTGAAAGTGGCCGCCCCGGCCAAACCGGCTCCTGCGCCCAAACCTGTCCCGGCACCCAAGCCTGTGGCAACAAAGCCAGAGCCCGCACCGAAACCTGCCCCGGCAGTTAAACCCGCTCCAAAACCAGCAACGGCATCAAAGGCCGCGCAGAAAGCCCAAGTGAAGAAGGAAAAAGATGAAGCCAAGGCGAACGCCGCCAAGCCGCTCGTTACTCAGACATCGTCACCAGTGATCCACAAGTCCGCACCTATGGTGAAGAAGCAGGTGAGCACCTTGGAAGCCATTGGCAAGGAGCGCTACAATGACACCGAGCTCGATGAGTTCCGCGGGATCATCAATGCCAAGTTGGACGAGGCCCGCAAGGACTATGAATTGCTGAAGCAGACGCTCGCCAACAACGACAACAACGGCACGGAAGACACCAGCCCGTCGTTCAAGATGATCGAGGACGGTAGCGAAACGCTCAGCCGCGAAGAGACCGCCCAACTGGCCAGCCGCCAGGAGAAGTTCATCAAGCACTTGGAGGACGCGCTGCTGCGCATCCGGAACAAGACCTACGGCATCTGCCGCGTAACCGGCCGCCTGATCAGCAAGGAGCGTTTGCGCCTCGTGCCGCACGCCACCTTGAGCATCGAGGCCAAGCAGCAGATGAGCAACTGACCGGTCCGCACGCCACGGTGTGAAGCGCGCGTTGATCGTCATCGTTCTGGTACTTCTGGCCGATCAGGCCTTGAAGGTGTATGTGAAGACGCACTTCCATCTGGGGCAGTCATGGCCTGAATTCACCGGTGACGGGAAAGGGTACATCCAGTTGGTTGAGAACACCGGCATGGCCTTCGGCATGAAGTTCGGCGGGCAGGCGGGAAAGTTGGTTCTCACCTTGTTCCGCATGGTGGCGGTGGTGGTGATCGGCTACATCCTGCACGGTATGGTCCGCGCCGGACGATCACGTTGGATGACGACGAGCCTAGCGCTGATCTTCGCCGGTGCCTTGGGCAACATCATCGACAGCGCGTTCTATGGGATGCTGTTCGACCTGGGCACGGTGACCGACCCGTTAACAGGCGAAGACATCGGGTATCAGGGGGTCGCGACCTTCAGCACGCCTGGTTACACCTCCTTGCTTCACGGCGCGGTGGTAGACATGTTCTGGTTCCCGCTTTGGCAGGGGCGCTTTCCGGAGTGGCTTCCATTTTGGGGTGGAGAGTCCTTCCTTTTCTTCCGGCCGGTCTTCAACATCGCTGATGCCGCGATCAGCGTGGGCGTGGCCTTGATGATCCTGGTACAGCGCCAGCCGAAGCCGGAGCTGCCGGAACAAGGACCGGGTGCCGATCCTACGTTGCCGGATGGGTCCATGGAGCAGCCTCCGGTGGCGGAACGCCAGGCCATGGAAATGCCTGACGAGAGGCGCGATGAAGGACCGGCGCACTCGACGCCGCACTGAACTTCCCTCATGCTGCGGTCGCAGGTACCGCGCCGAGGTTCTTGGCCATGCTCATGAACTCGCTCGGCATCACGATCACGGTGGTCGTATTGTTGTCGATGCCGATCTCCGAGAGCATCTGCATTCGGCGCAGCTCCAGCGCCATCGGTGATCGCGCCATGATCTCCGCACCTTGCGTGAGCTTAACGCTCGCTTCCAGTTCCGCTTCGGCCTTGATGATACGCGCGCGTTTTTCGCGGATCGCTTCCGCCTCGCGTGCCATCGCGCGCTGCATGCCCTCGGGGATCTCCACGTCCTTCATCTCCACCATTTCGATGCGGACACCCCACGGCTCCGTGGCGCTGTCGACCATCTGTTGAAGCGTCCTGTTGATGCCTTCGCGATCGCGCAGCACCTCATCCAGCACATGCTGCCCGATGATGTTGCGCAAGGAGGTGACAGCGAATTGGTACACCGCCTGCCGGTAGTCCGCGATCTTCAGGATGGCCGCGCCCGGATCGATCACGCTGAACCATAGCACGGCATTCACCTTGATGGTCACGCTGTCCTTGGTGATCGTCTCCTGCTGCTCCAGGTCAACAGTGCGTGTGCGGATATCCACCGTCTGCTGCCGCTCGATGAGAGGGATGATCCAGTAGATGCCCGGCCCACGGATACCGGTGAAGCGCCCAAGGCGAAAGACGATGGCACGCTGGTACTCTTGGGCGATGCGGATGCCGGAAAGCAGGATGGCGACGGCGACGAGAACGTAAAAGATCATGGTACGCGCTCAGGGCGATGGTACGCGGTGGGGCGGGCCAAAGCTTCAGGTAGAAACCGTGATGACGGTAGCGGATCACATGGACGGCAAGTTCATGATGACCGTACGTCAACTCGACAGGCCGAACGGCGCGGAACGGGGATGGGCTATTTCGCCAGATCCACCCGCAGGCCTAAGTATTGCCCAACTACCACGCGTGCGCCGAGGTCCAGCTCGGGCACCCCCCCTAGGGCGAACGACGGCCGCATTTCGTAGCACAGGTTGAGCGCCCGCCAGAACGCGCGCTTCTTCCCCAAGCGATACGTGACGCCGAGCGGCACATACAGTGCGAAGCACAGGTCGTCCTTCGTGCGGAACTCCTCTTCTTCGGTATCGAGCTCCCGTTCAGAACCGCTTGAGGTCGTTGGCGAGGTGATGCGCGGATCGGTCGTCCGTTCAGACCTGTGGCTGATCCGTGCGCTTCCATCGAAGGCGAAACCCACTTGCACGCCACCACCACCGTACAGCGTCCAGCGTTTCGGATACTCCTTCATGAAGATGACCGACGCGTCCACAGCGAGTTGACTGTAGTCGTGCGCCAGATCGTACGTGCTGATCGTGAGCGAATCGATGTAGGTGCTCGTGCCCGTTTGCGCTGATGTTAGCGTGTCGAACGGGATGCGTGTTTCCTTCCGCAGCTGCAGGTCGTTTCCCGCATGATGTTGGAAAGCGAAGCCCGCCCGCAGGTATGTGCCAGACCGCGCCACACGGCCCGCCCCGCCCATCCGGAGGGAAATCGATGCGGCGAACAGTTCCGAGCGGGCGAAGTCCCTGTCCCGGCGGTTGTCATACATGTGATCGCTCAGGTCGATCGCCAACAGCTCCGACTTCGGAACCAGTGTCCTCCATTGGTCCAATCCGATGGCGTACATGCTCTCCGCCTGCCCGCCCGGCAGGACGAACACATCGCACACAAGCGGCAAGGGCCTCAAGGTGTCCGGCTCGTACTGTCCGACGACCGAAAAACACGATCCAAGAGTGAGAGCAAGGGTGAATTCACGTAGGTTCATGGTGCATCGATCAGTTGAGCATCTTCTTCGGTGCGAGCAGTTTCCGGCTCACCAGCAGCTCCGCGATCTGCACGGCGTTCGTAGCCGCGCCTTTGCGCAGGTTGTCCGCTACGATCCACATGTTCAGCGTGCGCGCTTGCGACTCATCCCGGCGCACGCGGCCCACGAAGACCTCGTCACGGCCGTTCGCGATCATGGGCATCGGGTACTCGTCTTTCAATGGATCGTCCAGCAGTTTGATCCCGGGCGCTTCGCGCAGAAGCTGCCGCACATGCTCCAGGTCGAACTCCTTCGCGAACTCCACGTTCACCGCTTCGCTGTGGCCGCCGGTCACCGGTACGCGCACCGCGGTGGCCGTTACCCGGATGGCGGGATCGAGGATCTTCTTCGTCTCGTGTACCAGCTTCATCTCCTCCTTCGTGTAGCCGTTGTCGGTGAACACGTCGCAGCGCGGGATCACGTTGCGGTCGATGGTGAACGGATAGGCCATGTCGCCATTCACGCCGTTTCGTTCGTTCTCCATTTGGGCCACCGCTTTCTGGCCGGTGCCGGTAACACTCTGGTACGTGGAGACCACCACGCGCTCCACCGTGTAGGCCTTGTGCAATGGGGCCAATGCGAGCACCATCTGTATCGTGCTGCAGTTCGGGTTGGCGATGATCCGGTCTTCCGGTGTAAGCAAGTGGCCATTGATCTCCGGCACCACCAGTTTCTTGTCCGGTATCATCCGCCAGGCGCTGCTATTGTCGATCACCGTGCAGCCCACTTCCGCGAAACGCGGTGCCCACTCCAGTGAGGTACTTCCGCCAGCGGAGAACAAGGCGATGTCCGGACGCATGGCGATGGCCGCTTCCATGCCGACCACCACGTGGTCCTTCCCCTTGAACCGGATGTTCATGCCCGCGCTGCGTTCGCTCGCCACAGGGATCAGCTCGTCCACCGGGAACCCGCGCTCGTCGAGCACTTTCAACATGACCCCACCGACCAGGCCGGTGGCTCCAACTACGGCGACTTTCATTCGCGTGATGTTAACCGTGGCCGAAGCTATGGGTTGGGGCGAGGAGGTTCCGGTGGAATTCGCCACCTTTCCCACGATCCCATGACAAAGTGCATGTCCCCCTCGCGCCTACTGGCCGCCGCTACAACGTGGTTGCTTACGGCGTTCGTCTCTGCGCAGTTCACTGACGATTTCAGTGATGGTGACTACACGCTCGGTACTGCCTGGTCCGGCAGTGGTGCGCTCTTCGTGGTGGCCGATGACGCCGGGAACCAGCGCCTGCGCAGCAACAGTGCTGGTGCTGCGAATTACTACCTCAGTACGCCTAGCACCAGCATGGCCGATACGCGCTGGGACATCTTCGTGGACCTGCGCTTTTCCACCAGCGGCGCGAACTATGCGGACATCTACTTGGCCAGCGATGCAGCTGACCTTTCGGCAGGAGTGAACGGCTACTTCTTGCGCTTCGGCGGTACAGCTGACCGCATCGAGTTGTTCCGCTCTGACGCTGGCGCAGCGGTCAGCACTGGTCTCCAAAGTCCGGATGGGTTGGTGAACAGCTCGTCATCGAATCCTTTTCTGCTTCGCACTGAACGCAGCGCCGCCGGGGTGTGGACCGTACAGTTCGACGACGGCGCGACGGGCACCTACCTCACCGCCGGATCGATCACGGATGCCACGTATTCCACTACCACCCACTTCGGGGTACGCATCGAACAAAGCACAGCGGGTTCGGCGGTGAACAACCACTTCTTCGATGACCTTTCCGTGGGGCCGATCCCGGTGGACCTCACACCGCCGGATCTCCTTTCAGCAACGATCATCTCCGACACGGAGGTCGATCTCGTTTTCAGCGAAGCGGTGGAACAGATCACGGCGGAAGAGGAGAATAATTACAACATCATCCCTTTCAACAGCGCGGCCACTGTGGTGCGTGATGCGGTGGACTTCACGCTTGTTCACCTCACGTTCGCCATCGCGATGCAAAGCGGGAACACATACACGATCACCGTGAGCGGGGTGGAAGATGCAGCTGGCAACGCATGCGTGAATGAGACGGCGGACGTTACCTTCATTGTTCCTGATGAAGCGGAACCCGGCGATGTGGTGATCAACGAGATCATGGCGGATCCTTCGCCCACGGTCGGTTTGCCCGACGCGGAGTTCGTGGAACTTCTCAACACCACAACGGACAAGACCTTCGACCTGACAGGCTGGGTCTACACCGATGGCGGCGATGACTTCATCCTTCCTTCGGCTACACTGGCGCCGGGCGGGCACATTGTCATCACCAGCGCGGCGAACGTGGCGGCGCTTTCGGTATTCGGAACCACGATCGCGCCGAGCGGAAGTGTTTCGTTGACGAACACGAGTGACCCGATCATGATCAAAGAACCCGGCGGGTTGATGATCGATGCCGTGACTTACTCGGACGACTGGTACAACGATGCGATCAAAGCGACCGGCGGCTGGACCTTGGAACGCCGCGATCCCAGCACCCCGTGCAGCAGCGCTTCGAATTGGACGGCCAGCAATGATGCGCTGGGCGGAACGCCCGGTGAGCAGAACAGCGTGTTCGCCATCCTCCTGGATGTGACACCACCTGTTCTGGCGAGTGTTTTCGTGAACAGTGCTACACAGATCGAACTGCTCTTCAATGAAACGATGAGCGCAACGAGCCTCGTAGGTGGCAACTACCAGTTCACACCCGCCTTGAATGATGATGTCGCACTGCCCTTGGGCGATGATCGCGTGCGCATCGATCTGGTCACTCCGCTTTTGGAGGGCCAACTGTACTCCGTAACTGTGAATGGTGTTACGGACTGCGTTGGCAATGCGATCACTACATCGAACACGCTCACCTTCGCCTTGCCTGAACCTGCGGTTTCCGGTGATGTGGTGATCAACGAAGTGCTCTACGATCCAGAGGGTAGCGGCAGCGACTTCGTGGAACTGTTCAACCGCAGCAACAAGGTTCTCAGCTTGGCCGGTTGGAAGTTGGCCAACGAAACCGACGGCGTGATCGGCAACGCCACCGTGATCACCAATGCGGCGTTCCTGTTGATGCCCGGCGAGTACGCGTTGGTCACCGAAAGCGCGGACAATACCGCGCAGCAGTATCCGCTGAGCCGCACGGAACGCTTCGTGGAAGCCGATATGCCGAGCTACAACAACGGCGAAGGCGTGGTGGTGCTTCAGGATGCTGCAGGTGATACGCTCGACCGGTTCGCATACAACGACGATCTTCATTTTGAGCTGCTGAACAGCACGGATGGTGTGAGCCTTGAACGGGTGGATCCGGACCGGCCAGCCGGCGACAACAGCAACTGGCACAGCGCAGCGGAAGCCATTGGTTATGCCACTCCCGGCTACCTGAACTCACAATTCAGCCTGAACCCCAAGCCGAGCGGTGCGCTCACGATCGACCCGGCCATCTTCTCCCCGGACAACGACGGCTACCAGGATGTACTGACGGTGGCCTACAAACTGGATGAGCCGGGCTTTACCGGCACCATGATCATATTCGACGTGGCCGGCCGTGAAATGGTGAAGCTGATGGACAACGAGCTTCTCGGAACCACCGGCGCTGTGAGCTGGAACGGCATCATGGAAAGCGGCGACCTCGCCCGTATGGGACCCTTTGTGGTCGTATTCGAGGCCTTCGACCTACAGGGCAACGTGGAGCGCTTCCGTGAGACCGTGGTGCTGGCCCACAAGCTGAATTGAGAAGGGCTGCTGACCAGTCAAGAGATCGCATTCTCTGCGTTTCTCTGCGTCCTCTGCGGTTTGTCGCATTCCGCGCTGTGAATTTCCCGCTGTTGGCATTCTCTCTGTCCTCTGTTCATCTGCGGTCCCCCGCATTCCGCAACTTCGCCCCCACGTTCCAGCGTTCCAAGGCGCCTGTCCATGACCGACCAACTGACCAAGAGCCAAGAGCTCATCGCCCGCCGCAAGGCCGCCGTGCCCAACGGTGTCGGCATGTTCAACTACGCCACCGCCGCGAAAGCCAGTGGGGCCACCATCATCGATGAGGACCAACGCGAGTTGATCGACTTCGCCGGAGGCATCGGCGTGGTGAACGCCGGGCACTGCCCACCGCCCGTGGTGCAGGCCATCCAAGAGCAGGCCGCCAAGTTCCTGCACGTCAGCTTCAACGTGGCCAGCTACGAGCCGTATGTGGCCCTGTGCGAAAAACTGAACGCGCTGCTTCCGCACGGAGGAGCAACAAAGACCTTGCTCGTGAGCACTGGTGCAGAGGCGGTAGAGAACGCGATCAAGATCGCTCGCCAGGCCACCAAACGCCCAGGTGTGCTCTGCTTCACCGATGCATTCCACGGCCGCACGATGATGGCCATGACGCTCACCAGCAAAGTGGGCTACAAACCCGACTGCGGACCGTTCGCGCCGGAAGTGTACCGCACGCAGTTCCCGAATTTCTACCGCTACAGCGCAGGCCGCAGCGAGGCCGAGTTCGTGAAGGCCGAACTGCATCGCCTCGAAGAGCTTTCGCACAACACGGTCGCACCGGAGAACCTCGCCGCCATCATCATCGAGACCGTGCAGGGCGAAGGCGGCTTCAACGTGGTGCCTGCCGCTTACTTGAAAGGGCTGCGCGCGTTCTGCGACACCCACGGCATCCTGTTGATCCTCGATGAGATCCAAAGCGGTTTCGGCCGCACCGGCGCATGGAGCGCCTTCGAGCAGTTCGGTGTGGTACCGGACATCAGCACGTGGGCCAAATCCCTCGGCAGCGGTATGCCGATCGCTGCGGTGATGGGCAAAGCGGAGATCATGGACAAGGCCGGTCCCAGCAGCATCGGAGGCACCTACATCGGCAACCCGGTGAGCTGTGCCGCAGCCTTGGCCACACTGAAGTACATGGAGGAGATCGACATCAACGCGAAGGGCCGACACGTCGGAAAGGTGATCCGCAAACGCTTCGAGAAGATGAAAGCCGAACACACGCAGGTCGGTGATGTGCGTGGTCTCGGTGCCATGATGGCCATCGAGTTCGTGAAGAACGGGGACCCGCTGCAACCTGATGCGGACACATGCATCGCACTGATGAACGCCTGCGCCAAGCGCGACCTGGTGGTGATCAATGCCGGTACCGAGAAGAACATCATCCGCGTATTGAGCCCGCTCGTGATCAGCGATGAGCTGCTGAATAAAGGGTTGGATATCATGGAGGAGGAGCTCGCGAAGATCTGCGCATGAAATACGGTAACCGCAAAGTGCGCGGAGGTCCGCAGAGAAATGCGAATGCTACGCCCACAGCGTTTTTGACATCCCCCAACAACCTCTCTGCGCTTCTCGGCGCTCTCTGCGGTTAACCTTGCATTTCGGCGCTTGCGCCCCACAAGAACGAACCCTTGACCCCTCTGCGCTCTCTGCCCCTCTGCGGTTAACCTTGCATTCGGGCGCTTGCGCCCCTGAACGATGAAACCCTTTTCCATAGCCGGTATCCAAATGCGCATCAGCGCTTCCGCTTCCAACGTGGAGGCCATGAAGAACAAGCTGGAGATCACCATGAACATGTACCCGTGGGTGGATATGGTGATGTTCAGCGAGCTTTGCGCCTTCGGTCCACTCACCATGCACGCGCAAGCCGTTCCCGGTGAATTCGAGCAAGAGATGTGCGCCATGGCCGCCAAGCACGGTATCTGGCTCCTGCCCGGCAGCATCTTCGAGTTGAAGGATGGACACATCTACAACACCGCCACGGTGATCGATCCCGAAGGCAGTGTAGTGACCCGCTACCGCAAGATGTTCCCCTTCTACCCGTATGAGGTGGGCGTTACCGGCGGCAATGAGTTCTGCGTCTTCGACATACCGGACGTGGGCCGTTTCGGGGTGAGCATCTGCTACGACATGTGGATCCCGGAAACCACCCGCACGCTGGCGGTGATGGGCGCGGAGGTGATCCTGCACCCCACGCTCACGGGCACCATCGACCGCGAGATCGAGCTCAGCATCGCGCGCTCGAGCGCCGCCACCAACCAGTGCTACTTTTTCGACTTCAATGGGCTGGATGCCGGCGGAAGCGGACGGAGCATCGTATGCGGGCCTGAAGGCCGTATCGTGTACCAGGCCGACGTCAACGAGGAGATCATCCCCATCGAGATCAACTTGGAAAAGGTGCGCCGCAGCCGCGAATTGGGCGTTCTGCGCTTGGGCCAACCAATGAAGAGCTTCCGGGATCGCCCGGTCGATTTCGACGTGTACACGCCAGGCATCAAGCATCCGTACCTCGAAAGTCTCGGGCCACTGATCAAGCCCACACGCGTACAGGAGCTGGGCGAATTGCAGATCAAGGATGAAGCACGCGCGAGCGAACTTCCAAAGCGCATCGTAAGCTCCTTCCGCCCTCCGAGCGACCCGTACACCATCTGATCAACACCCGCCCCATGGGAAACACCGCCGCCTTCCGCCACCACCCCAAGCTCAAGGATTATGTGAGCTGGTTCGAGATCCCCGCGTACGACATCACGCGCGCCACCACCTTCTACAACGCCATCTACAACATGGAGATGGAGCACGCCCAGAACGGAGATTTCTTCATGTCCTACTTCCCGGTGGACAAAGGCATCGGCGGCGCGCTGATCCAAGGCCCCGGCTGCTACCCGAATGATACCGGGGTGCTCATCTACCTGAATGCGGGTAACGACATCGACAGCATCATCGGCCGCATCGAACTGGCCGGTGGCCGCATCATCATGCACAAGACGCTGATCAGCGATGCGTCAGGCTACTTCGCGCTGTTCATCGATAGCGAAGGGAACCGGTTGGCGTTGCATGAAGGGCCGACGCGCGTGGGCAGAGCGGTGAACATGGCCAAGGTGGAGAAGGCTCCTGTTCCGAAGGCCGCACCGAAGAAGGCCGTGACGAAGAAGGTTGCGAGGAACAAGCGCTGATCGGCCTTTTCCGGCGTTCATTGGGAATGGTCCGTGCCTTCGCTTTTCTCGGGTTTGCCTCGATGTGTGTGGCTGGCATGGGCCAGGTCAATGATCTTGCGATCAGGCAAGAGGTGCTTGAACGAGGGGTCTTCGACAGCACGTTCGTTTTCGGAGAATGGAGTGAGAACGGCGGTACGGAAACGCATCTGACGTTGCTTGGACAGGTCACCGACGCAAGGGGTCGTTGCCTGAAGGTGATGACCTCCGTCTGGATCTGGGGCTTGGGCATGCGGGCGACCAACCGCATCTTGATCTTCTCCGGAACAAACCGATTTCTGGGCCAATACGACGCGACCATGATCGATGACCTCCCCGACAGATTAGGAAAAGGAGGAATGGTGTTCGAGCCACAGCGGGACGACCACTGTGATGTGCGCGATACGGAGTATGTGGACCTGACACGAGGATTGCCGAAGAAGTTTTTCCTGAACTGCAAAGGGGAGTACGTCTTCTATTGACCCGGATCAGGGCATTGATGCCGTCGTTCAGACAGATCCTATCTTTCCGACACTATGCCTTCGCGGGTTCCCGCTTCGGCAGAGCAAAGCCGGCTTACCCCGCCCCGACAAGTCGGGATGAAACACATGCCCGACACCTCCGCCCCGACCCGCCCTCACTACAACGCTGCGCGCCTGCGCTCGCACACCTGGGACCAACTGAAGCTCGCCGCTTCCTCCTTGGATGAAGGACGCGGCGACCCGGCGGAAGTCGAAGGGTTGCTGAAGGACCTTCTCACCATCGAGCTGTACTGGGCCTACCCCGGCCGCACAACGGTGAAGCGCTTGCAGCAGATGCTGAAGGGTCGGGAGTACCACACCCTTACGCAGAGCGTGAACCATGTGGTCCGCAACCTGAGCAGCGGGGCGTTCCGAAGTGATCCCGTGGCATTGGCCGACCCGTTCGCGCCCCCGCATGTATTGCTGGAGAATGAACAGGAAGCAAAGCAACTCAACTACTTCGAAACGCTCTTCGTGGACGAGTTGAGCGAAGCCGAAGAACAGGCCTTGAAGCTGCGCTTGCACCAATGCCGCGACCGTAACGACCCGTTCATCTACGACCCGATCGTGGTGCGCACCGTGCAGGACGCGCTCGTCGCCCTGCTATTCAACCACAACATCCAAGCGGTGGTGGTGCGCTACGGCATGCCGTACAAGAGCGAGCACCACAAAGGCATCCTGCGCGAGTTCACGCGGGCGATCGACAACCTGGACCTGAGCGATCGCGGCCAGGCGAACATGGGGCCGCTGATGGCCCGCATCATGAAGTGGTTCCGGCCGGAGGTGGATCGCTACTACGTGACCGATACCCCGGTGACGGGATTGAAGGACAGCACGCTGAAGAACTTCCGCCGCATCTTCTATCGCACGGAAGACCTGAACGAGCTGCACATGACGATCCTGCGCGGCATCCAGGAGAAGTACGACACGCCGTTCTTCACCGCGCTGAAGGAATACAGCAAACGGCCGATGGGCGTCTTCCACGCCATGCCGATATCCCGCGGAAACAGCGTGTTCAAGAGCCGCTGGATCCAGGACTTCGGGGAGTTCTACGGGCGCAACCTCTTCCTCGCGGAAACCAGCGCCACCACGGGCGGGCTGGATTCGTTGCTCCAACCGACCGGTCCGCTGAAGAAGGCGCAAGAGCTCGCGTCGCGCGCGTTCGGATCACAACACACCTTCTTCGCCACGAACGGGACGAGCACCACGAACAAGATCGTTGTGCAAGCGCTGGTAGAGCCGGGCGACATCGTGCTCATCGATCGCGACTGCCACAAGAGCCACCACTACGGCATGGTGCTCAGTGGCGCGTATCCGGTTTACCTGCACAGCTATCCGCTACCGAAATACAGCATGTACGGCGCGGTGCCGTTGGAACACATCCGTGAGCAACTGTTGCTGTTGCGCAAGGGCGCGAAACTCGACCGCGTGAAGATGCTGCTCCTCACCAACGCCACCTTCGATGGTGTGGTGTACAATGTGGAGCGTGTGATGGAGCAGACGCTCGCGTTGAAGCCGGACATCGTATTCCTCTGGGATGAAGCGTGGTGGGCATTCGCGGGCTTCAGCTACATCCTGCGCCAACGTACCGCGATGCATGTAGCGGCCAAGCTTGCTCGCAAGTACCGCACGCCGGAATACAAGGCCGAGTACGCTGCGCACATCAAGTCGCTGAAGAAAGGGGAAGAACCGCGCCTGCCCGACCCGGAAAAAGTCCGCATCCGCGTGTACGCCACGCAGAGCACGCACAAGACGCTGACGTCCTTCCGCCAGGGCAGCATGATCCACATCTGGGACGAGGACTTCAAGCGCAAGAGCGAGGCCGCGTTCCACGAGGCATACATGACGCACACCAGCACCAGCGCCAACTACCAGATCCTCGCCAGCATGGACGTAGGGCGGCGACAGGTCGAGTTCGAAGGCTACGAACTGGTGGAGAAGGCGATCGAACTGGGACTGCTGTTGCGCCGGACCATCCGCGAGAACGAGCGCTTGAAGCGATGGTTCGACATCATCACCATCGGCGATCTGATACCGCCGGAATACCGTCAGAGCGGAATCGACGGGTACTACCACAAGGACAAGGGCTGGAATGACATCGAACGCGCCTGGGCGGAGGACGACTTCGCGGTGGACCCCACCAAGATCAACTTGTACACGGGTCACACGGGCATCGATGGCGACACGTTCAAGAACGTGTACCTGATGGACAAGCACGGCATCCAGATCAACAAGACGAGTCGCAACAGCGTGCTGTTCATGACGAACATCGGCACCACGCGCGGCTCGTTGGCCTACCTCACCAAGGTGCTGTTGCAGATCGCTGATGAATTGGAAGAGCGCAACGCTGGCTTCGAGCATGCGGACAAGCGTATGCATGTGGCCAGGATCCGCGCCCTCACCGATCCGCTCCTGCAACCATCGCTACCTGACTTCTCGCGCTTCCATTCAAGCTTCCAAGGACAACCCGGTGTTCCCGGCGGCGACCTGCGGTCGGCATACTTCCTCAGCTATAAAGAGGAGCGCTGTGTACACATCAAGTTGCACGACGCGCTCACCATGCTCGGATTGAAGCAGGAGCTGGTCTCGGCGAGTTTCGTGATTCCGTACCCTCCGGGATTTCCAGTATTGGTTCCGGGCCAGGTGATCAACGAGGAGATCATCAATTTCCTGCTTGCGATAGACGTGAAGGAGATACACGGGTACAGGCCGGAACTGGGCTTGCGCGTTTTCACCGATGCCGCCCTCGGAAGGCAACGGACCGTGACGGCGATGGGCAAACAGGCGGCGCCTGCCGCAGTTCCCAAGGCTCTGAAACGGAAGCGGTCTTAGTAACGGGGACTTTCCACCGTTTCACCTGCCATGGCGGCAGCTTCCACTTTATACCATCTCGCAATAAAGCATGGTCCGATCTGCTTGCTCTTTTTCCGCACTACTTCACCGAAGAGGTCGTTCCGTAGCTCCGGCTACGCATCGACCTCTTCGGCTCGTCCTGCGAAAAAATAGCCGCGCATCTCTAGACCAATCCTTACTGCGAAATGGTATTACGCCTCAGGTCCTCAAGTGCCTTTTTCACCCATTTCGTCTCCCCCAGCGCAGGAAAAATCGCGGGGGCGAATGCGCGGAGTGGTCCAAAGACCAGCGACCGTTCTTGGACTTCCGAGGAGGGGGCCCATGCACTGAGATGCTTGGCGAACAGGATATTCAGAACTACACTGAGCACAAAGACCTTGCGAAGCACCCCGAAGAACAGACCGGCCACCTTGTTGGGCAGACTCAATTGCGCAACATCCACCACCTTGGTCAGGGCGCGGCCGATGAGGCTGACAGCAACGAGGATGCCCACCACTGTCACCAGAAAGGAAACCGCCTCTTTGTCCGGCCCCAAGCCGAGCCATTCCGCCACCTGAACGTTGAAATGGACCGCGCCCCAAATGCCGAGCACGAGACCCAGCAGGCCACAGACCTCGATGATGAAGCCGCGCATAAAACCGCGAACAGCGGCAAAGACAAGCAGGGCAATGATGGTATAGTCGAGCCAGTTCATCGGATCGTTTGTGGAAAGCAGCAGGCACAAAAGTGGAAATCAGAGCGTAATGCACTGACCTTTGCCCGCGGTATCGGATACACCATTTCTCCCACTATCCCCATTCCTTGGACCTTACATTCGAAAAGCGTTGGCGCGATCTGTTGAAGCGCATGGAGGCGCGATTCAGCGGCCCGGTGGACCTGAATGGCCTGATCTTTTTGATCGGTGTGCAAGAGTTGGGTCAGCACGCGCGCGAATTCAAGAAAGATGAGAAGATGGCGTTGATGCACATCGCCATCTGTGTGCTGTTGACGCCCTTCGGATACTACAAGGAGTTGGGGCGCGATGCGGACGGCTGGCCTCACTTCGAGCGGGTGAAGGATCTGCCAGCCTTGGGTGCTGACGAACAAGAACGCTTGATGAAAGAAGCGATCCTGGGCTACTTCGAGAACTGAGGACCGGACTAGTTGACCGGGGTCAGCGTGATCGTTTCCCGGTTCTCTTCCTCCTCCAGGATCTTGATGATCCCTTCGCCCACCGCACTGTCCTTGAAGCTCACGATATCCAGCACGGCGAACCCCGCTTGGCCCTGCTTGTATTGCTGGGTGTAATCAAACTCCACTTCACCCCGGCTGTCCGTTAACCCCTCACGCAGCAACCGGCTGGGATCCCCAACGGGGTAAGCCAGATTGGCGAAGAGCTTCACATAGGCGCTGTCAACGGGGCGGCCTCCGGTATCCACTACAGTGATAATGGCGATCGTATCCTTTTCCTTGTTGCAGGAGGAGGTGAACGGCAGTAGGGCGATAGCGGCCAGCGCGCACAGTAGGACCTTGCGGATCATGGGGGAACGGTGGGTTACTTTTGGCCGCTCCGCGCGGCAGGCCCTGGTAAGAGGCCCCCAAAAATAGCAGCATCGGCCAATGTCCGCACCCCACGCCTTTCTATCTGTGCTCACCGGACTGGTGATCCTGATATCCCCGAAGGCCTTGCGGGGCCAGGCAACCGATGCGCCCAAGCGCCCACTGGTGGAGGTGAATACCACTGTGGGACGGATGGTTATCGCCTTGAACAATGAGACCCCGCATCACCGGGACAATTTTCTGAAGTTGGTACAGGAGCAGTATTACGACAGCACGCTCTTCCACCGCGTGGTGCCTGGGGCCATGGTGATCGGTGGGGATCCGGCCAGCCGACATGCTGACGACCGGCACAAGGTTTTGGGCACAGGCACAACGGTGCCCAGCCTGGCTCCGGAGATCGTTCCGGCGATCGTTCACATCAAGGGTGCGCTGGGCGCAGTGCGCGATGAATCCTTTCCTGCCGGTGAGAAACGGAGCCATGGCGCCGGGTTCTACATGATTCTGGGCCAAGATTGGAGCCCCAGCGAATTGCGGATGGTGGAGCAGAAGCGGAATGCCGCCGACCCGATGGCGGCCATCACCTACACCCCGGACCAGTTGCGCGCATACGCCACTGCGGGCGGTTCCCCGCGGATGGACGGTGAATACACCATCTTCGGCCAGGTGCTGGAAGGATCGGACGTACTGGACCGTATTTCGGCCATGCCCTGCGACGACCGTGACCGCCCCCTGACCGATGTGCGCATGTGGATGCGTATTCTGCAATGAGCTTAAGAGAAAAGATCGAATCGCTGGAGGCCGAAGTGGCCGCTGCCATGGCACGCACCACCGAAGAGGTTGAACGCTTCCGGGTGGCCACATTAGGCCGCAACGGATCGGTGACCACCCTGTTCGAGGAGTTCAAACAGGTGGCCTCCGAAGAGAAGCGCGAGTTCGGGCAGCGGATGAACAAGCTGAAGCAGTCCGCGCAGACCCGCTGGGAAGAACTGAAGGCCTCTTTGGACAAAGGCGAAGCAGAAACGACCTTGTCCGGAGATCCGACGCGGCCCGCGCTCACCGAAGGGGTTGGTAGCCTGCATCCCATCACCATCATCCGCCAGCGCATCACGGACGTTTTCGCGCGCATCGGGTACACGGTGAGCCAAGGGCCCGAGGTGGAGGACGACCACCACAACTTCAGCGCGCTGAACTTCGCACCGGACCATCCCGCACGGGATATGCAGGACACCTTCTTCGTGGACCTGGGGGCGCATATGGCCCTGCGCACGCACACGAGCAGCGTTCAAGTGCGGGTGATGGAAAACTCGAAGCCGCCCATCCGCACGATCTCGCCGGGACGGGTGTATCGCAACGAGGCCATTAGCGCGCGTGCGCACTGCATGTTCCATCAGGTGGAAGGACTTTACGTGGACAAGGGCGTGAGCTTCGCGGAGCTCAAGGGCACCTTGGACTATTTCGCCAAGAGCCTGTTCGGGCCTGATGTCAGCATCCGCATGCGTCCGAGCTACTTCCCCTTCACAGAACCGAGCGCGGAGGTGGACATGAGCTGCACGATCTGCATGGGCAAGGGGTGCAACGTGTGCAAGCATAGTGGCTGGGTGGAGATCATGGGCTGCGGCATGGTGGATCCGGCGGTGCTCACCAATTGCGGCATCGATCCGGAGGTGTATTCCGGCTTCGCCTTCGGCATGGGGGTGGAGCGGGTGGCGCAGCTGATCTATCGGGTACCGGATCTCCGGTTGTATTGGGAGAACGATGTGCGCTTCTTGGAGCAGTTTTCTGACGGTGCCTTCCGCGGCTGAAGAACGCAGAGCCTGATGGTCAGAACGATCAAGACCGATGTTCTGATCGTGGGCGCTGGTCCCGGCGGATGCGCTGCGGCGTTGTCCCTGGCCAAGCATGGTGTGGAAGCACTGCTCGTGGACAAAGCGATCTTCCCGCGCGACAAGGTCTGCGGTGATGCGTTGAGCGGAAAAGTGATGCGCGTGCTGGACCGTCTCGCTCCGGATGTCGGCGCGCAACTCCGCACCGATGCACGCCAACTGCCGAGCTGGGGTGTCACGTTCACAGCGCCGAGTGGCCGTTCGTTGCGCGTACCCTTCAGCCGGAACACGGGGGAAGGTGCCGCACCTGGCTCCATCATGCCACGGCTGGCCTTTGATGCGCTGTTGCTGGCGAAGGCCCGGAGCGCGCCGGAGATCAACGTGTTGGAGAACACTTCACTGCAGGACTTTGAGCGAACCGCAACTGGTTGGCGGGTATCCGATCGATCGGAAGGCCTCACCATCGAAGCGCGCCTGGTGATCGCGGCTGACGGTGCGAATTCCCACTTCGCACGGCACGTCGCCGACCTCCGAATGGAACCCCGCCACCACTGCGCGGGCGTTCGGGCCTACTATTCCGGAGTAACGGGATTGGACCGACAAGGCTTCATCGAGCTGATATTCCTGAAGGAATTGTTGCCCGGCTACCTCTGGATCTTCCCGCTGCCTGATGGTCGTGCGAACGTTGGTCTGGGGTTGCGTTCGGATGTGGTCCGGAAGAGGAAAACGGATCTGAAAGCGCTGCTGAAGTCGCTCATTGCTGAGCATCCGGATCTGAAGGGACGATTCGCGGAAGCGGCGGTCGACGGGAACATCCAAGGTCTTGGTCTACCGCTGGCGAGCAAGCGCCGCAAGCTGAGCGGCGATGGCTACCTGCTGGTTGGTGATGCGGGCCACTTGATCGACCCCTTCACCGGCGAAGGCATCAGCCATGCGATGATCAGCGGCATGCATGCCGGGGACATAGCGGCAGAAGCGCTCGCCCATGCAGAAGGACGACCGGCAGCAGCGCTGTTGGCAGACTATGACCAGCGGGTCTGGCGTCGGCTCAGCAAGGAACTTTCGATCAGCACGCGGCTCCAGCAATTGGCGAACAGGCCCTGGCTGTTCAACCTGGTTGTCGGCCGCGCTGTGAGTAACCCGGCCTTGGCAGATACGATCAGCAGCATGTTCAATGATCTGGACATGCGGGCGCGGTTGCGGCAGCCTTCCTTCTACTTCAAGCTGTTGTTCGGTTAGGCCTTCTGCCCGGCCTGTCGCAACAAGCTGACCTGTTCGTTCAGCCAAGTGCGCGCGTCCGTTTCCTTGTTGAAGACCTCCATCCTGAACAGCGGCGGGAAATAGGCTGCGTAGAGCCTCGCCATGGTTTCCAACATCAGTGTTTCCGAGCAGATCGCCAAGGCTCGGATACCATCAGAACTCTCGTTGGCCTGGTAATGATCCATCCCCAGCACCGCGATGTCCAACTCCGCATCATCCGGTACCAGGACCAGCAGGCATACGATCTCCGTCCCGCAGAGCCGCCTCCGTTCCCGCATGATGCCAGCGATACAATCCTTATCGATGCGGAGGCCCGACTTGAGGCGGATCTCGAGCATATCCGCAGTTACCCGCTCGAAGCTGGCGTATTCGTTCATGGTGGGGTCCAACAGCCTGGGAGAGACAGGTGCGTGACCGAGCAAAAATGGGGCGTGGCAACGGCAGAGTCCAGTGCGCGTGAACCGTTCGGGCCTGTCGAGCCGAATTCCAGAAGTACGGAATACGCACGGTGGAGGGGGTTGCCAACACAAGCGTGGTGAACAAGCTGTTCGACCAAGTATTGACGTCCACCGCATGGGCCGGGTATTTTGCCCGACCAAACCGGCCCTTCCATGCTCCGAACCATTACGCTGCCTATCGCCCTCTCGCTGGCCTTCGCGCTCCAGGCGCAGATCCAGATCGGTCAGAACGAAATGCCCCACGCGGGTGATGCGCTCAACCGAACACGCGCCAACAACAGCTTCAACATCGACTACGGCACCACGGGACTGGACCACGAATGGGACTTCACGGATCTGACAGCGGCAGGTGAGGACATCACCGAATACCAAAGTGTGGCCTCCACGAACTTCGTGTACGCCATCGCTTACGCGGACGTCTTCTTCAACGCCAACCGGGCGAACCACGCGAAGCCCGGCACGGACATCCCCTTCAATCAATTGCTGCCGATCGACAATCCGTACACCTTTCTCTACCACAGCCCCACGGTGTACCGCAAGGTGGGATTCGGGGTAGAGCTCTCCGGCATTCCGGTACCGATCATCTTCAACTCGCCCGATGTGGTGTACGAGCTTCCGCTGGACCATGGTGACGTGAGCTCGTCCAGTTCCGGCTACGAGTTGAATATACCGACACTTGCGTATTATGGCTATTCCCAGGTGCGCGACAACGAAGTGGACGGATGGGGCACCATCGCCACACCGGCCGGCACGTTCGATGTGCTGCGTGTACGGACAACGATCGCCGGGCACGATACGATCAGCGTGGACACCTTGAGCTTGGGTTTCAACATAGACCGCCCATTGGTGCGCGAATACAAATGGCTCGCGGAAGACCTGCGGGTCCCGGTACTGCAGATCAACACCACGGAGCTCTTCGGTACGGAGGTGGTAACGGAGATCTTCTACTACGACCTGCCGCATACCATTGAAGTGGTACAACCGTTGGCGGCCACGCTGTGCCCCGGTGCTGAAATCGAATTGCCTTACGAAGCCACCGGCAGCTACAACCCCGGCGGAATCTTCGTGCCTTCCAATGAATTCATCGCAGAGCTCTCTGATGCCAATGGCTACTTCTCGGACCCGACCTTCCTCGCCCAAGAGACCACCACGGAATCCGGCACGATCACGGTCACGATCCCGCTGAACACGCCCCCCGGCACCGGCTACCGGATCCGTGTGAACTCGAACAGCCCAGCGTACACGGGTGCTGACAACGGCTTCGACATCACCATCGATAACACGGCACCATCCGCGCTCATCTCCTCAGATGGCCCAACGGAATTCTGTGGCGGTGGCACAGTGGCGTTGAATGCTGATCCTGTCGCCGGTGAATACCAGTGGCAGCTGAACGGCGCGGACATCGACACGGCGAACAGCGCGACGTATGACGCTGGTGCATCGGGCGATTACACACTTCTGGTGACCAACGCGTGCGGCGCGGACACATCGAACGCGATCAGTGTGCTCGTTGGTGAAGCACCGACCTACGCCTTCGATCAAGCTTCCTATTTGTCCTGCGATGGTTCGCCGTTGACGATCACCGCGATCGACAACTCTGGACAGAGCGACCTGACGTTTGTGTGGTCTTTGAACGATAATGTTCTTTCGGGCGAAGAGGCTTCGAGTTTGTTGGTTGCGGAGGCGGGCAGCTACTCCTTGTTGGTAACGAACACGGTGACCGGCTGTACCTATAGCGCGGATCCGGTCCTCGTATCGATCGGCACCGTGGCCACGCCGGTACTCAGTGCAGATGGCTTCCTGGTATTCTGTGAGGGCGACACGGTAACGCTCAGCGTTGTGGAAATGGCAGGCGTCAGCTATCAGTGGTCCTTGAACGACACGTTGATCGACGGGGCCACCGGGACTGAACTCACCGTTGATGCATCCGGGGTATACACGGTGGTGGGAACCAGCAGCGGTTGCACCTCCGCTTCATCCGATGCGGCGATCATTACGATCGAACCTCTCTACGCCCCAGGGATAAGCGCACAAGGCGTCGCGACTTTCTGCGAGGGTGGCTCGGTCTCCCTCGACGCGAATGCTCCCATGGGCATCGACCACCAATGGTACCTCGACGGCGCCCTGATCCCTGGCGCTACCGGCCTCAACTACATTGCGGACACAAGCGGGTCCTACACGCTTGTCGTCACCAGCCTCGCCGGGTGCGTTTCCGATATGTCGGACGCGGTTATCGTAACCGAGAACCCCCTGCCCGCCCAACCTGTCATCACCCAAGCCGGAGATCTGTTGAGCGCTTCAGGATCCGGCACCTTCCAGTGGTTGCTTAACGGTAACGTGATCGACGGCGCTACGAGCGAAACATACACCGCCACGGAGAACGGCAACTACAACGTGATCATCACCGACGCGAATGGCTGCTCGAGCACATCGGATGCCTTCGCCTACATCAGCACGGGGATCGTTCTAGTGGATACAGAAGGCTTCTCGGTGTATCCGAATCCGACCAATGGTCTGGTGAACGTGAAGCTGCCGGTGTTGGCGAAAGGTGCGCGCATCAGTGTGCTGGACGCTACTGGCCGCACCGTACTTGACCGATCGATCACGTCTGGCAACACGACCCTCGAACTGCAGGAACATCAGTCCGGGCTCTACTTCGTGCGTTTGCTCAACGGAGGTGTACCGACGATCGTTCGCCTTGTGGTGAACTGATATTGCCAAGAGCTGGAAGCGGAAGGGCCGGAGCGCGTGCTTCGGCCTTTCTCATGTTCACCGGGTTCACTGCTGGGCAGCGCCGCTTTCGGAACGCATGATCTCCTCACGCTGTTCCAACAACCAGGCACGAGCCGCTTCCTCATCGGTGAAGATCCGGATACGGAAGAGCTGTGGGAAATAGGAGAAATAGAGTTTCGTCACCATCTCGGCCACATTGTCCTGCGCCACAATAGCGAGAGCCATCAATGGATCCTTACCGCGCTCGGGGGCGAAGTGATCGGACGTGGTAATGCGCACTTCGAAGTCGACGTCCGGCGGCAACACACTGAGCATCAGGTAAGGCTCATCGCCGATCAGCTCGAAGCGTGCCTGCTTGTTCTCTTGGAAACCGGCCGGATCCAGTTTGGCTCCTTGATGGAACCGCTGCTCGAGAAACCCGGGGGCCACCATCCGCATCTCCGCGAGCCGGGTGATAATGACACGGGGGTATGCTCCGGAGCCCATGGCCCGAAGCTACACTCTTATCGCCGCAGCGCGTTAAGACCATTTTGTGCACCCGAGTCCCGGGGATCGAGACGAAGGGCCCGATCCCAGCTCGACCGTGCATTCACCGTATCGCCCGCCGTGAAATTCGCACCGCCAAGGTTGTACCAGGCGTCCACGTTGTTCGGACCGTAGCGCACCGCTTTCGTCAGCGCGGCGATCGCCAAGGGCAGGTCATGCTCGGTACCGGCCTTCAAGCCTTTGCGGTAGTAGTGGTCGAACAGGAGGGCATCATAGGTGCTCAACATGGTATTTCCTGGCTCGATCGATCGCACATGGTCCCACGTGGCTTCCGCCGAGGCCATGCTGTCCAGAATGAAGAAGGCCGCTCCCCGGTTCAGTAGCACGGGCAAGTATTCCGGAACGATACTGTCCGCGCGGGAGAAGAACACCAATGCTTGCGAGGCGAGACCATATTGCACCTTCTTGTCGGCGACCGATTGGCACTTGCGGATGCAGGCGATCCCGGCGTAGGTGTTCGCCCGGGCGCTATGCGAAGAAACATCCACATCATGGAGCAACAGATCATCGCGGTCCTTCCAGTCAGCGTTGCGGTCGATCGTTCGCCAAGCTTGAGGAATGCAGAGCAGTGCCATGATCGAAGCGGCAACGGTGATGCCACGTCCATTCGGCATTCCAGCGGAGGAAAATGCTCTTCTGCCCAACTCCACCGCCGCGATAATGAAGGGCACGCTCGCTTGGTAGAGGAAACGCTCCGCCATGGGCGCACCGATGTTGAAGAAGAGGTTCGAGACCAGGAGAAGTGTGGCCAGAAAGAACGCGGCGCACCAGCCCAAGAGGTCTCTGCGCATCAATGAACGAACGCTCAGAACGAGCAGCATCGCGACGAGCACAGCACCAACCCACACCAGCGGCTCGCCGAAGTCACGGTAAGGCACTTGGGCGAACGAATAGTCATAGGTGAGCGGATGCGGCCACACCAGCAGCCGCAGGTAGCTGATGAAAACGACCAGGATCGTGGCGAGCTTCTGGTCTGTTGCCGCAAGGACGTAAGGGTTGTCCAGCACGCCGGGAACTTCCTGCATACGCGATCCGACCAGCACCACGCGGAGCACCACATACCCCAGCGCTACGACGCCGAGCGGCCAGCAGTCCCGCGCGGCACGCTCCCAAGACTTGCCCGCGAACGTGAACAAGGCCAACGGCGCGATGCACAGCAGCACGATGCCGTTCTCCTTCGACAGCAGCGCCAGCACGTAGCAGCCCGCCGCCTTCCACCTGTCCGCGACCGACGACCCTGGCCCGTTGCGCAACAAGAAGCCGAGCGTGATGATCAAGAACAGCAGCGAAAGGATCTCGTCACGGCTTTTGATGTTCGCCACCACTTCCGTGTGTACGGGATGGACGACGAACAGCAGTGTGGCCGCCAATGCCGTCAACGGAAACTCTTTGAAGACAACGTGCCGCAACAACCGCAGGAGCACAACCGCTGTCAGGCCATAGAGCAGCACATTGATCAGGTGGTGCGCAAAGGGCTTCATGCCGAAGAACGACACTTCGCAGGCGAACATCACCAAGGAAAGCGGGCGGTAGCGGCCTCCACTCAGGTAAGCGCTTTCGCCCAAGGTTCCGTGGAAGCTGTCCTTGGACAAAATGTCCGGAAGGCCTCGGATGCCTTTCTGCACATAAGCATTGTCTTGCAGAACAAGGCCGTCATCCAGGACGTAGCCATGGCCTAGCGTGTTCGCGTACAGGACGAACGCGACGAGGAACACGAGCGCGCTCTGCCAACGGGGGTCGGCAAGGCGATCGAGAAGGGTCGGCTTAGTAGGCATGAACGGGTTGAAGATCGGGGATGGCGCGGAATCTCTTCGTCACGAAATGCGTGTTCTCAATTGCGCTGCCTTCGTATGGCTGACCATCGCTCGGGAAACTTTACTTTGCTTCCAACATCACCACGCCCAAGCCTTCGGTGACCAACGCATGGCCAAAAAGAAGAAGCCCTCATCCCGACCAAGCGCGAAGACCACCCCGCGCAAAACCACCCCGAAGAAAAAGGTCGATGCCTCGACCGCAGCGAAGTCTGCGCGGAAAGTCGCGGCGAAAAAGTCTTCGCCCCGCCCGATCAAAAAGGCAGACCCGATAAAGAACGTTAGCAAGCGTCCGACCAAGAAGAAACCCGCCAACCTTTTGAAAGGCGTGAGCGACATCCGCCGCTTCTTCTATCGGAACGAAACACCCATTTACTTCATCAGCGCCACCAACTTCAACTTGTTGGGCGCGGACGAGTGGATCAAGGGCTTCAAGTTCATCACCTACATCGATTGCTTCGACGGGCTGCACCCGAACCTGATGAGCCCGAAGACCGAGGAGCCGCATGAGGAGTTCCAGAGCATCGAGGACATCAACAACTACCTGCTCACGCACAGCGAGGTCCGCGACTTCATCGAGAGCCGACGTATGAGCAGCAAGTCCGCGGGCAAAGCGCTCTTCTTGATGTTCGATGAGAAGACCGAAGCGTTGGCGAAGAAGGCCGGACTGGACGTGATCTTCCCGCCCGCCAAACTGCGCAGTTGGCTGGACAACAAAGTGAACACGAACCGCGTGGCCGAAAAAGCCGGCGTGCCATGTGTTCCATACGTGCTCCATCCGGTGAAGAACTTCGATCACTTGATGCAGGTAGCCGCTAAGGGCAAGCTCGGCAACGACCTCGTGGTGCAAACGCCCTACGGCGACAGCGGCCACACCACCTTCTTCATCAAGACCAAGGAGGACTACGCCAAGTACGCCAAGGAGATCGAGGCGGAGAAGGAGTGCAAGATCATGAAGCGCATCAACTGTCGTGGTGCCGCCATGGAAGCCTGCGTAACGCGTCACGGCACCATCGTGGCACCGCTGATGACCGAGCTCGTGGGCTTCAAGGAACTCACGCCCTACAAAGGCGGCTGGTGCGGCAATGAGATCTTCAGCGACACCTTCACGCCGAAGATCCGGGCGAAAGCACGTAAGTACGCACGCCTCTTCGGCGATCAACTGCGCAAAGAGGGCTACAAGGGCTACTTCGAATTGGACTACCTCATCGACAAGGACAATGGCGAGATCTACCTCGGCGAGCTGAACCCGCGCGTAACGGGTGCGAGCAGCATCACCAATCACGCGGTCTTCGCGCTGAGCGACATGCCGCTGCACCTATTCCACACGTTGGAATGGATGAACGTGCCGTACGAGCTGAACGTGAACGTCCTGAACCGTCGCTGGGCGAAAGAGGTGAACATCGACAGCTGGGGCCAGATGGTGATCAAGCACACGCAGGACGACATCCGCCGTGTGACCGAGGCGCCACGCAGCGGGATCTGGCGCATGCGCGAAGACGGAAGCATCTACTTCTGGCGCATGGATACGCATCGCCGTTACGTGGAAAAGGACAACGAAGCGTTCTTCCTCCGCATCACGCGCGTAGGCGATTGGCTCTACGAAGGCGCGGACATCGGCATCCTCGTAATGCGCGGCCGCATGATGACGGACAACTTCGACCTGACCGAACGCTCCAAGAAGTGGCTGGCGGCCATCCGTGCGGAATACAAGAGCGTGGTGCCGGGCTCACAAGGAAGCAATGGCCATGAGCATATGCTGGAGATCGGTGGATTCAAGATGATGTAAATGCGAGTGGCGAGTGATGAGTAGCGATTGACGAGTGGCAGCTGCTTAGGCAGACTAGCCACTCGTGACAAACTAAACGCCACACAAAAGAGAGATCCCATGTACGTCCACCTGAAACACGTCCGTGACGCCTGGCCC
>JANOPI010000531.1:0-6190 GCA_031421755.1 Flavobacteriales bacterium | reverse complement strand
CGGACACGTTGTTGGTGGCCGCGCTCGCTACGCCAGTGATCGACCTTCCACAGGATACCACCCTGTGTGATGGGGCCGTTTGGTTGATCGATATCGCACAAACCGGAGCCACTTATGCCTGGCAAGACGGATCGGTATCGAGCGGTTTCCTTGTCAATGCTCCAGGCTCCTACGGCGCCACCATCACCATCGGCTCGTGCTCAGTGGAAGGTGAGACGCAGGTGTCCTACTTCGATGATTCCTTGGTTGATCTCGGGCCGGACACCACGCTCTGTCCGGGAGAAGAACTCACCCTGACCCTATTGCTACCCGGCGTTGACCTCACGTGGCCGGATGGCACTTCCGGGACCAGCTATACCGTGAACTCGGGAGGGAGCTACACCGTTCTCGCCAATGCCAACGGCTGCACCGTGAGTGACCAAGTGATGGTGGCGTACGTTCCTCTGCTTCCGCCGGACCTCGGCCCTGATCGGACGCTGTGCGAAGGAGACAGCCTCTACCTATCGCTTGACCCGACGGGTGCCAGCTTGGTCTGGAACAATACCTTGATGATGGACACCCTGCTGGTGACCACCACCAGCACTGTCCTCGTTACGTTCTCCATGGATGGCTGCGTCTCGAGCGATCAGCTTCACGTGGACTTCCTGCCGGTGGTCTCTGATATCGACCTGGGACCTGACGCCCCGATCTGCTTGGGTGACGAGGTGGAGCTCGACGCGACCGTTCACCTTGCGCAGTACACGTGGAACTCCGGAGAAATTGGACCGAGCATCGTGGTGACCGCACCCGGTGTTTATCATGTTTCCCTCAGCGGACCCTGTATCAATGCCGCCGATACACTCATGATCTATGAAGGGGAATGCGCCCCGCTCATTTATGTGCCGAACGGGTTCACCCCTAACGGTGATGGCATCAATGACGAGTTCACTCCCGTCGTTTCGGGAGGGTTCCGGGCCTACACGTTCCTGATCTTCGATCGTTGGGGTAAGAACATTTTCAGCAGCGACGAGCCCGGCGAACCTTGGGATGGTACTTTGAACGGCACTGCGGTGCAGGACGGCGTGTATGTGTGGACCTTGCGCTACAAATCCGTCGGGGATGCGGGGGTCACGCAAGACTTCCTCACCGGAAGCGTTACCGTGCTCCGTTGACCTAGGGCTCCGCGTCGAAGCCGGCCTCTTTCCAGATGTATTGGCCGTCGGCCACGCGCATGTAGGCCATGCGCATGTCGGTCAGGCGTTCGCCCGATCCGCGGCCCACGGCCACCACCGCATCGTCCACGAACTCGACACGATCGAAAACGAGCGGGATGCGCACCTTCCCTGTAACGTCGATCACGCCCCATTTTGATCCTCCGGCCGCTGAACGCTCCGCTGCGATGAGCAGGCCGTGTCGAACATCACCCAACTCAGGGAATTTGACCGGAAGCACCGGACGCGCAAGGCTATCCACCAGGCCGAATGAACCATCGATGCGCACCCGGGCATAGCCTTCGTGCATCTCCCAGACCCCATCATACTCCTTATCGGTGAGTGTTCCGCCCTTCCAGGACAGGAAGGTCCACTTCACCTTCTTCTTTACGGCAACGGACCTGTCCTCCGGTAAGCCGATGTCGGCGTACTTGGCCGGGACCAAGAACTCACCACGCACGTCGATGAGACCGATCTTGCCTCCCACCACCACGCGCGCCGCACCATTGTGGAAGTCGCCCCAAGCTGATGGTGCTCCGTCGGGCATCTCATAGCGTTGCGGCAGAATGGATCGTCCGGTTATGTCCACGTAGCCACATTTCCCACCATCCGCAACGATCGCCAGTCCTTCACTGAAGGAGCCCACGTGATCGTGCTCGATGGGAAGGAGTACGTCGCCGAACGGGCTGATGATGCCCATACGACCATCCTTGCGCACGCGCGATACCGCCCCGGTGAACCCTTCGATCCAATCATACTGGAAGGGCACCACTTGCGCGCCACGGGTGTCGATCACACCGGATAGACCCTCTTTCTCCACCACGGCCACGCCGCTGAGGAACGTGTTCGCACCATCATAGATGAACGTGATCGCCCTGTTCCCTTTCGCATCGAGATAACCATACTTGCCGTCCTTCCGCGCATAGGCGAGCCCCTCGTTGAATTCGCCGATCTCCTCATAGCCCAGTCCGACGATGAGCCGCCCAGAGCGGTCCACTACCCCCGCCTGATCTCCCCGCTCCACCGTGGCCAACCCTTCGCTGAAGCCGAGGACATCGTCGAAATCGGTGGGCACCACCAGATCGCCCGACTTGTTCACTGTTCCCACCAGACCGTTCATGCCCACTTGCGCCTGGCCTCCATCAAAGGGGTCAGCGAAATCGTATTCGGCCTTTATGCGCTCCACGCCTTTGGTATCGATAAAGCCCCATTTGCCCTCGCGCCTGAACGGCAGAAGGTCCAGGTTGGCCGTTTCAAAGGCCACGCTCAATTCTTCCACGTACGGATAGTCCGGGTATTCCTTCAGAAAACGCGTGATGCTTCCAGCACTCAGGTCCTTGGTCCGGTCCTCGTAGATCGACCGCCACGCCTCGGCCACGAGCGGGCTGTTCGGGTGGCGGCGGATGAACGCATACCTTTCCTCTGGCGTGCCTTGCGGAACACTGATCCGGTAGATCTCTTTGTGCGCGTTCGCCACATAAGGGCTCTGTGGATGCTCCGCGATGAACCGCTCGTACTCCACCAACGTGCCATCAGGAGTGGCCTCCCGGAACACCGCTTCCTGCATGCGTGTGCGCGCTTCATAGGTCTCGGCCGCCCCGGGATGACTTTCCAGAAAACGCCGGTAGCCCTCCGCCCTGTCCTGCGCCCGCGCTTCCTGGAACGCCAGCGCATCCCTGGCGGCCACGGCCTCGGGAACGTGCGAACTTCCCGCGTACCGTTCGATGAATCCCTGATACCCCTGGATGGAATTCACTGCCCGGACCTGGTCCCATGCGATACTGTACACATGCTCCTTCTGTAGAAGGATCGCGCTGGCATCGACGCCGGATCCCTGCAACACCGAGCGTTGTTTCCCCGGCAACAGCGTGAAGGCGATATCCGCACGTTGGATGCAGGCGAAGCTGCTGTCCAGCTGATAAAAGGGATTGTCCGCACGACCGGTGATCACGCTCAGCCCGTACCACGCAGCAGCGGGATGCTTCCGGATCTCCTTATAGAAGAGTTCGCGGGCCTTGAAATAGTCATGGATGGCCAAGGCCTTGAATGCCTTCTTCAAACGCCCCGCCAGCATTGGCCCGGACAAGAGCAGGCACCCCGCCAAAAACAACGGACGTATCAAAAGCGTTCTTTGCACGGCGCGAAGCTATCCCGGCCTCTGGAGGGCGCGGGGCAAGTTCGCACCACGGGATCGACCATTCCTTGTTGATGGAGAAGGGACCGCTACAGTTCGAGCAATGGCTCACCCGGCGCAACGCGAGACTGGCGTTGTTGGCCATCGGACTCATTTCACTCCTGGCCCTCTTCTCCTTGCGCAACGTGCGCGTGGACTACGACTTCGAGAAGTTCTTCCCGAAGAACGATAGCGAACTTGACCGGTACCTTGAATTCCGCGAGCAGTTCGGCCACGACAATGACTTCCTGCTTTTCGGCCTGGAACGAGTTGGTGGGGTCTTCAACGCCGAGTACCTCACGCGCGTAGACTCGCTGGCCGCGCGTCTGGAACGGCTGCCGTTCGTGTTGCGCGTAGCGTCACCCACGCGCATGAGCGAACCGGTGATCACCCCGTTCGGAATATTCGAGACGCCCTATCTGCGGTTCAGCGATAACTCCCTGCCGGCCATCGACTCGGCGCGAATCTGGGCCGATCCACGCGTGAAAGACCTCTTCTTCACCGATGACGCCCGCGCTATGCTCGTGATCCTTACGGCCGAGCCCGGACTATCCAAAGAAAAATGTGACCGCCTGCTGGCGAATGTGCTGCAGGTACTTGACCAGAGCGGATTCGGCGGTGCACGGATGGCCGGGCGGATCGTGGGGCAAGACCACTATATCGTGACCATGGTGAAGGAGACGCTGTTCTTCCTTGCGGCTTCCCTCCTGCTCCTGTCCGTTTTCCTCTGGTTCGGTTTCCGCAGTGTTCCCGGTGTACTCATACCGATCCTGGTGGTGGGCCTGGCCATCCTTTGGCAGGTGGGCTTCATGACAGCGCTGGGCAAGCCGCTGGGTATTCTCACTATGCTGCTGCCAACGATCCTTTTCGTCGTAGGCATGAGCGACGTGGTACACCTGCTCGAATGTTACCTCGAAGAGATACGCAGTGGTGTGCCGCACATCCGGGCCATCGCTGTTACCTATCGGGAAGTCGGCCTGCCCACTTTCCTTACCGCGGTCACCAGCGGGATCGGGTTCGCCACGCTGGGCACGGCGAGCATTCCGCCGCTGCAGGAGTTCGGTGTCTTTACCGCCATCGGGGTGGTCCTCGCCTTTTGCCTGGCTTTCGCATTGTTGCCTGCGCTCCTTGTCCTTACCGATCCTGCCAAGCTCTTGCCCACCTTGCAACAAGGCTCTCCTTGGGACCAGCGACTCCCGCGCCTGTTCCAATGGACCATCCGGAAGCGACGTATCATCTTGCTCGCCTTTGGAGCCATCGCACTGGTGGGCGCCGCGGGAGCCTACCGAATCAAGGTGAACAATTTCCTGCTGGAGGATCTCCCTGACAGCGATCCGATGAAAAAGGGATTCCTCTGGTTCGAAGAGGAGTTCGGTGGAGTGCGGCCCTTCGAGATGGAGATCGCCGTTACCGATAGCGAAGCGACGGTCTGGGACCTTCGGACGCTGCGGCGGATCGAGCGTGTGCAATCCTATCTGGATACGGTCTATCCGGTAGATGCCATCCTCTCCCCCGTTACCGTGATGTACTCGCTGAACAAAGCGTTCAACGGTGGCGACAGGAACTTCTATCGCTTGCCGGATGACAGTGCGGAGTGCGCACGCATGGCCAAACGGTTGAAGCTGTTCGACGAGGAACTCCTCCGCACCGTGGTGAGCGCCGATGGCCGCACCGCCCGATTGTCAGGCAGGCATGTGGACGAAGGCGGGCACGTACACAAGGGGAAGAACGCCCGGCTGGACGCGTTCATCGCCGCGCAAACGGACGAGGGCCGACTGCGGTTCAACCAGACGGGCATGGCATACCTGATCGACCGCAACAATGCGACGCTCAGCCAGCAGCTGATGCTCGGTATGACCTTGGCGATCGCCTTGACAGCGCTCATCATGCTTTGGTTCTTCAAAGATTGGCGCATGGTCATCGTCGCGCTGCTTCCGAACATGATCCCCCTGCTCTTCATCGCCGGGGTAATGGGGTTCACCGGCATCGATCTGAAGGTGAGCACGGCCATCATCTTCAGCATCGCATTCGGGATCGCTGAAGACGACACGATCCACATGCTCGCAGCGTTGCGCCAGCACCTGCGCGCTGGGCTTTCACCCGCCTATGCCCTCAAGCGGACCTACCTGCGAACCGGTAAGGCGGTCACCGTTACAAGCCTGATGCTGCTCTCCGGGTTCACCACGCTCATCTTCTCGGGGTTCGCCAGCATCTTCTACATGGGCGTACTCATCACACTTACTCTCGCCTTCGCTTTCGTGGCAGAGCTCCTCTTCCTGCCCGCCTTGGTGATGGCGATCATGCGCCCCGCGAAAGGGACCGGCGGGACCCGTGAAAAATGAAGAAGGGGCCGCAGCCCCTTCCCCTGTCCGATCCGGTCTCCTTCAATAGCTCTCGTACGCGCCTTTGAATTCGGCATCGTCCGGATAGAATTCCTTCGCCCCTTCGAGCACCTCTTTCGCCTTGGAGCGATTCCCCTTGCTGTCCAGGTGCGCAGCATAGTTCAGCAGCGCACTGCGCATCAGTTTCTTCTGATCATCCGGCAGCATGCCGATGCCGCCGACACCATCCAAAGCGGGTTGGTACTTGGCGATCTCCATCTCCCCTTCCTTCAGCATATTGGATCTCACCAGGCTTAGCCCGAGCATCAGGTGCGCACCCGGGTTTTCGGGGTAATACCCCACCATGCCGTCAAACCATTGTTTGGCCTTGCTGTACTGCGCATCTTCAAAAGAGGATAAGCCCGCGTCCTGGGCCATCGTATTCAGCTCACTCCAGAAATCCGCGTAGTTGTCGAAGAACTCCTTGTTCTTGTCCTTCTTCTTGC
>JANOPI010000530.1:0-1712 GCA_031421755.1 Flavobacteriales bacterium | reverse complement strand
GGTTCGGCCGGTCCCAAACGTCCCAGTAATACAGCGGTGCCATGGGTGGGTCATGCTCTGCGGTGTCTTCCACAACGATCCCGGTAACGCCCGACAACCCGCGGAGGATCCGCATGGCGCCCACCCGCTCTGCTTTGCTGGAACTCACCGTGAGCGGAACCAGGAGTGCCAGGTTCAACGCCCATGTCCAGCGCATCGCACCGCGCCACAGGCTGCTATGCCTTTGCCACCAGATGCTCTTGATCCGCAAGCGCTCCCACGCCGAGTACCCGATCACGAAGAAGAGGGGCAGGATGGGCAGCAGAAAGCGTTCCTGCTTGTTCGGGAAGATGGAATGGAAAAGCACGAACAGGACCACAGGCAGCCAGAGCACGAGCGGGCGCGGTGTGCGCGCGAAACCGAACAGCACGGCCACGGAGAGCGGCGGAATGATCACCCCGGCCAACAGCAGCAGGTAATTGTACCAAGGCGACACAATGCCCGTATTGTCCGGGTTGTCCAGGTTGTAGCGCACATATTCCGTGATCTCCACGAAGGGTCGCCCCCAGATCATCAGGTCGATGCCACCTTGCAATACGATGATGGGCAAAAGTGCGCCGAGGCCGAAGAACAATGCGCTCAACCATTCCCGGCGCACCAGGAGCGCCAGCCCGGCCCCGCCGGCGAAAAACACCGTCTGGAACCGGATGTTGATGGCGAGACCCGCGAACATGCCAGCGATCAGCATGTACTTGGCAACAGGTAGACCGCCACGGACGGTGCCGACTGTTGCCCCCGGCTGGCCAACTGATGCTTCTGCCACGCTCCCTTTCAGCAACCACCAGGCACTCAACATCAGGAAGGGTGCGCTCACCATCTCGATCAGGTTGCGCACACTGAGGAAGGGCATGAAGAAGAAGAGCGCCAGGAACAGGCCTGTGCGCCAGGCGATCCGCGGATCACCGCTCAACCGCAGCGCGATCCGATAACCCACACGCACGATAACCAGGCTCCAGGCCGCGTGCAGCAGCCGCACCAGCACCATCTTGTGGTCAGGATCCTGAAGCCCCAACCAGTCCCACACGGCGAACAGCACGAAGAGGAGCCCCGGATAAACCATCATATGGCCGGTGGGCTGGGGGAACCCGAACTGGTTCCAGGGCAGCCAGTAGTTGTAATCCTCGCCGCGTACCCAGCTCATGGCCGCTTCGATCACCAGGAAGTGATCGTCCTGCGCGAAGTAGCCCTCACTGAAGAAGGCTGCCACCACGCGCGGCACCGCAGCGATCAACGTGAGCCACGCCAGTGGGTTACGCTGGAATGAAGCGGCGAGCCGGGGCAGCATGCGGGTGAAAAGTAGGGGCGGACGACCGGTCGCGGGTTCTTGTCAAATAGCCAACAGGTTTTTCGCGCCCTGCGGGTGCTCAGCCGCTGAACCAACCTCCACGGATCCACACGGATAGGCACGGATGCAAGGGCTTGGACGTTCCAAGAGGCTCTCGTGCATCTGTATGGATCCGTGGATATCCGTGGCACCGTTGGTCGGGAAGCGCCGCCAGGCGCGGTGCTTTGAAGGGATAGCCCGGGCTCCTGCCGTCAACCAACGCCGATCGCGCGCGTGGATCGTCTACTTTCGATGCCCTTTCGGAAAAGCGTGCGGTCGAGGAGGTCCATCATTGCCCTGTGGTTCGTGGTGCTTGCGGCGTGGTTGCCTGCCCAAGTGCCCATCGTCC
>JANOPI010000529.1:0-6521 GCA_031421755.1 Flavobacteriales bacterium | reverse complement strand
ATGCCGACGCCGGAATCCTGCACGACCGGAACGCTGAACTGCACGAACGCATCCCTGCACACCGTTCAAAAGATCCTGATCAGGTCGTCCTCGGCCACTAGCTGGACGAACTACGGCACGATCGATCCCGGGGAATCAATGTCGCTGACATTGGCACCGGGCAGTTGGGACCTGAAATTCCAGGGACTTAGCGGAGGTTCGGGCTGCAACGAGAGCTCATTCAACATCGCCGCATGCCAAACGGTGGGCCGTTCCTGCAGCTATTGACTACGAGCGATGGCCACAGTTGGACTTGACCGCAGGTGCCGACATTGCCAGCAAGCACCAACAAAGGCGGTTCGATACACGTCGTTGCCGCACAAAGCCGCGCATGTGATCGTCTACCCTTACTGACCTGCCCGAGGGGCGATTCCGCAAGCCAGCGGTGGTGGCCCTTCGGTACATTCGCACCCCATTTCCGGATCCGCCAACCGGTCCGCCCATCATGTCTTCGGACTACACCGCCCACCCCACCGCCGTCATCGACCCGGGCTGCGTTATCGGCGCGGGAACGCGCATCTGGCACTTCAGCCACATCATGCCGGGGTGCGTGATCGGGGAGGGCTGCAACATCGGCCAGAACGTAGTGATCAGCCCGGACGTGAAGTTGGGGCGCAACGTGAAGGTGCAGAACAACGTGAGCATCTACACGGGTGTGGAGTGCGAGGATGATGTGTTTTTGGGGCCGAGCATGGTGTTCACCAACGTGATCAACCCGCGCAGCGCTTTGAACCGGCGGGGGGAATACCTTCACACGCTCGTGAAAAGAGGAGCTACCATAGGCGCGAACGCCACCATCGTTTGCGGACATGACATCGGCCGTTTCGCCTTCATCGGTGCGGGTGCGGTGGTCACCAAAGAAGTACCGGACTATGCCCTGGTCGTAGGCAACCCTGCTCGTCAAACAGGCTGGATGAGCGAGTTCGGTCACAAGCTCAAGTTCGACGCGAACGGGGAAGCGAGCTGTCCGGAGAGTGATGAGCGGTACAAACTGGAGAATGGTCGCGTCCACAAGAGCAAGTGAATGCGGGAAAGCGTCCACAGATCACGCAGATCGCACAGGTTAATTCGGGCGACCTGGACGCGCCTCAGTTCTGAATTGACTCGAGCGACAAAGGATTGCCTATCCGATCATAGCGAAATGCGCATTCCATCTGTGCAATCTGCGTAATCTGCGGATAGAATGAGCACCCCCATCAAATTCGCTATCGTCGGTTGCGGCCACATCGGCAAGCGGCACGCGGAGATGGTGACGCGCCATCCGGAGGCGGAGCTGGTAGCCGTGTGCGACCCGAAACCCGACTCCGAAACAAAGGCGGATCAGTTCGGGGTCCCCGTTTTCCAGGACATGGCCGCCATGTTGACCGCGGTGCCTGACATCGATGTGGTCAACGTTTGTACACCGAACGGCTTACATGCCAGGCAAAGCCTGGCGGCCCTGGAAGCACGCAAGCATGTGGTCTGCGAAAAGCCGATGGGGCTCAGCAAGAGCGAGTGTGAAGAAGTGCTTTACAAGGCCTTGCAGGTACACCGCACCGTGTTCGGTGTGATGCAGAACCGCTACTCACCGCCGAGCCAATGGATCAAGAGCGTGATCGATGAGAAGCGCTTGGGCGACATCTTCCTGGTGCAGGTGAACTGCTACTGGAACCGCGATGAACGCTACTACAAGAAAGGCGGTTGGAAGGGAACGAATTCCCTGGATGGCGGTACACTTTTCACGCAGTTCAGCCACTTCATCGACATCATGTACTGGCTGTTCGGCGACATCAAGGACATCCAAGCGAAGTTCGCCGACTTCAACCACGCCGACCTTACGGATTACGAAGACAGCGGACTGGTACAATTCAGCTTCGAGAACGGCGGCATGGGCTGCATCAACTACAGCACCAGCGTGTGGGACAAGAACCTGGAGAGCAGCATGACGATCATCGGCAGCAAGGGCAGCGTGAAGATCGGCGGGCAGTACATGGACCAGGTGGAAGTGTGCCACATCAAGGACTACACTATGCCGGAGCTCGCCCCAACGAACCCGGCGAACGACTACGGTGCTTACAAAGGGAGCGCGAACAACCACAGCTTCATCATCGAGAACGTGGTAGACACCTTGAAAGGCCGCACCACGCTCACCACCAACGCCCTGGAAGGATTGAAGGTGGTGGAGATCATCGAACGCATCTACAAACTGAAGGACTGAACCCTCGCCCACCGGCGGGAAAGAGCCATGAGCAACCTGTACGATCGACTTGTCAAGAAGGACGCGAAACTCGCCGTGATCGGCTTGGGCTACGTGGGCCTTCCCATCGCGCTGGAATTCGCGCGCCGCATCAAAGTAGTGGGTTTCGACATCAACGAGAAGCGCGTTGACATGATGCGCCGCCATGAGGACCCCAGCAACGAGCTCGTCGCGGACGACTTCAAAGGCTGCGATATCTCCTTCACTGCGGACATCACCGATCTGAAGGACGTCGAGTTCTTCATCGTGGCCGTGCCCACACCGATCGATGATCAGAACATCCCGGATCTGAGACCTCTACTAGGGGCCTCCAACACCGTGGGCAAAGTGCTGAAGAAGGGCGACTACGTGGTGTACGAAAGCACCGTGTATCCCGGCTGCACGGAAGAGGATTGCGTTCCATTGCTGGAACAGCTGAGCGGGCTGAAGTACGTTTCCGATTTCAAAGTGGGATACTCTCCCGAGCGGATCAATCCGGGCGATAAAGAACATACGCTCTCCAGCATCGTGAAGGTGAGCAGCGGCTGCGACCCGGAGAGCGCGGAGATCATCGCCAAGGTGTACGAGCTGGTGGTGAAGGCCGGTGTGCATCGCGCGACGAGCATCAAGGTGGCCGAGGCCGCCAAGATCATCGAGAACACGCAGCGGGACGTGAACATCGCCCTCACCAACGAGCTCTCGATCATCTTCAACAAGATGGGCATCAACACGTACGACGTGCTGGAAGCCGCGGGAACGAAATGGAATTTCCTCAAGTTCCAGCCGGGACTGGTGGGCGGGCATTGCATCGGCGTGGATCCGTACTACCTCGTGTACAAGGCGAAGGAACTGGGCTACCACGCGCAGATCATCGACAGCGGCCGCTACGTGAATGACAGTATGGGCGGGTATGTGGCCAAGCAGACGGTGAAGAAGGTGATCGGCGCAGGAAAGAATCCGGCCGAATCGCGCATCCTGGTGATGGGCGCCACCTTTAAAGAGAACGTGACGGATATCCGCAACAGCAAGGTGGCCGATGTGGTGCGCGAATTGAAGAGCTTCAGCTGCACCGTGGACGTGGCGGACCCGCATGCCGACAGCGCAGAGGTAAAGCACGAGTACGGCTACGAGCTGGTGAAGGAAATGAAAGGCCCGTACGATGCGATCATCGTGGCCGTGAACCACAACGAATACGCGAACAAGGACGAAGCCTGGTTCAAGAGCATGCTCACGGACAAAGGGATCCTCGTCGACCTGAAGGGCATCTACCGGAAAAAGGTGAAGAACCTCACGTACTGGAGCCTTTGAAGAAGGATCGTTCAGCGCCTCCGAAACCCGACCCCATGAGCTCATCTGCGCCATCTGCGTCATCTGCGGATAAACCCATGCGGACCATCCTCATCACCGGCGGCGCCGGCTTCATCGGCAGCCATGTCGTGCGCCGCTTCGTGCGCAACTACCCGCAGTACCGGATCATCAATCTCGATGCGCTCACCTACGCGGGCAACCTGGAGAACTTGCGCGATGTCGAGAACGCCGCGAACTACACCTTCGTGAAATGCGACATCCGTGATGCGGAAGGCCTTGCCAAGGTCTTCGCGGAGCACAAGCCGGAAAGCGTGATCCACCTCGCCGCGGAAAGTCATGTGGACCGCAGTATCAGCGACCCGATGGCGTTCGTAGCGACAAATGTGATCGGCACAGTGAACCTGTTGAACGCTGCCAAGCATGCTTGGCATACCTCCCTCCCCACCGGGGAGGGTCGGGGTGTGGCGCAGAATCGTTTCTACCATGTGAGCACGGACGAAGTCTATGGCTCGTTGCATGACGGCGGCTTCTTCACCGAGGAAACGGCCTACGACCCACAGAGCCCGTACAGCGCGAGCAAGGCCGCGAGCGATCATTTCGTTCGCGCGTACGGCAACACATACAAACTGCCGTTCGTGCTCAGCAATTGCAGCAACAACTACGGCAGCCACCACTTCCCGGAGAAGTTGATCCCGCTCATGATCAACAACATCCGCTTGCGCAAGTCGCTGCCGGTGTACGGCAAAGGGGAGAACGTGCGAGACTGGTTGTGGGTGGAAGACCACGCGAGCGCGATCGATACCGTGTTCCACAAAGGAGTTACCGGCGAGACTTACAACATCGGCGGGCACAACGAGTGGAAGAACATCGACCTGGTGCATCTGCTCTGCCGCATCATGGACCAGAAGCTCGGACGCAACGAGGGTGAAAGCGCCAAGCTCATCACCTACGTTACCGACCGTGCAGGACACGACCTGCGGTACGCCATCGATGCCGGCAAGATCGAACGCGATCTGGGCTGGAAGCCGAGCATCACCTTCGAGAAGGGTCTTGAACGCACGGTCGAATGGTACTTGGCCAACGCGGCGTGGCTGGAGCATGTTACCTCCGGTGCCTACCAGCAGTATTACTCCGCGCACTACGCACAGCGCTAGATCCTATCGCGGAGAAGCAGAGAGCGCAGAGCAAATGCACGCAAGGCCAGAGTCCCCCTCCTCTCTCCGCGTCCTCTGCCCCACTGCGGCGAACGCATTTTGTCCCCGTCCTTTGCGGTAGCACGAACATGGGCCTCTTCAGCAAGATCTTCGGAAAGACGCAGCCCGACCTCGCGCCGCTGGATCTGGGCGTGCTCACCTGCGACATCCACAGCCATTTCATTCCCGGCATCGACGACGGCGCACAAACGCTGGAGCAGAGCATCGAGCTGATCAGCGCGATGCACGAGCTGGGCTACAGCAAGGTGATCACCACGCCGCATGTTATGGCTGACGGCTACAAGAACACGCCGGAGATCATCCTCCGTGGTCTGGAGACGGTGCGCCGCGAATTGTTGATGAAAGGGATCCCGGTAGGGATCGAGGCTGCGGCGGAATACTACCTGGACCACGAGCTGGACAAGCTGGTGAAGGAGAAACGCGTGCTGACCTTCGGGAACGAACTACTGCTGTTCGAACTCCCCTTCCTCAGCGAGCCGATGATGCTGTTCAGCATCGTGTTCGAGATGCAGTCAGCAGGATATCGTCCAGTGCTCGCGCATCCTGAGCGCTACCAGTATTGGCATACCGATCCCGGCACGATGGAAAAGCTCAAAGACCGCGGCGTGCTCTTCCAGCTGAACACCATCGCGCTCATGGGGGCTTACGGCCCCGGTGTGAAGAAGGCGGCGGAGAAGATCATCGACAACGGCTGGTACGAACTGCTGGGGAGCGACTGCCACCGGATGGACCATGTGCAGGCGCTCCGTGCAACGCTCACCGAGCCTTACTTGCACAAGGTGATCGCCAGCGGAAAACTGCAGAACGCCAAGCTGTAGTCCTCAGGCCCGCGCCATGGCCATGGCGCTGCGCTCGTTCGGCAGGAACACGCACAGCAACCCGATCAACGGGAGGTAGGAGCAGACATGGAATACGGTATCGATATCCGTCACATCCGCAATGCGGCCGAGCACTGCGGAGCCTATTCCCGCCATGCCGAAAGCGAAACCGAAGAACAGCCCGGAAACCAGGCCCACGCGCCCGGGTATGAGCAATTGCGCATAGACGAGGATGGCCGAGAACGCGGACGCCAGGATCAGACCGGCCAGCATGGAGAGTGCGATCGTACCGATAGGACCAGCGTACGGCATGAGGAGTGTGAATGGTGCAGCGCCCAGGATCGAAGCCCAGATGATGGTACGATAACCGACACGATCACCAAGCAGTCCACCGAGGAGCGTACCCGCCGCAGCAGCGAACAAGAACAGGAAAAGCTGGACCTGCGCGTCCTGAACGGTGGCACCGAACTTCCCCATCAGGTAGAAGGTGAAGTAGCTCGTCATGCTCGCCAAGTAGAACTGCTTTGAGAAGATCAATAGCAGCAAGACCGACACGATCGCGATGACCCTTGCGCGTGGGAGCCGCACCACTTCTGAAACAGGTCGATGAGCTTGCCGGTGCGACTGGATGGCGATCATGCGCAGGTACCAGCGGCCCACACGCCAGAGCACCACCATGGCGATCAGCGGCACCAGAACGAACCAGGCGACATGGCCCTTGCCGAACGGAACGATGATCGCGGCAGCGAGCAAAGGTCCCAAGGCCGAGCCGGTGTTGCCGCCGAGTTGGAAGACCGATTGGGCCAGCGCACGCTTTCCGCCCGAAGCCACATAGGCCATGCGCGACGCTTCCGGGTGGAAGATGGATGAACCCACTCCCACCAGACCCACGGCGATAAGAATGGTCATGAACGTCGATGCCCATGC
>JANOPI010000528.1:0-3548 GCA_031421755.1 Flavobacteriales bacterium | reverse complement strand
CCTCGCGCGCCGCAACCGCGCAAGCTGAAGGCACTCCCCTTCCAAGCCAACCAAACGAAAGCCGGTGCAGCCATCACATCGATGGTCCAATGCACATGCTGGACCAGGACCAGTGCGGCGATGGCGACGGTGGCCACGATCATGGCCCAGCGCGCAAAAGCACCCCGGCTCAACCAGGCCATAAGCGCCAGGGTGGCGGTATGTCCGCTGAAGAAAAGGTCCTTCAAGAAGGGCACGCCGCCCGGATAGAACACCGAGGTAACGGGATCGACCAGCGGGATGATGTCCACCGGTGGCTCAAGCGTGACCAGTTCCATGGCGGCCATGCGGAGGAACTGGAGAATGACATAGGCGTGCATTCCGCGGACGATGAGCCAGGGATCGCGTGCGACGCGCCATACCGTGAACAGGATAGCGCCGTAGAGCACGGTGAAGGTGATCCATGTTACATCCAAAGGACCGACGCTGGCGATGATCGGATCGGGCGGCCACCAGCCCGGTTTGGCATCAATGTGTTCGAAGAAGCGGGGAAGCGCGATCACGAACGGCACGGCCACCACCAGCGCGGCGGAAAAAGCAAGCCGAAAGGAGCGCTCGCGCCAGGCGATCGACCAGGCCTGCCGCATCAGGGGATCTGCTGCGGGCGCCAATTGTTGGGCGTGTTGCTGCCCACGTTGGAGAGGATCGGGTCGCGGTCGTTGCCCGGTCCGGTGTAGCGCACCACCCCGTCCATGGTGCAGTCTTCGCGCAGGTAGCCGGTCGCGAAGTCGTTCGGTGCCCCGCTGCCCACCACCAGCAGGATGGGATCACGGTCGTTGGCCGGCCCGGTATAGCGCACATCCGTGTTGCCATTGCTGTTGCCTGACCAGAGCAGCGCCTTGTCCGCTGCGATGCGTCGGGAATCGGTGCCCCATACCGCAGTTGCGGGAGCGCTGAAGTCCACGGCATTCATGGTGGCGGCGATGGCCACCGGTGCGGCGCTCATCACGCCGAGGTGGTTGCGGTGCTTCACGCTCAGATAGTAGTTGCCCAAGGGCGCCGCCATGCGCGGGGCCTGCCCGCCGTCGTAGTCCACCAGGTCGCCGTCCCGTTGCAGGAGTGCCGGTCGCGAGCACACGATACGGGTCGGATCCGTCGCATCCCGCAGTTCGATCACTACCCAATCCACGATGGCGTTCTGGCCCGCGATCGCCAGCACACCCGGGTTCGCTGTGCGTGAGCCCCCTTCATCAAGGTAGGAATAACCGGTGCTGGAATACGGTTCTTGCACCGGGAGGAGTCCTTGCGCGCGCAGTCCGTCATCCATCAATTGGGTGTCCGCATTCCATGGCCCTTGCAGCAAGAGGCGCACCGGCACGCGCACGCCGTTGAAGATGCTCACATTGTCCAGGAAGAGGTTCTGCCCGCCATTGCTGAAGACGTAGAACCAGAACTGCCCGATGCGTCCGCTGAGCTGGTCCACTGCCACGGTCACCTCGCGCCAATCGGCACACGTAGCGGGGGCCCAAGGCTGTCCGGCCACGAAATTGCCTCCGTTGGTTGAAAGGGCCGCACCGGTCTTGTTGAAATAGGTACTGTAGACGGCGTACCCGCAATCGTGACCGTACACTTGGAAGGTTTCGGTATTGGCCGGGCTTTCCTGCGCGTAGCTGTAGCGGAAGCGCAGGTAGGGCAAAGAAGCGGTGGTGAGGTCGATGCGCGGAGAGCCCAATTGCGGACCACCGGCCAGGCCCTGGAAATTATACCCGTTCACGAAGGCTACGGTCTGCGCATCACAACCGCCGACCGCATCGGCCGTCCATACCAGGCCTTGCCCCTGCCCCTGCCCACCGGTGATGGACCAGCCGGCGGGTGGGAAATTGCCGCCATTCAGATCCTGCGAAAAAGGCAAAGTGGCCCCACCGGTCATGGTGATCACATTGTTCAGCGTGGTTGAATGCGAAGCCACTCCATCCTGCACGGTGAGCGAAACGGAATAATACCCGGGCGTGGTGTAGCTGATCGGCGGTGGGTTCGCCCCTGCGAAAGAAGCAGGCTGGCCACCGGGGAAGCTCCACAACCAGGAAACGGGCGCGCCGGTGCTGGTATTGGTGAAGGTGACGGATGAACCGGCGCACGCTGTGGCCGGTGCGTAGGTGAAGGAAGCGTTCAGCGGTGCGCTCACGGTGAATTTCCCCACGTCGCTGATCACGCCAGCGAAGCCGCTTCCATCATTCGTATTGCCCTGGCTGATGGTCCAATCGTATTCGCCGTTCACCAGGTTCAGCAGCAGCGAATCCTGCTGGCCGACAAAGCCGCAATACACCTGGGCACCGCTGGTGCGATCGAAGAGCTTCAAGTAACCATAGGCGGTGGCCGGAGCCCCGTTGCGGTTCCATTTGATCTTCACCGGCTGAGCGGTCAGAAGCGCCTCAGTGGGTGGCAGCAGCCGGGTTGGCGGCACCAAGCGACCGATCCATCCGAGATGGTAGGGGGTGTGGGAACAGAGGTCCCATCGGCGTGCGGCACCGGAACCACTGAAGGTGTTGTTCACCATTACGCACGCACCGGTACCATTGCACGAGGAGCCATGGAAGTTGCTGTTCTGCCTCCCGTTGAACCAACGCGAGCAATTGGCCGTGCCGCTGCCCGCGTACTCATCGAAGGCGTGGAAGATGTGGCCGGTCTCATGACCGAAGACGCGGTTCAATTGGTCCGTGCCCCACCCATTGGTCTTGTAGAGCAGCTGCACGTAGGGACCTCCTAGGTAAGCGTACGCCGTGCGCCCGTTGGTGAACTGGCTCGGAGCGGATTGCGCGGGCGGGTTGAAGGCCACGAAGGTGCAGTACGCGTGATCGGTGGAAAGCACGTTCCGGCGGGCGGCATTGAACGCATCGCATTGCGCGTAGTGGTCGCCTCCGGTGAACCCGGCGTTCTGCATGATGGCCCCGATCCACAGGTTGTCCTGGGTACTGGCGCGGCTGACCGGCTCATAGGGCTGGAGGGGAACGGTACTCGATTGGTCGTAGAAATCCATGACGGCCGTGAGGCTGATGCCGGACAAGGAAGCCGTATAGCTCCAGATGCTCCACGCGTCGATGGCTTGGAGCTTCACCTCATTGATCGCCGCAGGGGACCAGGTGTAGAGGTTCGCATCCACGGCACCGCTGCTCTCCACGAAGAAGAGGCTGGCGCACACCGTTCCCGCCATGAATTCGCTGTTGTAGGCTTGGGCGCAGGTCCAGTCCTGCGCGGTGTGGACGGTTCGGTCCTGTAAAGCATGTCCGGAGCCATTGGGCTCAGGGCGTGAAAGCTGGTGCTCCGGATGGGTGGACCAGTCCATGGGGGCATGTGTGGTCCGTGAGGCGAAGCGGTCATGAGCCAAGGCATCGAGGTAGTCCAATGCCACCTGTTGGCCTTCGCGCAAGTTCACCGCCTCTGCCGGTTCGCCAGCGACGACCACCGTGCCGAACGTGAGCAACGCATCGGAAGAGTGGCTGGCCTCAGGGATAGTGCCGATGAAGGCACCGGGCGCGGCGATCACCCGCACCTGCATGCCGGTGGCGCGG
>JANOPI010000527.1:0-3769 GCA_031421755.1 Flavobacteriales bacterium | reverse complement strand
ACGCCCACGACAGTGGATTACACAACGCTGGCAACGAGCACCTATGGCACGAACGCCCGGAAGACATCCGGCGGTGCCGTGTCCAAACAACTGCTCTGGGCGGGCGACGTCACCTTCAATGGCCAGATAAAATACACCGGTGCAAGTAATGACCGCGATCCTGTACTGGTGACCGTTGGCAGTACCACACCGAACAACACGGTGGTGAACACCTACAGCACACGCGACGTGAACATGAACGGACAGGTCAAATACACCGGTACCGGGAATGATCGGGATCCGATATTGGTGAACGTGGGGAGCACCACGCCGAACAACGTAAGGGTGCAGCAACTGCCTTAAGACAGCGTCGGCAGGAACCTTTCAAGACCGGTGATCCGTTCAGCCGGTGTTCGCCGCCGCCTTCGTGTGTCGGGGTCGGAGCTTATCATCAGGCGGAAAGGAACTGGTATTTCTACCAGTAACCTGCCCGATCCGCGTCCCGAAATTTGCGATAGCTTGCCAGTCCATCCGGTGTGTACCGGGCCTGATCAATTACCCTTTCCCCAACCACTCTGCCTGTTATGAGATACCCGTTCATTGTTCGTCGTACGGCCTCGAGATCCGCGCTCTTCGTTGCTTTTTGCGCGGCTGGCCTTGGTGCCGCTGCCCAATCCTTACAAGGGGTCAACCCGAACTCTTGTGGCTTTGACCACAGCCACCAGGACCTGATGCGGTCCAACCCGGAGTACGAGCAGCGCGTGCATGCGTTCAATGAGCTGGCTCGTCATGCGGCCCCGGCCGATGACCGGAGCCTATCCACATTCAAGGTACCTGTGGTGGTGCATGTGATGGACATCGGCACGTCGGCTACGGCCATTACTGACGATCAGATCCGGGCCGGGATAAAGTTGACGAACGAGTACTGGCGCAAGGTGGCCGGATCGCCGGGTGCTGGAACGGGAGCGGACATGGACATCGAATTCGTACTGGCGGTGCGTGATCCGCAGGGCAGTTGCACCACGGGCATCACCCGCACGAACATGACGGGGAACGCGACGTACGTGGCCAATGGCGTTGGGGCGCCCGGTATACCGGACGCGGATCTGAAGGCCGTCACGAACTGGGACCCGACCAAGTACTATAACATCTGGCTGGTGGGGGAGATCGAAAATGGCGGGCCGACGGCCGGATACGCCTTCTTCGCCGGGAGCCATGGGTCAGCCATCGATGGTACGGTGATGGTGACCGCCTACATGCAGAGCAGTAGTGTGCTCGCCCACGAGCTGGGTCACGCATTCAACCTTTTCCACACCTTCGAAGGGGACGCGGACGGTACCACTTGCCCGCCCAATGGGGTCTGCGGAACGGACGGGGACCAGGTCTGCGACATCCCGCCGCACATCCGGCCCAGCAGCTGCAATCCGGCGGGGACCAACGCGTGCGATGGCGGCTCGTCGCAAAGCCTGCACATCTTCAACTACATGAACTACAGCTCGTGCGCGGTGAACATGTTCACCACCGGGCAACGCACCCGCGCGCAATTGGCCATGACCAGCCAGCGCGGCTCATACCTCGCGGCCAACGGCAACATGTCCCTAGTGCCGCCCAGCGCACCACAGCTGGACTTCCGCGCTTCCGCAGCGGTGCTGTGCGGTACCGGCCAAACGGTAACGATGGAAGACCTGTCGCTATGCCTTCCGAACACCTACCTAGCTGACGCTGAATTCCCCGGTATCAGCTTCGCGTGGACCATCACCAACGGGATCATCAACCTCAACTCCGCGGTCCGCAGGCCCACGTTCACACTGACAAGCCCTGGCACATACAACGCAACGCTTACGGTAACAACCACACTGGGCACCTATGTGCGAACCGAGAATGGGGTAGTGGTAGTGGCTTCCGCACCGGTAGCTGCCTGTACACCCACCTCGAGCAACGTGTGCAACTGTGCGCAAACGGTGAACAATGTGGTCTTCAACACCATCTCCAACGCTACGGACCTCACGAACAATGTGGCGTACACGGACTTCGCTTGCACGCGCAGCACGGTGCTCGCAGCGGGCGGCACTTACCCGCTGTCCGTCTCCATCCGAGCCGGTGGAAGCGCGGCTGAATCGCTGAACGGCTACATCGATTGGAACAACAACGGCGTGTTCGAGGATCCCAGCGAGCGCGTGATCACCGGCTCCACACCGGCGAACACCTCCGCAACGCTCAACGCCAACGTGACCGTACCCGGCGGTGCCGTCATCAACACGCTCTTGCGCATGCGCCTCTACGGTGAAGCCGGCACGCTGAGCGCCACGGAACGCACCTGCGGAGCGGCCTTCTTCATCGGCGACGTGGAGGATTATGGCGTGTACATATCCAACAACGTGGCCCGTGTTTCCATCGCGGCTTCGCCCAGCAGCACCATCACCTTTGGCACGAACGTCACGTTCACGCCCACACCCGTTAACGGCGGAGCTTCGCCCGTGTATACCTGGTTCCGCAACGGTACGCCCGTGGGTAGCGGTGCCACCTACCAGAGCAACAACCTGATGCCCGGCACCACGGTGTACTGCGAAATGGCCTCGAACCTCGCTGGCGTTATCACCTCACCGGCGCTCTCGAACACAGTAACGATGACCGTGACAGGTCCGCCACTGTCGGAATTCAGCGGGACACCGGTGACCCTTTGCTCCGGTGGCACGGTCACATACACGGATGCGTCCCTGCTGTCGCCAACAAGCTGGTCCTGGTCGTTCCCCGGCGGAACACCTTCCACCTCCACATCACAGAACCCGGTGATCACCTATGCCACTGCCGGTACGTATTCTGTCACGCTCATCGCTTCCAATGCCAACGGTGCGGGCACCACGATGACGAAGACCGGCTACATCACCGTGTTCGCCGCACCTGTGGCGGCCTGCACACATACGCGCACCGCGGCGCCGGGTTCGGGTATCGGCATCACCAACGTAATGCTGAACACCATCAATAACACGACCGCTTTCGATGGAGCGGTGATGAACAACTATACCTGCTCGCAGGCTACCGGACTGCAGATCTCCACGAACTACCCGATCTCGGTGACCACCGGCACCTTCAACAGCCAGTGGCTCCGCGTGTACATCGACTACAACAACAACGGCGTGTTCACCGATGCGGGCGAACTGGTCTTCACGCCTGCGAACGGTCTTGGGGCACGCACGGGGAACTTCACCACGCCACCGGCACCCACGCTGAACACACTGCTGCGCATGCGGGTGATCAGCGACTTCGTGAACACCACGCCCGGGCCATGTGCGAACGTGCAGTTCGGGCAGTCGGAGGATTATGGTGTGTACTTCATCCCGCCGGGATGTACGCCACCAACAGCGACCGCTTCGGCCACTTGCGCCAATGTGTCGCAATACAACGTGGGGGTGAACCTCAGCAACATGGGCAGTGCCACCAGTATCGCCATCCAGGTGGACAATGATGCGGGCGGTCCGAATGGATTCACCACAGTACAAACGGTGACCGGCACCGGCAACTACGGCCCCTTCGGACCATTCGCCAGCGGGGCCGCGGTACACGTGCGCCTCGTACACAACGTGAACACGCTCTGCAACCAGAACTTCACCAACGTGGTGGGCAACTGCAACGGCCCCGGCGGGCTGTGCGCATACAGCAGCACCGGTACCACGAACATCGTGGACAACACCACGGTGACCAACACGATCACGGTGCCTGCGCTGGGCGGGCAAACGCTCTCGGACCTGAACGTGTACGTGAACATCACCCATACCTACATCGGCGACCT
>JANOPI010000526.1:0-12624 GCA_031421755.1 Flavobacteriales bacterium | reverse complement strand
AGCGCGAGCGGAATGGCGAGTAGTGAAATAATGGTGCTACGGATATTCATCAGGAACACCAACAGCACGATCACCACGAAAATGCTTCCTTCCAACAAGGAGCGTTGCACATTGTGGATACTGCTCTCGATAAAATCGCTCTGGCGGAAGATGCCCGTGTGCAACGTGACCCCCTGCGGCAATCCGGCGCGCAGGTCCTCCAGCACGGTATCGAGGTGCTTGGTCAGTTCCAGCGTGTTCGTGCTGGGTTGTTTGCTGATGGTGATCACCACGGCGGGCTTGGTCTTTAGTGCGGCGTCGCCGATGCGGTCGCTGCTGCCGATCAGCACTTGGGCCACATCCGCGATGCGCACGGGCCTGCCTTCGCGTATCGCGATCACCACTTCCCCGAGTTCCTCCACATCGGTAGTACGGGCGGTGCCGCGCACGATGTACTCCTGCCCATTGCCGGTGATGTACCCGCCGGACGCGTTCTCGTTGCTCTGTGCGCACGCGGCCTCGAGCTCGTGCAAGGTGATACCGGAACGCTTCATGCGCAACGGATCGGCTTGCACGATGTACTGCTTGTTCAGTCCACCGATCACAACCACGTTCGCCACACCGGGCACACTCTGCAAGCGCGGACGCAAGTTCCATTCCGCCAGTGTGCGCAGATCCATCTTGTCCACGCTGTCTCCTGTTAGCGCCACCAGCATGATCTCGCCCATGATGCTCGATTGCGGCGCGAGGACAGGTTCGCTCACGCCGGAAGGCAATAGGCTGGTGATGGTGCCGATCTTCTCGTTCACGGTTTGACGCGCGAGCGGGATCTCCGTGCCCCATTCGAATTCCACCCACACGATGCTGAAGCCGGTTGCACTGCTGCTTCGCACACGACGCACGCCAGCCGCACCGTTCACGGCACTTTCAATGGGGAAGGTCACGAGGCGTTCCACTTCTTCCGGTGCCATACCGTGACTTTCGGTCATGATCACCACGGTAGGCGCGGTGAGGTCGGGGAACACGTCCACGTCCATGTTGCGGGCCGTGATGCCGCCCCAGATCAGGAGCAGCAGGGCCATGGCCAGCACCAGCGCGCGCTGGTGCAAGGCGAATTGGATGATCGCGTTGAGCATGATGGTTCAGGTATTGGATCAATGCTCGTGACCGTGCTCCGGGAGCGAACCGCCGGCCGTAGCCAGTTTCACATCGATAGCACCAATGGTCACCACACGTTCACCGGGCGATAATCCGTTGATCACATGCGTGCGTAGGCCGTCATTCACACCCACCGTGATGGTGCGTTTGTCCATGGTCTCACCGGCGGTTTGAACGAAACAGTAGTTGCGGCCTTCCTGTTCCAGCACGGCGCTCAACGGTATGGTGATAGCATCGGTGGCCTTGGGTGAAAGCAACCACACTTCAACGACCGACCCAGGAAGTAGACCGGGCGCACCATCCACATCGAGCCGAACGGGTACGTAGAGCCCATCAGCGGCTTGGCCCACGCTCAGTACGTTTCCGTTCAGTTCTTCCAAGGTGCGCACCGTGCCGTCCTGCACCTTGATGCGCGCACCGCTTACACCGCCCAAACGAGCGAAGGCTTGCACCGGTACATCGGCGTGGATGCTCAAGCGCGTGTTGCGCGCAACGGTTGCGAGAACAGTACCGGCCTGTACGAACTGCCCTTCGCGCACTTGTAGTGTGCGCACGTATCCGTCCATGCTGGAGGTGATGGACAGCGCACCGCTGGTCTGTTCCAATTGTACTTCAGCGTTCGCGAAGGCATTGCGCGCAGCCAACACTTCTTGTTGCGTGACGAGCTTGTTCTTTAGGAGCGCTTCTGTTCGTTCCAGATCAGCCTTCGTGTGATCGAAGTCATTGCGAGCTCGCTGGAGCGATGCACCTGCATTGCCATCCGTCAACCCTTGGCTGCTGAGGCTGAACAAGGCTTGGCCCGCTTTCACCGGCATACCTTCCAGTGGCGCGTTGCCGAGCAGGTGTACTACACCGGAACTGCGCGCTGAGAGCACTTGCTCACCGCTGGTGGCCGGTTCAACTTCGGCACCCACGCGCACGGATCCTGCGAACGCCGATGACGCGACCCGCTCCGTTGCGAAGGGGATCTTCCACGCTTGTTCTTTCAAAAAGGTGATGTCGCCAGCGGGTTTTGGTGCGTGCTCAGCGTGTGCGGCTTCGTGTGCGTCGGCGTACACGGTAAGCCCATCGATGGTGAGCGTGTCGGTGCTGTTGCCCGAATGGATAGTGAAGACCAATTTGCTGCTGCCCTCTTGTGTCGGCGTGAGCGCGAGACGGAAGATGCCGGGATCGGAGGGGGCTTCCGCAGTGGCGCTAACGGCTGCGCCAATACCCTTGAGCGTAAGTGTGACAATGCCTTGCGTCACGGGTGTGAACACGCGACCCAAACGCGTGAAGTGCGCCGTGAACGTGCCCTCTTGGCCAATGATAAGAGGCGCGAACTCCACGAAGAGCTCGACGCTGTCGGTGTACTCGGTGAATGCGAGCGGTGCGGCTTCGCCGTGATCATGCCCAGTGGCGATGTCGCTGCCATTCGGGTCCTGGGCATGATCATCGGCGTGGTTGTTACAAGCTGACTGCAATGCGGCCACGGCGCACACCAGTAAATACTTCTTCATCGGGAAAGACTTGGTTGAACGAATGGAGCTGAGCATCGCCAAACGATGCATAACCGCCGATAAGGGCGCACCGGCGTTAACGCCGGGTATTCAACCGAGCTTGGGCGGGTTCCACTTGGAACCGGAGAAGCCGGAAAGGGCCCTGCGGACCTCCGCCGGAACGAGCGCGCTTGCGCTCATGGGCACGATCAGTCTCAGGCAAGCATGATCGCAAGGCAAGCTCACCAGCGTACCGGCTCCGCAGGCCTCGTGGTTCTCATGCCCGAAGGGGTTGTGGTCCCCGGAATCCTCATGGTCGTGCTGTGCGGGGGCATCGTGGTGATGCCCGAAGTCGCTGTGGTGTTCCAGCAAGTGCAATACGACATGCGGCACACGGACCCATTCATGCAGGTCCATGGCACTGAAGCCATAGATGGCGAGCGTAAGAGCGAACAGGACCCGGCGCATGGATGGCGAAGATAGCCGCTTGAACGGCTGAGTTCAGGGACAGGTTGCTTGCAGGTTCCGCGAGGTCATGCTGTTCGATCCCCCAGAGCCGTCCTTAACCGCGTTCTCTCTTCGGCTTCGCTGTTCCAGATCCTCCATCGTGGGGATCCGGTCGTGCGCGGGTCCGGCTCAGAACATCACCCGCCACACCAATTTCCCTACCACGCTGCGCGAGGTGGGCTCCGCGATGTTGATCCGGTCCGTGGGAGAATGCGACTGGTCGAAGACGAGGAAAAGGTCTGTGCCGATGCGCGGTATCCAATGAAGGCGGGCGTTCACGCGGCCGAGATCCTGTAGGCTGTTCCACTGGCCGAATACCGAGACGGACAGGTTCGGGTTGAAGGCGTAGGTTGGGTAGAGGGCGAGCTCGTGTGTTTCCAGTCGGATGGCTGCGCGTTCTTCGCTCGTGGGGAAATCCAGTGCGTTCCAGGTGTGGTCGATCTGCACGTTGAAATGCTTGCTGAAATTCCCGAGCACCGTGGTGCTGTAAGTGGTCTTCTTGCCGCCGAAAAAGGTGCCCCAACTGCCACTCAATTCCAGCTGCAGCCGACGGCCGCGGAAGGTGCTCAGGTACACCACAGCCTCTTGGTATTGGTACCGGCCTGCTTCAATGATCAGGTCTTCGCTGATGGAGAAAGGCTCCGTAACACCATCCTCGTACCAGTTGATCGCCGCTCCGGCCTCGTCGCCTTTTCCCAGAAGAAACCCGATCGGTTTCATGCCGAAGGAGAACGATTCCGTGTTGGCGGTATGCGCCGTTCGGTACAGGCCAAGGTCCATCAGGGTGAACAACATCTTGCGGACGCCCAGTTTCTGGAACCAGCGCGGCTGGAAGTTGACGTAGGCCTGCACGGTCTCGTAGTTCGTGCGGTTCAGGAAGCCGAGCTCAGGTTTGAAGCCCCCTTCGGTGGTGCCCGCTAGAGCGGCGATATCCCAACGGTCGTTCGGGTAGTTGAACCAGATACCGGTGCTTGTGCTGTTGCTGTCGATACGGCCGTCGGAAATGCTGCGCGCGAACCAGCCTTCCAATGCGATCCGTTTGTTGCCGAGGAATTCGTTGCTGTTCCATCCACCATCCACCGCCACCACCTGGCTGTTGAGGTCCGCGTTGATCTTGCTCGTGACCAAAGCCCCGATGAAGCTCTGCTTGCCGATGTCGCGCTTGTAACGGAACACAGCATTGTTGGTCGTGGGCGCGTCAGGCGTCTCGCCGGTCTGCAGTACCAGTGCGCCGATGTTGTGTTTGCCCTGTTTGCCGAACAGCCGCGCACCGCCGAGCACAGGTACCGGCGTTCCGTTCTCGATGCCGATCCTGCGCGTGTAGAAGAAGCGGTTCTGCCCATCGATGTCGAATTGGTAGTTGCCCTGGCCTTCCAGGAAGAAGGCGCGCTTCTCCGGATAGAAGAGGCTGAAACGTGACAAGTTCACCGGTATCCGATCGGCTTCCACCTGTGCGAAGTCCGTGTTGGCCGTAAGGTTGAGCTTCAGGGTGGGGGAGATGTTGATGTTCAGGTCAGCGCCCAGTTTGCCCGGCCAGTCATCCTTCTCGCCTGCGATCTGTTGCAGCCCACCAAGCGCGAAGGGTTTGAATTCAAAGCGCTTCGCGTAGCCGATGTCGCGGATGCCTGCGAGTGTGCCCGTGTTCCCCAGGTTCTCGATCGCCGTGTTGCGCCCCCAGCCTTGCCAATTCACCTGCTCGTTCTTGCTGCGCACATTGCGCTCGAAGTTGATGCCCCACGTGTGGATGCTGGACTTCGGGAACTGCAAGGTGTTGAAGGGGATCCGGAATTCCGCCGTCCACCCGATGTCCGTGCAGGTGGTCACCACGTCCCACACGCCGTTCCAGTCGGTATTGAAGCCGCTGTTCGGGCTTACCTGCATGTCCCCGCGCGCACCGTTTGGGTTGGTCACGAAAAGATACCCGTTGCGCTGGTCGTTGAAGGTACTGACAACGAACTGGAAGTTATCGTCAGCGTACCAGGCGAAATCACGCTGCATGTACTTGGCTTGCATGTGCTCGGGGTCGTTCACAGGCAGGGTGACACCGACAAAGAGCGCAAGGCTATCGTAGACGATCGCCACATCGGTAAGGTCGGTGCCGGGCGCATCCTGCACGGGGTCGCGCTGCGTGAAGTTGGTGATGTGGACCGCACGCTGCCAGCAAGGCTCATCGAGCACACCGTCCAGCGTCATGCGGTCGGTGGTTCGCAAGGCGTGGAGCGTGTCCGGCTGGCTGCGCTGTGCATGCGCCTTCCCGGCGTTGAGAAAGGCCGCACAAACAAGGAATCGTGAAAGCAGGAAAACAGGGCAGCGCATGTATGCCACCCCATACCGTCGGGGAGCGGCCGAAAGTAGCTGGAGCCTTCCACGCTCCGTCACATGTTCTACAACACCACAATGCGGACAACGAGCGCAGGTGTTTCATCTGAAATTTTCGCGCGCAGCAGGTGGATGCCGGAGGCCCACCCATCCGTGGACACGATCCATTCCCCTTGAACCAGTGCAGCCCGCAGCGGATAGCTCAGCCCATCAGCTGATATGCGCTGGAGTTCCATGAACGGGCGTTCATCCGATCGGACCAGGTGGATGTCCTGGCCGCTCAGGACCGGATCTGGAAACGATCGGAAAGGCGTGTCCGCATTTTCTTCCACGATAGCAGTGCTGCAGAATGTCCGTAAGCCGAAGACGGGCGCGCTTACCTCCATGTCCGTGCTGTCCTGGATGATGGTCTCTTCGAGTATGTCGCAGCCGAATACCGGTGGCTCGCCTTGCACGTCCGTTGCCGTTGCGCCTGTGCTGCCTTGCAGGCAATCAAGATCCAGGCTTTCGCTGGTGGACAGCAGCAGGATCGCCTGCTCGAAGCCGCCGTCGATCTCCAGCAATGTGCGGCCACCGAGCACCACCTGATCGCCATACGACCCGAGCACATAGGCGTAGCCACCACCCTCGATCGTTCTTGCCCATAGCGGCAGGCCCAACGGGGTGATGCGCAGCGCCATGATCCCAGAGGAATTCCATGAAGGCGTGAGCAGCAGGTCGCCTTCGGAGAGTTCGATCACATGATCGAAATGGTCGATGTAGCCTTCATCAAACGCGTATTCCTTCATCCAGACGATCTGCCCCGAGGAACTGATGCGCGCCGCGAACGGGTGCGTATCGCGGGAGCCGGCGATCACGAAATCACCATCGCTCAACTGCCGTGCGATGTGCGTTTTGCAGTATCCGCCGTTGGGGTAGCGCTTGGCCCAGTCCACGTCTCCGGCCGTATCAAGGCGGACCAGGTAGATGTCCTCATATGCTTTCTCGGTGAGCAGAACACCGCCATCGCTCGTGGCAGCGAAGTCGAAGCCCGGGTTCTTGGCCGTGGGGTTCAGGTCGCTCATGTACCGGTTGGACCAGAGTACTTCGCCGTCCAGATCCAACCGCAATGCCACCGTGCGATCGATGAGGCCCATGCTCACCACCAACTGATCGTCGCTGGTTGCCACGATGCTGCTGAAACCGTAGTCGTTGCCCGGTTGCTCCTGGCGATAGGTGCGCGTCCAGTGTACTTCGCCGGCAGGGTCGATCCGCGTGATGAAGTAGTCGTTGGCCGTGGAATAAAGCGTACCGAAGACGAAGAATTCACCAGAGGTCGACCGCACCACCTTCTGCGGTGCCAGTTGGGCCGCGCCGTTGTACTCCACTTTGCGGGCCCACAGGAATTGCCCGTCAGCCGCGTAGGTGCTGAGGATGAACGCCGGCTCCTGAATGTTCTGGAAACCACCCAGCATACAGATCGCTCCTCCAGGCGTTACCAGCCCGTCCACCAGTGTGTGGTAAGAGTTGTCGCCTGGCGGATCCACCACCACCTGGAAGCCTGGGGATTGCGCTGCGGCCGTGGCCGCAATGCAACAAACGGACAGGAATATGGATCTGTTCATGATACTGGATCGCAACCCGAAGGTAGGCCAAGGATGCGTGCCCGGGCTCAAAGAAGCTGCCCGACCAATGCTTGGATGTCTTCAGCCACGATCACATCCGTTTCTCCATGCAGGAAGCCCTCCTTGCGCATGTGCCCGATCTGCGCCAGCAGCGCGTCATAGAAACCGAACGCGTTCAACAGACCGATGGGCTGTGTGTGCAAGCCGATCTGCCGCCACGTGAGCAGTTCGAACAGCTCATCCAAGGTGCCGAAGCCGCCGGGCAGGGCGATAACCGCGTTGCTCAGTTCATGCATGCGCTGTTTGCGCTGGTGCATGGTGTCCACCAGGATCAGGTCGGTCACCCCTTCATGCGCCTGCTCGGCCTTCTCCATGAAGCGCGGGATCACGCCGATCACCTCACCACCGGCCTTCATCGCCGCGTCCGCTACGATGCCCATCAGGCCCACATGCCCACCACCGTACACGATGCCGTGGCCGCGTTCGGCGATCACACGGCCTACTTCAGCCGCCATCAACGCCCACTTCGGGTCCTTGCCCGCTGAAGCTCCACAGAAAATGGTGATCCTGGACATGTTGTTTTACCGGCGGTCTTTGCGTTCCAAGGGGAACCGGCGGTTGGCCGTGGGCGGAAGGTAGCCGGATCATCTTTGCGGCATGATCCTACGCCGACTCTCCTTCGCTGCTTTTTCCGCATTCGCCGTGGTTGTACCCGCGCAGGAAGGGCTGCGTACCCACGGCCGGAATGCTTCCGATCTTCCGGACTGGGCCGTGCTCATGTATGGGGAGGATCCGGATGTGCGCGCCGTAGAGGATGCCTACACGGAGTGGTTCCGCACGCATCCGTTCGATAAGACCATACACACGCAGCATTACAAGTTCTGGGTGAACAAGGTGCGCGATGAAGTGGATGAGACCGGTCGGGTTCGTCTCATGCGCACTGCTGACCGCCAAGCACGCGAACAAAAATTGCGCGAGAGCAGGGGAGGTGGGCCTGGCTGGACCTGGGCCGGGCCGGATATCCACTACGACGAAGGCGGCGCTGGCGTCGATGTGGCCAAGCATTGCAACGTGTACACCATCGATCGCTCGCTCACCGATCCCAACACGCTGTTCTGCGGAACCGAAAGCGGCGGCGTGTACAAGAGCACGGATCACGCGCAGACCTGGACCTATGTCACCAAGGACCACATCATCGGTTCGGTAAGCGCGTTAAGGATCCACCCGACCGATCCGAACACCGTGCTGATGAGCGCGGAAGATGAGTTCTGGCGCACCACCGACGGCGGTACCACATGGAACGTGATCGGCGATGCGGCCTTCCAGAACCTCGATATCAGCGCGTGGGAATTCGCCTATGACCCCAGTGATCCGAACACGATCCTCGCGCCTAGCACCTTGGGCATGTACCGCAGCACTGACAGCGGCGATTCATGGACGCCCGTGCTCACCGAAGAGTGTATGACCATCCAGCACAAACCCGATGATCCCGCGATCTGGTACACGATCCAGTTCGAGCCATCGCTGGGCCACAGCCGCTTCTACAAGAGCACAGACCATGGCCTTACATGGAGCTTGCGCGATAGTGGTTGGTACGCACCGCCGACAGGTGAGGTCGGCGACTACAACATCGAAGGGGGCCGACTTGCGGTGACCGTTGCCGACAACAACCGGATCTATGCCGTGCTCGTGGGCTACGAACAACCGGGTGCGAGCATCACCACCAATGGCTGGGTAGGTACGTGGGTGAGCGCGGATGCAGGTGAGACCTGGAGCAATCCGCAGGGCCTGATCGGTGCGCCCTACACCGAGGACCATCCGAACCTCATGAATTTCAACGGTGACGACGGCGACTACACGCAGATCCACTACAACACCTGCATCATCGCCAGCCAGGTGGATCCGGATCGCGTGCTCATCGGTGGACTGAACCTCTGGCGCAGCAATGATGGTTGTGCGACCTACGAGTCCGTCGGTGGCTACATCGGTCCGGTGGAGCGCACACACCCTGACATGCAGGAACTGCGGGTATTCCCTGATGGACAGGGTGGGGAAGACGTGTGGATCGGTTGCGATGGTGGCGTATACCTGAGCAACGATCTCGTTGAGAGCCATGATGCACGTTGCCGAGGACTGGAAGCGATCAACCTCTGGGGCTATGACCAAGGCTGGAACGACGACGTCCGCGTAGGTGGCCGCTACCACAATGGCAACATGGGCTACCACGAGGACTATCCTGCGAACGAATACTTCTCCCTCGGCGGTGGTGAAGCGCCAACGGGCTATGTGAACTACAGCGACCAACGCAAAACCTACTTCAGTGACATCAACGGGAAGGTGATGCCCGAGAACTTCAATGTGGACCCACCCAGCCTCCCCATGAGCTTTGATCCGAACGAGAGCTACTACAACTGCAGCAGCTCGCGCATCGCGTTCGATCACCGGTACTACAACGTGGCGTGGAGCGGAAAGGACAACAAATTGTACCGCAGCACCGATGGAGGAAGCAGCTTCAGCGAGTTCCGTGCGTTCGGTACATCGGCGGGCAGCCAAGTGCTGTGGATCGAGCAGAGCTATGCGGATCCGCGCGTCTTCGTCGTTCAGCAGGAAACAGGGAACAACGGCCGACTTTGGCGCACAATGGACGATGGTCTGACCTGGGAGCAGCTCACGTTGCCCAGCACCAGCCGCGATATGTACTTCACCCTCGGAAGCCAGAACGCAGGAGATATCTGGATCACCTACACCAACCGGCCGAACGGGGAGAAGGTCTTCCACAGCACGGACGGTGGAGAGAATTGGACCAACATCACAACGGCCGCGCTGGATGAGGAGAAGCCTTGGGCCATCGCGCACCAGTATGGCACCGATGGCGGCGTGTACCTCGGCCTGCTGAACGGCCGTGTGCTCTACCGCAACAATACCATGGTCGATTGGGAAGAGTTCAGTGATGGACTGCCCGCTAGTACCCAACCTTTGCGACTGGTCCCATTTTACCGGGACGGGAAGATCCGGCTTGCCTGCTGGAACCTGGGCGTTTGGGAGCGTGATGTATACGAGCCGAGCACCTTGCAAGCCGGTTTCGCCGCCGAGTTCGGAACCTTCTTCTGCCCGGGCGATAGCATCCATTTCGTGGACCACAGTGTGTGCTCCGGCAGCGCCACGTATGCGTGGAGCTTTCCCGGTGGAACGCCTTCCAGCAGCGCGGAGAAGTACCCCACCGTGGTGTATGATGCACCCGGCACGTACGATGTTTCGCTTACGGTGACGGACAACGGCAATACGGCCACAGCCACGAGCAGTGCGTTCATCAGCGAGGCCCAGGCCAGCGGCAGCGACATGATCGAGAACTTCGAATCGGGTGCCTTCTTGTCAGAATGGCGCTTCCACACCAGCGATGGCGATCCCAGCCTATGGTCCGTTTCCGACGAAGCCAGCGCCTACGGAACCGGTTCGTACAGTATGCGGTTCGACAACTACTACAATGACCTGGCGGGCGGACGTGATGAGGTCTGGCTGGGCAAGCTTAGTGGCGATGCTCCAGTTGGTCCGGTGATCACATTCGATGTTGCTTATGCTCGCTACAACGAGGATCTGCACGACACCCTTGCTGTTCTCCTGAGTTATGATTGTGGAGTGAGTTGGACCGAACTCTTTCTGAAGGGCGGCGAAGAACTGGCTACCGCACCAGACCTGGAGGACTACTTCGTGCCCGCGGCGGATCAATGGCGCAATGAATTTATTCAGGTTGGAAGTTGGGATCCGATGGGCATGGACGTGATCATCGCATTCCAAGACCGGGGCTACTACGGCAACGTGCTCCGCGTGGACAATATCAACATTGAAACGGTCTTCTTCAGCGTTGATGAGTACCAAAAGCCGACGACCCTCACCTTGTTCCCCAACCCGGCGAACGATGCATTGAATGTGCAAGTCGCAGGGTTGAAAGACGGTGACGGAATGCTACGCGTATTGGATGCCACGGGTAGAGTGGTCATGACCAGTTCCGTGCCCGCTCGAACCGGGAACTGGACGGGCGCGCTCAACGTGGAGACACTCGCATCCGGCGCTTACACGTTGGCGATCGGTGGTGTTGCTGAACGCTTCAACATCATCCGCTGATCACAGCGTGAACGGCAGCCGCTGCACGTCCGTCCCTCCATCGGTCCACGCGTAAATGGCATAGCGGCCTTGGGGCCAGTTCAGCACGTTCAACTCCACGGGCACTAGCGTGCGCCCGGCATCAATGGGCATGCGTTGTTTGATCACCTCGATCAAGCGGCCGCCATCGCTGCGCACAACGATGGTGAGCCGGTCAGGTACACCGCGCGCTACGGAGACGATCCGTGAGATCGACGCCGGCCGACCACTGCACGCCATGCGCTCATCCTCGGCGTAGCGAACGGAATAGCGCGGTGCGGGCTGTCCGCTCAGGGCGCTCAATTTGTTCCGAAGGGTATCATTCGCGCTGCTGTCCAATGCGCCCAGTGAGCCGATGTCGTGGCCATCGCTCAGCACCCAGATCGCCGATTGCACGATCCCATCATCATACCCGAGGGAATCCACGAAACGGGCAAGGGTTGCCAGCTTCTCCGGGGCGGGATGGCCTTTGCGGTAGGCTTCGTTCTCGCTGGGTCCGCTGTTGGAAGCTTCGCAGCAGAACGCGCGACAGGTCACCGTGGTCTGGCCGTTCGGCGCGAGCGCGATGGCTTCTTCACGCACCACGATCAGATCTTGAACGCCTTCCACCTGGCTGACGAAAACCCAGCCTGCGGGAATGCTCGTGCGGATACGGGAGGCCGCCCGGTTCTTCACGTCCACCTTCAGGCATTCGCCGCTGTGGCCACCCAAGCCGCGAGGGCTGAGCTCGATCCGGCCTTGCTCCAGCAATTCCACCAAGGACGTGGTGGCGGCGCTGGTCACGTTTGCTACGCAGGCCAGCGCGGTACCGGCGATCAGGTAACGCATGGGTGGTGATTTGAAGAGCAACGTGCGCGGAAGCCCGATCCTTGCCTAGCTCATGGCCAACGCTTCCGCTGTTCCCAGCCGAATGTCCACTCCGGCGCCACCAGTTCAGCGCCGCCCTTCTTATCGAATCAGGCCGAAGCGTTCGGCCGTGTTCATAAATTCCGTATAGCTTTGAGGGTGACCTTCCATCATAATGAACGCCCCATGTTCATGACCAACGCGTATCGCTTTTCACTCGGGATCATTTTCCTCACCAGCGCATTGTTCTCCGTTGCGAGCGATTGCTCAGAAACGGTGATCATTCCGGCCGACCCGAACCCCGACGAATATGCGGTGATGCACATCTCCATGTTCGGTGCTGTGCCGGACAACACCTGCTCCGATCACTTCGCCTTCGAGGCCGCCGCTGAATGGTTCACGGTGCGCGGGGGCAACGGTGAGTTGCATTTCGGCGACGGGCTCTATATCGTGGGCCATCAGGATCCAGGTGTACCACCGGCCTTCTACAAACAAGGCCGAACGCCGCTGCATTTCAAGGACTGCGAGAATCTGGGGCTGGAGGGGGCCTGGAAACCAGATCCAAGTATGACGACTGCTTGTACTACGGCGCC
>JANOPI010000525.1:0-2350 GCA_031421755.1 Flavobacteriales bacterium | reverse complement strand
GCCGCTGGCTGCGCTGCTGATCCCATGGGTCGTGATGCGCCACGGATCGAAAGCGCTGTGGGGCGAAGTAGTGGGCGTGATGATCACCGTGCAACTCGCAGCGCACCTCTTGCGCTGGGGAAGCAGGGAGATGCTGCCGCGCTTGTTCGCCGCAAGGCCAGCGGTAATTCCCGCGATATGGACCGGCAATTCGATCGCGCGTTCGTCGCTCGTTCCCCTGGTGGCCATCGTGCTCTGCTTCGTGATGAACGCCCACTTCGCGATCGGGCTCATTTGGCTTCTACTTCTTTTCGTGAATAATTCATTCGAGGCGCTCGCTATCTGGCGGAAGCGCTTCCTCCACTCTTTCCTCATCGATGCGGTCGGGCTCGCGATCACCCTGGGCGGCCTCATCACCTTCCCCGCTCCTGACCTGGAACGTACGCTCCATTGGGTGATCATCGGACAAGCCGCCCGAACGGTGCTGCTGGTCATCCTATTCTACAAGGACATTTCTACAACGCCTGAAACGGATGGTCGCGTTCACCTGGCCGAGGCGGTGCCTTTCCTGCTCATCGCCTTGAGCGGGCTGCTCGGTTCGCGCATCGACCTGTATGTGATGAACCTGACCGCTGGCCGCGAAACACTGGCGGAATACCAAGTGGTGCAAGGCTACTTCGTGCAGTTGCAGGCACTGGCCGGCATCATCGCGGTGCCATTCACAAGAGAGCTATATCGCATGGGCAAAACCGGTGTGGCGAAGGCGACCAGACGGCTCGCATCGCTCGGGCTGTTGGCGCTGTTGCCCGTTGGTGGCGTCGGGTATCTGCTCTTCACGCGCTTCTATGGCTTTGATACCGACTGGCTGATCTGCGTGGCGGGCTGCTTGCTAGGTTGGCCCGTTTTCGCTTACACGCCCATGGTGCAAACGCTCTATAAGCACGGCAAGGAAACAGCGATGGTCTCCGCCGGATTCATTACAGCGGGCATCAGCGCTGTGCTCACTTGGCTGCTCGTTCCGCGTTTCGGGATCACGGGCGGACTTTTCGCCGCCGCGATCAGTCAGATGATCATGCTCATCGCGGTGCGCACCATCTTCCATCGGCTTCCTGCCGATGCCCGATAGATTCGCGGCCGTCGCTTTCCCGAAAACTCCAGCGACAGGTCCATGAACGGCGTTGTTCTCTTCAACCCACGCAGTGCGAAATGGAAGCATCGCCTGCCGAACAGCATCCTGCAGGTGGGTGCCAGTATCCACGGGAAACGCGATTACGTCTTCGTGGACGGCAACCGCGAAGAGGATCCGTGGAAGGTGATCGATGCTTACCTCGCTACAGGCCGCTTCCGCTATTTCGGCAGCACCGTGATGCCCGGCCCGCAGTTGCGCCAAGCGATCCCCTTCGCCCAGCGCGCGCGCCAACTCTATCCGCAGGTGATCAACATCTGGGGCGGCTACTTCGCGGCGAACCAGCACAAGAGCGTGCTCGGTTCAGGCCATGTGGACCACGTGTTCGACGGCCCTGCCGACGCCGGGTTCCCGATGCTGCTGGATGCGCTGGACAACAACTCCTCTCTTGACGGCATCCCGAACCTGATCCACAAACAGAAAGGGGAGATCGTGCGCAACCCGAAAGCGCCGCTCGCCGACCTCGACGCGTTGCCGCCATTCCCTTACGAACACCTCGACAAGCACTACCCGATCGAGCCCTACTTGGCGAATTCATACCTCGGTACACGTACCATCGCCTACCACAGCAGTTTCGGTTGTCCCTTCACCTGCGGGTTCTGCGCGGTGGTGCCCATCTACAACGCCCGGTGGAAAGCCATGGGGGCCGAACGCGTCCATCGTGATATCCTGTACCTGAAGCAACGATGGGGCGCGAACGCCATCGAGTTCCACGACAACAACTTCTTCGTGAATGAGAAGCGCACCATCCACTTCAGCAAGTTGATCGGCCCGGAAAACATGGGCTGGTGGGGTGAAGGGCGCATCGATACGATCGACAAGTACAGCGATCACAGCCTGGCCCTGATGCGCGACGCCGGTTGCCGCATGATCTTCTTCGGTGCTGAAAGCGGTGATGATGCGGAACTCAAACGCATGGACAAGGGCGGCACGCAGAGCGGTGCGCAGATCCTGCGTTTCGCGGATCGCATGAAACGCGTGGGTATCGTACCGGAATACTCCTTCGTGCTCGGCTTCCCAGCGCCAACGGAGAGGGAAGCACTCGATCGCATCGACCGCGACATCGCCTTCATCCGCAAGGTGAAGGACGTGAACCCGGACACGGAGATCATCATATACGTGTACAGCCCGGTGCCCGTGGAAGGCAGCGAACTCTTCGAGCGCACCAAAGCCGCCGGATTCAAG
>JANOPI010000524.1:0-20528 GCA_031421755.1 Flavobacteriales bacterium | reverse complement strand
GGGACAACTTGAGTACCTACACGGACTATGAGAAGCTCATCGAGGTTCTGAGACCGCTTTTGCCATCCGTCCCGATCACAATGGATGGGTTCGAGAACCAACCGTTCTACTTGGACCGTGGTTCACAAGGCAACTTCATCTATCGTGCGATGCCTCTCGATGAAGGGGGCAAACGCTGGGATCACGAAGAAGAGATCAGCTACTTGCCCAAGAAGGATCTCCACAAGTCAAAGCTCAACAGAGCGAACCGTCAAGGGGATCGGGTCTTCTATGGGTCGGTTCACCCGTTGGCTGCGATGATCGAGACCTATGCCAGCGGCTACTATTTGGATCGGGTACTCGAAGGAAAAACTCACGAGTGCGTCATCGGAGTCTGGCAAGTCACAACACCCATAACATTCGCTTCTGTCCCGTTCTCAGAGTCAGCCGTCACTAGGCTCCTTGCAAAGCGCACGTTCGTTCCTGACGAGGGGAACCCTATAACAGCGGAGAAGGTCAAAGCAAGCCTAGACCACCTCAAAAGGATATTGAATGATGAGTTCAAGTACAAGGTGATCGAGTTCTTTGCTGATGCCTTCGCCAATGAAGACAACGCACAGTATCTCCTATCGTCCTACTATGCGGAGAGGGTGTTCGATAAGGTCAACGGTTACCGTACTGACAGGCTCCTACCAGAGAAACAGGAAGGAGCTATCGAGGGTGTCTTCTACAACGCGATACCGTCGAGCTTTGAAAAGCGAAACGTTGCCCTCCTGCCAAATATCGTTGACACCAAGCTCAAGCTCCGTTCGGTGATGCACTACTTGACCAAGTTCAACAAGGACAACCCGATTCCGTTCTTCGTTCCTCTTGCGCACAACATACCCGTAAGGGATGGGGTGATCCAATGGGTGGGAGACCGTCCTGTTACCAGTTGATGACCCCGATCCGACGTTCGGCGATGCCGAGAGCCCCATCGGCCTCTGGCCGTTTCAAGCGTGCGACTTTCCGGAGGCCGCCAGACCTGCTGCCGGAGGCGGGTGCCCGGCAGTGGCAGAATCGCGGCTACTGGCGATGGGCTGGGCTCGGCGCTTACTACTTCCGCTTGAATTTCTTCTTCGGGTCCTGCTTGGTGTGGAATACACGAAAGACCACGATGGCCTCCTCGAAGACCTCATAGATGATCACGACCGGAAGCCATCGAGCGGTGCTTGACGGAATCGTTTGTGTACAACCCGGTAGCGCTTCGGGAACTCAACGATCCTTTCAACGCCAGTCCCCTAACCGACGCTCGGCCAATGTCATTAAGTTAAGGACTCTCACAGTGCCGGTTTGGAGTTGGTGAAATAGACGGGCTTGTTGCGAGTTCGGTACTTCTCGCGGTTTCTCGGAAAGGAGCGGCCGGGTCTGATCGGGACGGTGCCCCTCCTCTGGCGCGGGTCTTCCCCCAAACTCTCGGCGCGGGAGTTAGGCCAGCCACGGGTATGTCAACGAGGCTGGCCGTCCTCCCGTGCCTTCGGGCCCACCAGTGGCGGTTGATCTGCTATACACTCGGCGCTCCATCGAGTTCCCGCTCGTTCCGAACGTGCCCGCGGTGAGCCGGGTGCCCGAGACGCCTGCCCCGTTGTCGGCCAAACTCATGCGCACATCCTTCGCTCGTGCGCTCATCACTATCATTGAGGTCGCTCGCTCGTGGACTCAACCTGCTCCCATGCTCGCCATCATCAAGAAACAGTTGCTCACACGAAGGATGAGACAACTCATATCGGCTGCGCTGGATGCGCTCTACTCGGAGCAGCGTAACATGAGCGAAGTCGTTGATTCGCTCTCTGCCGGAAAGGACGGTAGTGCCCTGGTCCGCACCTACATTTCGATGTGCATTGCCACGCGGCTCACTGAGCCGCTAACTGACAAAGACGTTAGAGATGCTGTCGAGCAATTACTCGCTGCGGAGAACCATCTAAACCAGGAGGACTTTGAAACCATCCTCGACCTCTACAAAGAGATGTCGGAGCTTCATTGGCTGCACAAGCACGCAGCAATTCTCAGAGGCAAGCTCGCCCATAAGAACGACGAGCGTTCCTACGAGGGCACGATTTACGCGTTGCAGCGTGATAGTAAGCAGCCAGCCACACTTGAGCAGCGAGCAAAGTTCAAAGAGATATGTGGGAAGATGGCTGAGTTAGATCGCCAAATTGAAGAACGCGAACTCAAGATTTGGAATGAGCAGGACGCAGAGGAATATCAACGTATGAAGGATGAGTTGGACATTCGGTCATTGCAACACGAAGTTGATGAGCATGAGGTCGCCGAAGCCAATCGCGAACTCAATGCGCTCACGGCTATGCTCGAGCAGAAGCTGAAGCGTACTCTCAATTCATGAACTCCCCAATCTGACGCTCGGCTCTGCCGAGTGTCCCCCGTTCTCGCGCGAGCGTCCTTCGCTCGTGCGCCGCGCCTTTGCACCCCGGGCCAGAACAAAGAACTGGCAAGGCTTTACTTTCGCTTCCAACCTTCGCAAGAACCACGGCCCACAACCCATGGCAAAGCGCACCGACCTCTTGGACAAAAAGAAAGTCCTGAAGTCCATCAAGAGCCTTCCGGACCGTTTCAGCCTGGATGACGTGGTGGACCGCTTGATCATCCTGGAGAAGATCGAGCGCGCCATCGCGGACAGCGAAGCGGGGCGCACCATCACCTTGGCCGAAGCGAAGAAGCGCCACGCCAAATGGCTGAACTAGTCCTCACGGCCGAGACGCTCCGGGAAATCGGAACGATCTTGGGATAGCTCGTGGTCTTCGTTCTCCTTCCTTTCCGTAACGCGACTCCCACACTCGAGGCCGCAATCCGCAGCATCGCCGAGCAATCCTTCCGCGAATGGGAACTGCTGCTCATCAACAATGCGAGCACGGATGAAAGCGCTTCCATCGCACAAGACTGGTCCCGCCGCGATCCACGCATCAAGGTGCTCGAAGAGCCAACAATCGGCATCGCGCACGCCTTGAATACCGGCCTCAAGCACGCCCACGCTGAGCTCATCGCCCGCATGGACGCTGACGATATCGCGCACCCTGAACGGTTGGCCCGACAGGTCGCGCACATGGAAGCGCATCCGGAGATCGGTGTGCTGGGCACACGCACGCGCTTCGAAACAACGGTGGAGAGGAGCAGCGGCATGGCCTGGTTCGTACACTGGCAGAACGGGATCCTCACGCCGCACGAGCACTACGTGAAGCGCTTCGTGGATGCACCCCTCGCGCATCCGACCGTGATGTTCCGCCGCGAACTGGTCGATCGCCTCGGCGGCTACTCGACGGAACCGCTGCCGGAAGACCACGAACTCTGGCTGCGCTGGATGCACCATGGTGTGCGCTTCGCGAAGCTGCCGGAGGAACTGCTCACCTGGCACGATCATCCACAGCGCCTCAGCCGCACGCACGCCAACTACAGCGAGGACGCCTTCTTCACCACGAAGGCGAAGTGGCTCGCGGAATGGTACGAGCGCAAGTACATCACCCCCTCCGACTCCCCCGGTGGGGGAGAGAAACGCCCCATCATCATCGCTGGCACCAGTGGGCTCTGTCGCGACCGCGCGGCCAAACTGGAAGCCCAAGGCTTGCGGATCCATGCGTTCACCGATGTGAAGAAGCGCGAGGTGCCGGGCTATGCGTTCATCCCGCATGATGAGTTGCCGCCTTCCGGCGAGGCGCTCATCATCTCCTTCATCAGCCAACGCGGCACGGGGGATCGCATCGCCGCATTCCTTTCGTCGCGCGGACTGGTCGAGGGCGAGGACTTCATCCTCGCGGCCTGAGGGCGGCCCGTTACATTTCAGCCATGGAGGCTGTGCTCTTGTTCCTCATAGCGATGGTGGCGAGCTTCATCGGTTCGCTGCAAGCGGGCGTAGTGAATACGGCCGTGTTGGCGCACACGGTGCAGCGCGGACCTACGGCGGGAAAGCGCATGGCGATCGGTGGCTCAATGCCTGAGTTGCTCTATGCGGGGGTCGCTTATCTCTTCGCCAACGCGGTGCTGGAGAAGCTGGGCATCGGCCGAACCGGCATTGGGCTGGCGATCGGTGTGGTGCTAATCAGCATGGGCATCTACTTTCTGTTCGTGTTCAAGCCACGGTTCACCCCGGGCACTGCGGATGTGAAGGCGAGCGGCATCCGCAGAGGCATCGTGTTGGGTTTGGCCAATCCGCAATTGCTGTTGTTCTGGTGCGGGGTGGTGCTGGCCCTGCACGCGTACGGCATGAAGAGCGCCGGGGTCATCGGCATGCTCGCTTTCGCGGCGGGTGCGTTCGCTGGCGCACTGATCCTCCTGTTCCAGTTGGTGAAGCTCGGTAACCGCGCAGTGGAACGCCTGCGACCGGAGCGGCTGCAGTTGATGTTCAGACTGGTAGGCGCGGTGCTGGTGATCAGCGGAGCGGTGGCGGTTGTGCGTACGTGGCCATAGCCGCGGTTCGGAAGCGGTTCATCCCAAACGCTCCGCACGCTTCGGCCGAAGGCGATCGCGGATCAAGAGCATGTGCTTCTCCTCGCATTCGAGCGAAGCCGTCCAACGCGCACCGTGCGCTGTATGCCATGCGCGACGTTCTTGGATCCCTTCCTTGTCGCAGAACTCGATGAGATGCTTCACGAAGTGTTCCGCCGTGCCTGCGGCATCAGGACCAAAGAACTCCCAATGGAAATGGAGGGTCGCCATCAGGGAAATATCCGGTAGATATCGCGTCGATTCGCGACATGGGCGAAGAGAACACGGCCTTTCAGCAGATAGAAACCGATGCGGTAGTCGCCGATCCTGATCCGAAAGGCATTCTTCTCATCCTCCAATTTTTTCACATTGCGCACATCACGGAGAGTGGCCGCTCCTTTCACTTCGGCGATGACCTGGTCAATACGGCGCAGGAGCGCGGGCTCATTGATCCGCTTGAGGTCCTGGGCGAACGTGCGCAAGTACTCGACCTCCATCAGCGCCGCAGCAACTTCATCACCGTGGCTTCCGGCACACGCTTCGACTTGTCCACCTTACGCATCATCATGGCCAGTCCCATGTCCAGCACCTCGTCTTCGGTCAAGCGGTGGCTTTTCACACCCAGGCGCTCGATCAAACGGGCGATAAAGTCCGATTCCTCCGCGTTCTTCGGACGGATCAATAGGGCGGCGGGTTTCCTGGCCATGGTCAGTTCGGGCTTGTCGCCCTTCAGAATGCTCAAATTTAAGCCAGCTTCTCGCTCAATAACCGCATCTCGATCATCGGTGCGATGCGCTCATACAACATCCGGTACGTGGCCTCGCTGATCGGCATGTCCACCCCGAGCTTGCTGTTGATCTCGTGTACGCACTTCACGGCATAGTAGCCCTCGGCCACCATGTTCATCTCCAGTTGCGCGGCCTTCACGCTGTAGCCTTTGCCTACCATGTTGCCGAACTCTCGGTTGCGGCTGAAGGTGGAGTAGGCCGTCACCAGCAGGTCACCGAGGTACGCGGGTTCGTTGATGTCCCGATCGATGGGATGCACGGCTTCCACGAAACGCGCGATCTCCTGAATAGCACGGCTTACCAGCACAGCCCGGAAGTTGTCGCCGTACCCGAGACCCACGCTGATCCCACTGCACACGGCGATCACGTTCTTCAGGATGGCCGCGTATTCGGTTCCGTAGATGTCGTCGCTGATCGTGGTCTTCAGGAAGCGCCCGTTCAGCGCCTTGCCCATCGCTTCCGCCTTGGCCGAGTTCTGGCTGGCAATGGTGAGGTAGCTCAGTCGCTCCATGGCCACTTCTTCCGCATGGCAGGGGCCGCAGATCACGCCGAAGTTCTCCTTGGCCACGCCCCAGTGCTCGAAGAGGTACTCGCCCACGATCTGGTTCGTCTCCGGCACGATGCCCTTCACCGCACTGAACATCGTTTTGCCGGCGAGCTCCGACTTGTCGAGTTTGTCGAACGAACCCTTCAAGAAGGCTGACGGCACGGCAACGATCAGCGTATCGGCCTCCTTCACCACCAAGTGCAGGTCGTCGCTCATGGCGAGGCGCTCCGCCTCGAACTGCGCGGCGCTGATGTAGTTCGGGTTGTGCCCGTACTTCCGGATATGCGCGATGTTCTTCTCGCCACGCACCCACCAGCCGACGCGTTCGGAATTGCTGGATAGCAACTTCACGAGCGCGGTTCCCCAACTACCCGCACCGATCACGGCTACGCGTCCCAAGCTCATCACCAGGTCACGTTGATCTTCATCTCCTTGCCTTCGCGCAGCACGGTCACCACGGTCTGTTCCCCTTTCGTGAACTTGCCGAGCCCCTTCATGTAGCTCATCATGTCGGTAATGCGGTGCTCGCCGAGCTTCACCACCACATCGCCTGCTTTCAACCCGGCTTTCGCGGCGGGCTTGCCGTCGGAAACACCGTCGATGCGCATACCCTCACCGCTGTGCGCGTAGTCCGGCACCACACCGAGTGTCACTTTGAATGAGGGCGAGGAAGAGGTGTCCACCGCGGTCTTCGTGAAGGCGACACGGCCGCTGTCGTTCAAGGACACGATGAGGTCCTCGATGTGGCGTGTGATGCGGAGCATGCCGTCGTAGTTGATCTTGTCTTCATCGTCACTGGGCTTATGGTAGTCCTCGTGCGCGCCGGTGAAGTAGTGCAACACCGGAACGTCCTTCAGGTAGAAGCTCGTATGATCGCTGGGGCCAACACCGCTCTCGGTGGTCTTTATCTTCAACGGCTCCGGGAGCTTCTCATCCTTCTTCGGCTTGCGCGCTGGCTTCGGCTGTTTCGTGGCCATGGCGGTATCCGGCCGCAACCTGTTCCATGCGGGCGATGTTCCTACGCCGTTGATGATGACCGTATTTCCGGTATCGAGCCGCCCGACCATGTCGAGGTTGATCATGTAGTTGAGTTCCTCATTGGGCACGGCCGGATGCTTCGCCCACCAATTGCTGCCGAGCAGCCCCATCTCTTCGCCGCTGAAGGCGAGGAAGAGGTAGTCGTTGTTCTTCGCCGTCGGCATGTCATTCAGGTCGCGTGCCAGCTGCAGCATCACGGCGATCCCGCTGGCGTTGTCATCAGCGCCGTTGTGGATACCCACCTCCCCGCGATGCAATGATCCCTCGATACCGTGGCCCAGGTGATCGTAGTGCGCGCCGACCACCACTACGTTCGGTTGCCCATTGTCGATGAAGCCCGCCACATTGTGACCCGTCAATGTGGGCCGATCGATGTCCACACGCACAACGATCGGTTCACCATCCAGACCGAGCTTCTTGACCCCTTGTTTGGTCAAGAAGATAACCGGCACACCGCAGGGCTTCACCTTCTTGCTCAATGTGCTGTCGACGTCGGTCGCCGTGGGGTCGTCATTGTAGAGCAGCACGGCGTTCGCGCCTTGGGCGATGGCGTCGTTGATACGCTTCCCGAGATCGTGGTAGGCCAGCCACTCGCTGTGGGGATGGATACCGTCCGGCGAACCGATGGAGATGGCCGCTGCGCGATCTTTTACGGCGACATCCTCATAGTCGTTGCGTCCCTTTTCTGGAGCGAGGATGCCATAGCGGCACTTGGCCAAGCGGGTGAAAATTGTACCGCTTGAGGACCATTTCACCGGATAGTAATCCGCGCCTGCGGCCAAGGTGTTTCGCCCCACTTGCACCGAGTTCTTTGCTCCGCGCGCGGGGGTACCATCAAAAGTGAACGCTTGGAGAAAATCCGTGCTATCACCTTTGGGGGCCAGTCCCGCTTCCTTCATCTCGGCGATGATCCAGTCCGAGGCCATGTGCTCATAGGGCGTGGCGGTCTCACGGCCGTTCAGACTGTCGCTGGCGAGGTAGCGCACGTCAGCGCGCATGTTGGCGATGGCGAGTGAATCGGCGGGTACTTGAGCACAAAGTGTGAGTGCGAGGCCGCCACTGGCCAAGGAAATGAAACGCAGGTTCGGCATGTGGCCGCCGAAGATATCCGCAGGGCGCGTCTGCCGGGCCTGTGACCGGTCCGGATCCGCGTGCCAACTTGCACCCCGACCTTGCCTCTGTGCAGCCACTTCCGCGGAACAAGGCAAGTCAACATGATCCATGCCGACAGCTCGGCACGAAACATATGCGCGCACTCCTTTTTCTACTTCCCCTGGCAATAGCCTGCGGTGGCCCAGGCACCGAGCCCCACAACGGAGAACCGACAAGCGACAACCCCAAGGAATGGTCGCTCATTGAAGCGCAGGACCACCGGGATACGGAAACCTTGGTGGCGGCTCTTGGTGATACCGCCCACACGATACGCGCCCGGGCGGCACTGGCGCTCGCTTCTTTCGGTGACAGCAGCGCCGTTCCCGCTCTGTTGAAGGCACTTAGCGACGTCGACCCGGCCGTGCGTGCCAATGCGGCCTTCGCATTCGGTTTCTGCGGTGACAGCGTGAACGTGTACCGTCTGATCGAGCGGTTCTATCCGGAGGAGAACCCGGCGGTACGCGGGCGCATCGCTGAAGCGGCAGGGCGCTGCGGAAGGAAAGCCGGAGCTGACCTGCTCAAGGGCCGTTCGCTTTCGTCCAAGGCCGATTCGCTCGGCGTTCTGCGGGGGCTTTTCTTCGCCACCACCTCGGGAAGTACGGACACCAGCCATGTGCGCCACGCCTTGTCACTGGTCACTTCGCACGATGCGGAACTGGACGAGGCCGCGTTGCAGGTGTGCGCACGCAGCAAAGCGGAACTGGTGAAGCCCTTCGCGAAAAAGCTGCTGGACATCGCCATTTCTCTGCCTGACTCCGGGCATGTGGAACTGCGGCTGCCCTTGCTCGCGGCCCTCGGCAAGACCGGTGATGAAAAAGCGTTCATCCGCCTGCAAGAAGCGCTGGTGAATGATCCGGACCCGCGTCTGCGTGTGATGGCCTTACGTGGCATCAGCCGCTTCGCGGAACCGAAGAAGAACGAGTTCATCTGGAACGCGCTGAAGGACAGCAGCGGCATGGTGCGCGATATCGCCATTGAACAGATGCTCACGCTCAAAGAACTTCCGAGCGGCGAGGACCTCTGGACCATGGCACAAGAGCACTACGACTACGCGGTGAAGATCCCGCTGTACGGGTTGGTGATGAAGACGTCGGATGCGGATACACGACGCACATGTCGCCTGTTGTTGACCAGCACGTATGAGCAAGGTGAACTCGGCCCATACCTGAACGCGTTGGTGGTAAAAGCACTGTGGGCTGACAGCGACACGACGCGTGCGATCATGCTCGGAAACTCCCCGGCCGTGGTGCGCCAAGCGGCGATGGAAACATGGCTCGGCTCATTCACGGAAGCGGCACAGCGCAAAGAGATCACCAAGTCGATGCGCGACCTCACGCACGCGGCCTTTATGCGCCAAGCGCTCACATCGGGCGACGCGGGACTTGTCGCATCAGCATGCGAGAGGATCATGTTGGAGGACAAAATATACCTGAAGGATCTGCTGGACGAGAAGACGGTCGCTTCCGTACGCACCGTGCTCCATCCGATCTGCGACCTGGAGGCTATTCAGTTCCTCGATGCCGCCATCGCCAAGCGGGATGATCAACCCGCACCGAAGCACATCGCACCGCCTTTCAATCATCCCATCCCCCGGTCCGCTGGGCACCCGGCCCCACCGGGCCTGCCTGGCCAGCAATACCGTATCGAGACCTCCCAAGGCCAGATCACCCTCGCATTGGAACCAGAAGCCGCACCCGGCACTTGCGCCGCCTTCGATTCACTTGTAACCGCAGGCTACTATAACGGCAAGTACTTCCACCGCGTGGTACCTGACTTCGTCGCCCAAGGCGGTTGCCCGCGCGGCGACGGCTACGGCGGCATGCCCTGGACGCTCCGCACGGAGATCGGACTGGAAGGGTTCACCACCGGAGCTGTCGGTCTTGCTTCTGCTGGAAAAGATACCGAGAGCTGCCAGTTCTTCATCATGCTCGCCGAGGCGCCGCACCTGGACGGGCGCTACACGCGCTTCGCACATGTCGTCAGCGGTATGGATGTCGCGTGGAAACTGCGCGTGGGCGATGTGATGACCCGTATCGGGCGGATCGAACCATAGTCAGTTCGTAGCCGGAACGACCTCCTTCAACCTCCGGCCCAACTCCTTGCTGAACTCAACGGCACCGGCGTAGTTCACGTGCGTCGTATTCTGGTAGTGGTCGTCCGGCAGGTCCATGCGGCCCAGGTCGATCACGGTCACGTTCGGCAACGCATCGAGCTTAGCGAGGTAAGCCGTGGCGCCTTCCATGTTGCGCAGGCTCTCGTAGTAGGAGCTGTGGTAGGGCGCGATCACAAGCATGATACGTCGCGTGGTACTGGTCAGGAGCTTCTCCCAAGCGGCCTGCTTCTCTGGCTGGTCTTCCCACGTGAAGATCGACTTGCGGCGCGTTTCGGTCATTCGGGTGAACTGCTCGGGCGTTGGTGAGAACGTGACGAAGAACCCGCCATTGGAGATCTCGCTGCTGCCACTGCGTTCGCCGACGTAGGACTTCACGTAATCATCATAGACGTTGAAGAATCGAAGCGCTGGAACGTGGTAGAACCACCGCATGTCCTTGCCGACGTACTGTGCTATCGGCGCTTGGTCAACACTGGGGATGAAGTGCGCGATGTTGCCCTTGTCGTTCCGGAAGATCTCGTAGTCCCAATTGATGATCACGGGCGCGGCCTTGGCCTTCTTCAATTCCTCGGCGAGGAAGATGCTAGTGAGGTCGATCATCGTTTTCTCGATACCGTAGTTGAAGCAGTGTGGGTCGATCTCTTCAGAGACGTAGCTCCCCGCAGCGCGCGAGGAGCCGAGGATGGGGATCTCCTCCGGATGCGTTTCGTTGAAGATGCGGTAGGTCTTGTACGAACCCGCCGTAGTGCTCTTCAGGATCACCTGCGTGAAGAACATCCGGTCCACTACAAAGCACAGCACGGCGATGATGCCCAGCAAGGGCAACAACAGCCGTGTGAGCGCGCGCTTAAAATTGGAAGTAGAAGAACTGGTCTCCATAACGGCCGAGGACGATGACGAGCATGGCAGCCGCCACGATGAACGTGCGCGGATGTTTGTAGTTGAGGTTCTTGGGCAGTGCGTAGGTGAGCACGAGCAGGCTGGTGACGAACAGACACATGATCGCCGGGTAGATGGCACCCTTCAATGCGAGGGCATGGATGCCGAAGGAGCCATCGAAAGCGAGCATGCGTTCGAAGATCATTCCCGCATGGCTCATGGACACCGCGCGGAAAATGACGAGCGAGAAGACCCAGAGCCCGAAGGTGAGCAGCACGTTCAGCGCGTGATTGAACCGCGGCACATGGTACAGGCCCAGCATGCGGGCTATCGCGTTCACCGGCTTCTTGGTGATGTCCGACCAGGCGATGATCAGGCCCTGCATCGTTCCGAACAGGATGTAGTGCCATGCCGCACCATGCCAAAGGCCGCTGAGCGTGAAGGTGAAGAGGAGGTTGTAGTACCAACGCCACTTCACCACACGGCTTCCACCGAGCGGCAGGTAGACGTAGTCGCGCAGCCAGGACGACAGGGAGATGTGCCAACGCCGCCAGACCTCGCCCATGGAGGCGGAGAGGTAGGGCCTGTCGAAGTTGGTCATCATCTTGATGCCAAGCACGCGCGCCGAACCGATGGCGATGTCCGAGTAGCCGGAAAAGTCGCAGTAGATCTGGATGGCGAAGAGGAAGGCCGCGAACCAGACGGCATAGCTGCTCACCGCGTTGACGTTGCCGTACACCTCGGTCACGTAAGCTGAAACGCGATCGGCCACCACCACTTTCTTGAAGAAGCCGAGCGCCATCTGCGTGAGGCCGTGCAACAGGTTGTCGTAGCTGAACGAATGCTTGGCGTGCAGTTGCGGCAGCAGCGCACCCGGTCGCTCGATGGGCCCTGCAACGAGCTGCGGGAAGAACATCACATACAGCCCGAAGTAGCCGAGGTGACGTTCGGCCTTCTGGTTGCCACGGTACACTTCCACCGTATAGCTGAGGCTCTGGAAGGTGTGGAACGACAGGCCGATGGGTAGCAGCATGCCGAGGTCGGGGATGGTGTAGGGGAAACCCATCTCATGGAACAGCTCGGCCATGTTGCCGTTCAGGAAGTTCCAGTATTTGAAGAAGGCGAGCACCCCCACATTGGCGATGATGCTCGCGATGAGCCATCGCTTCCGCTTTTGGCCCTGGTTGTCCTCGATGAGAATGCCGGCGCAATAGTCGATGCCGATGGTGAAGGCCAGGATCAGGATGTACACCGGCACGAAGGCCATGTAGAACCAGCAGCTCGCCAGGAGCAGGAGCACCCAGCGCAGCTTGTGCGGGCTCAGGAAATAGAGCACGCACACCAGCGGGAAGAAGACGAGGTAGTCGCTGGAGTTGAAGACCATGGTCTACGCCGAGGGGGACCTCAGAAGGAGCGCGAAAATGCGCATTCACGGACGACCACCAAGAACAAGACAAGTCAGCCCAAGAGTGTCCGCAGATGACGCAGATGTAGAAGAGGCGCGCTTGGCCGCGCTATCTGTGTCATCTGTGACATCTGCGGATCAACCTTCTACGCGTTCCGGCCGCATCTGCGGGAAGAGCAGTACCTCTTGGATCGCCGGGTTGTTCGTGAGCAGCATCACCAAACGGTCCAGCCCGATGCCCACGCCGGAGGTCGGCGGCATGCCGTATTCCAGCGCACGCAGGAAATCCTGGTCGATGAACATGGCTTCATCATCGCCGCGTGCTTGCAGCTTCAATTGTTCCTCGAAGCGCTCACGCTGATCGATGGGGTCGTTCAGTTCGCTGTACGCGTTGGCCAGTTCGAAGCCGTTCACGAACAGCTCGAAGCGCTCGGTGAGACGCGGATCGTCGCGGTGCTTCTTGCACAGCGGGCTCATCTCGATCGGGAAGTCGCACACGAACGTCGGCTGGATCAGCTCCGGCTGCACGAGCGCGCTGAACAGCTCATCGATCAATTTGCCCTTGCCCATGCTCGGTTCCACATGGATGCCGTTGGTGGCACAGAGCGAGCGCAAGGCAGGCTCGTCCATCTCGAGCACATCCTTGCCGGTCTTCTCCTGGATGGATCCGCACATGGTGATCCGCTTGAACGGCGCAGTGAACTGCAGCGTGTTCTCCTTGAAGGTCACCGAAGTATTGGGTAGCCCCTCGACTGCGCTCGGGGTGACAGTTGTGGAGTTGGCCGCGATGCACACCTTCTCCAGCATGCGCTCCATGAAACCCATCATCCAGCGGTAATCCTTCCAAGCCACGTACAGCTCCATGATGGTGAACTCCGGATTGTGCGTGCGGTCCATCCCTTCGTTCCTGAAGTTGCGGCTGAACTCGAACACCCCCTCGAAGCCGCCAACGATCAGCCGCTTCAGGTACAATTCGTTCGCGATGCGCAGGTACAACGGCATATCCAGCGCGTTGTGGTGCGTTGCGAAGGGCCGTGCCGCCGCGCCACCGGGAATGGGCTGCAGCACCGGCGTGTCCACTTCATGGTATCCCGCTTCGGTCATGAACGAACGCATGGCTGTTACGATGCGCGAGCGCTTCAAGAAAGTCTCACGAACGCCGGGGTTCACGTTCAGGTCCACATAGCGCATACGGTAGCGCTGCTCTGGATCGGTGAACGCATCATGCACGTTGCCTTGCTCGTCGGTCTTCACCACGGGCAGCGGCTTCAGCGCCTTGCCGAGCACATGCAACTTCTTCACATGTACGGTGACCTCACCCGTGCGCGTGCGGAACACATGGCCTTCCACACCGATGAAATCACCGAGATGGAGCAAGTGCCGCCACACTTCATCGTACATCGACTTGTCATCGCCCGGAGCGATCTCATCACGCGCGATGTAGATCTGCTGATCTCCCGTGTGGTCACGGAGCACGGCGAACGAGGCCTTGCCCATCACGCGGAAGGTCATCAGGCGACCGGCGAACACCACATCGAACGGCTGCTCGGCGAATGTGCTCTTGATCACCTCGGCGGTATGCGAAACGGGGAATTCCGCTGCGGGGAACGGATCGATACCGCGTTCACGGAGTTTGGTCAACGCCTCACGACGCACTTGCTCCTGATCGCTCAATTGCTCGGACATGGGAAAATGGAAAGGGCCGCGAAGATACCCGGCGTCCGTTGCGCCCGCGAACTCAGTCCCACACCGGCCCACCACCCTCCTCAGGCTCGGTGAAGATCTCCGTATCGCCGGGCTGCTTACCGCAATCCAGGTGCAGGTCGTCGAGCCCGGCAGGTCGTGGAAAGTCGCCTTTGGCGATCTCGATCGTAGGGTCCGCGTACACCTTGTTCATGTAGTAGCCATAGATCGGCAGCGCCATGTTCGCGCCCTGGCCGAGGTCCGTTCGGCTGAAACGCACGCTGCGGTCCTCGGCTCCGGTCCACACACCGGTAACGAGATCGGGGGTGATACCGATGAACCAGCCGTCACTGTTGTTCTGCGTGGTGCCGGTCTTGCAGGCTGTGGGGTTCTTGATGTTGCCGTACTTGGCGCGGTTGCCCCAGCCCATGCGCAAACGCATCGCTGTGCCGCGGTCGGCCACACCCTTCAGCATATCGAGCATGATGTACGAGGTGCGTGGGTCAAGCGCTTCCGATGTGGAAGGCGTCACGTCGTAGATGGCGTTACCGTTCTTGTCTTCGATGCGTGTGAAGACGATCGGATCGATGTGTACGCCTTCATTGGCGAAGGTGGCGAAGGCGGAGGTCATCTCTTCCAATGACAGGTCGGCCACGCCCAGGCAGAGCGAGGGTACGGGGAGCAGGTCGCTCTTGATGCCCATGTGTCGTGCGAGCACGGTAACGGCCTCCGGGCTATACTGCTTCATCAAGTAGGCGGTCACGGTGTTCACGGAGTTGGCCATGGCACCTTTCACGGTGAGCATGCCGCCGTATTTCGCATCGCTATTCTCCGGGCACCAATCCGGTTGGCCTTCCGGCATGTCGAAACAGGTCTTCTGGTTCGGTACCCGCAAGCAGGGATCCATGCCTTCGCGGATCGCGGTGGCGTAGATGAACGGCTTGAACGTACTGCCCACCTGCCGCTTGGCCTGTTGCACGTGGTCGAACTGGAAGTGCTTGAAATCCGGCCCACCCACCCAAGCCTTCACGAAGCCCGTATGCGGATCCACGCTCAGCAGGCCGCTCAGCAGGAAGCTCTTGTAGTAGCGGATGCTATCGTTCGGACTGAAGGTCGTGTCGATCTCGCCGCGCCAACTGAACACGCGCATCTTCTGCTTCTTGTCGAAGGCCGCGATGATCTCCTTCTCCTTCAGCACCGGCCATTTCGTATCGCAACCGCCCTTGCTCGGGTCGCAATGGAAGAATTTCTTCCCGTCCTCGGTGATCGTCTCGATGTACGCGGCCGGTCGTTGGCAGTTGGCGCACAGTTTCCCGGTATACGTCTTGTAGCGGTCGCTCCGCTCCATGGCCGTCTCCATGATCTTCGCCACCTCGTCCTTGGTCACGCGGAAGTCGAACGGCCGGTTCTTCTTGTCCTTGATGTCCTTGAAGAATTGTGGCTGTAGTTCTGTGCCAAGGTGTTCGCGCACGGCGTACTCACCATACTTCTGCATGCGCCGGTCCACCGTGGTGTAGATCTTCAACCCGTCCGTATAGAGGTCATACGCTGAACCATCGGCTTTGGCGATGCGCAACTCCCCGGTCTTGGGATCTTTTTCGCTGAAGAGCTCCTGCAACTGCTTACGGAGGATCTCGCGCAGGTAGGGAGCCGGTCCCTCCGTGTGGTCCACCCGTTGGAAGTCGAGACCGAGCGGAAGTGCTTTCACGGAATCGCACGCTTCTTCGGTGAGCAGTCCGTTCTTCTCCATCTGGTTCAGCACCACGTTGCGGCGCGTGAGCGTCGTGTCCGGCCGGCGCATCGGGTTGAAGAGCGAAGGGTTCTTGCACATGCCCACGAGCATGGCGGCTTCATGCAATTTCAACGAATCGGGGGTACTGTTGAAATAGACGCGCGCCGCACTATTGATCCCTACCGCCTGGTTGATCCAGTCGAATCGGTTCAGGTACATCGCCACGATCTCATCCTTGGTATACTCGCGTTCGAGCTTGGCGCTGATGATCCACTCCTGCGTCTTCTGGCGGATACGCGCCACGGAACCTTGCGCCCGCTCGTGGAACAACATTTTGGAAAGCTGCTGCGTGATCGTGCTCGCCCCGCCCTTCTTCCCCAAGTAGACCACGGCCCGCAAAGTGCCACGGATGTCGATGCCGCTGTGATCGCGGAAACGTTCGTCTTCCGTAGCGATCAACGCATCCACCACATGCGGACTGATGTGCTCATAGCTCACCGGGATCCGGTTCTCGCGGTAGTACTGCCCCATGATGCTGCCGTCGCTGAAAAGCACCGCCGTGGCCAAGTCGCTGCGTGGGTTCTGCAATTCCGAGGTGCTCGGCAGGTCCTTGCTCGTGCCCGCAATAGTGAGCAACAGCCCCAGCCCGATGAACGGTGCAAGCACCAGGATCCACCACAGTCGGTTCGGACTCACGTTCACTTTCGCAGCTGCTTTCTTCTTGGCCATCGGGGTTCAAAGATGTCGCGAGCGTAGCGTGGCGATCTGTAATTCAGACTCGACTATTCACACCAGAATGCTCACCCGCCCGTGCTCCGCTCCACACTCACCCCAACATCGATGATACCTTCCAGCCTTTCCACGCGCATGGCCTGCTCCAACGTGAGCGAATAACGGCCAATCCGGGGGAACTTATTGCGGAGCTTGTACAGCACATGCGCCTGGAAGCGGTCGCTGCTGATGAAGCCTTGACCCTTGCCGTACCACCGCCCGCTCGGGTCCGCCAGCGTGCATTCCACGGTATCCACCAACCGTGAGCTGTCCGGCGCGGTGAGTGTTACGAAGGCGTACAAATTGCTGAACGGATAATCGCCCGTGTGGCGCAAGTCCAAATACACATCGTGCGTGCTCACCGTATCGCTGACCTCGAAGGAAAAAGTCGGATTCCAGTTGCGCTCCCAAACACCGTTCGGGGTCTGTGCATCTTCCTGGAAGACCACGTCTTCCGTGCAGCCGGTGAACAACAGGGCCGCGCAAACGATCGCCACCCTACTCCCGGCCCGCCAGGCACCAGCCTGGCCCATGATCATTCCCATAGAACGTTTCACGCAGCCGGTGGGGTAGAAGGCCCACCTCCATCACCGCCGCTTTGTGGACGATCAGGCCGCGGCCCACGACGATCGCGCCCACGACGATTCCGATCCCTGCCACCTTCCCCCGGAGGCCGATCACCCCGTGGCTGCTGATCAGGCCTTGGCGGACGAGGTCCCTGATCCTGACGCGGTGGCCGAGGCCCTTGCGGACCCCCGGCCTTAGGGCCGGACTGTTCCTGACGCGGACCCTGCGGCCGTTCCTGGCGTGGAGGACGTGGCCCTTGCGGCTGACCCTGCACACGCGCACCCGCTTGCGGTCCCTGCGAACGGTCACTGCCACCGCGGCGATCACGATCACGGCCCTTGCCACCGCGCTTGTTGCGGCCGCCGCTCTTGCTTTTGCCGTCGAAGCGCGTCAGTTCATCTTCACCACCCACCTTCTCGTAAGCGGGTTCTTCTTCAACACCCACATTCTTCGCCGCCTCGTTCTCCTCCGCCAGCGCCGCGAAATCAACATCCACCTCGATCCCTTCTTTCATCTGCGCGAGGATCTCCCGCACCTTTTCAATGGGGAACCCGGCCATCACCGAATGGCTGCCGGGCGTCTTGAAAAGGTACCACATCTTCTCCTCGAAAATGTCCGTCTTCATGTGGAAGCCCGTGCCCTGCTTGGTCTTCAGCTTGGCGTTCTGCGAGGGGTAGCTTTTCACCGCCTCGATGTACATGTCCAGCTCGTAGTTCAGGCAGCACTTCAACTTGCCGCATTGGCCGGCGAGCTTCTGGGGGTTCAGGGCGAGCTGCTGGTAGCGCGCGGCGCTGGTGGTCACGCTGCGGAAGTCGGTAAGCCAAGTGCTGCAGCACAATTCGCGGCCACAACTGCCGATGCCCCCGATGCGCCCGGCCTCCTGCCGCGCACCGATCTGCTTCATGTCGATGCGCGTCTTGGTCAGGTCCGCCAGCTTGCGGATCAGGTCGCGGAAATCGATGCGGTTCTCCGCCGTGTAGTAGAACGTGGCCTTGGTGCCGTCGCCCTGGAACTCCACGTCCGTCACCTTCATGTCCAACCGCATCTCATGCACGGTGGTGCGCGCGGCGAGCATCGTCGCGTCCTCCAGCTTGCGGCATTCGTGCCAGCGGTCGATGTCTTCCTGGGTGCTCTTCCGCAGCACTTTGCGCAGCTCGTAGGTCTCGGTAACGGAGATGGAGCTCTTGCGCTGCATCTGCGCCCGCACCAGTTCGCCCACCATCGTCACCATACCGATGTCATGGCCGGGAGCCGCATCCACCGTCACCAGGTCACCCGGCATCAGTTGCAGGGCGCTCGCGTTCCGATAAAAACTCTTGCGCGTGTTCTTGAAGCGCACCTCCACGGCATCGAAGGGCGACTGGCCGCTGGCCAAGGGCACCCCGGCGAGCCAATCGAACACGTCCAGTTTGTTGCATCCGCTCGTGCTGCAATAGCCATTGCTCTTGCACCCGGCCGGTTTCCCGTCCGCTCCCGTTCCACAATTGCCGCAGGCCATGGCGGCGAAGATAGACGGATGGGTCCGCCACGTCATCGCGAGGCCCGTCGTGGGGCCGTGTCGATCTGTAATCCATCGCGAGGCCCGGCCTTGCCGGGCCGTGGCGATCTGTAATCCAGGCCCCACCCTCAGAAACGAAAGAACCCCGGCTTCAGCCAGGGCTCTTCAAGTATTTGTTGTTCTCCTCCCTCCCCACCGGGGAGGGCCGGGGTGGGGTGCATCGCGAGGCTCTACGAAGCGACTTCAGACCGCCATCGGCCGGGAAACCCGCTTGAACGGCTCTTTCTCAAAATGCTTCGGGTCCTTCACCTTCGTCGGGTGCGTAGCGTGGTACTCGAACTCATCGCGGAAGTGGCGGATGGCGCTGGCCACAGGCCAAGCAGCAGCGTCCCCCAGCGGGCAGATCGTATTTCCCTCGATGCGTTTCTGGATGTCCCAGAGCAAGTCGATATCATCCGTGCGACCAATACCGTGTTCCAGTCGGTAGAGGATCTTCTCCATCCAGCCGGTGCCTTCGCGGCAGGGGCTGCATTGGCCGCAGCTTTCGTGCGCATAGAACCGGGTGTGGTTCCACGTGCTGCGAACGATGCACTGGGCATCGTTGTAAGCGTAGAAGCCACCGGAACCGAGCATGCTGCCGGTGGCGAAACCGCCATCGCTCAGGCTCTCGTAGGTCATCAGACGCGGCTCGAACTTGGCCGTCTTGAAGTAGAGTTCCGCCGGGATAATGGGCACGCTGCTTCCTCCGGGCACCACGGCTTTCAGCGCTCGGCCTTCCACGCCGCCACACCACTCATCGCTATTGAGGAACTCCTCGCAGGTGATGCCGAGCTCGATCTCATACACCCCCGGCTTCTTGATGTTGCCGCCCGCGCTGATGAGCTTGGTCCCGGTGCTCTTGCCGATACCGATCTTGGCATATTCCTCACCGCCGTCGTTGATGATGGGCACCACCGCCGCGATGGTCTCCACGTTGTTCACCACGGTGGGGCAATCGTAAAGGCCCTTCACCGCAGGGAAAGGCGGCTTGATGCGCGGGTTCCCACGCTTGCCCTCGAGACTTTCGAGCAGAGCGGTCTCTTCGCCGCAGATGTAGGCACCTGCACCGATCTGCACATGGATGTCATGATCGAAGCCGCTTCCGAGGATGTTCTTTCCGAGCCAGCCGGCAGCCCGTGCTTCCTCAATGGCGCGTTCCAGGATGCGGTACACGTAGAAGTACTCGCCCCGGATGTAGATGTAGCTCACATTCGCCCCGAGCGCGAAGCTCGAGGTGATCATGCCCTCGATCAGGATGTGCGGGATCCGCTCCATCAGGTAGCGGTCCTTGAAGGTACCGGGCTCGCTTTCATCCGCGTTCACCACCAGGTAGCGCGGAACGCCGGGTGGCTTCGCCATGAAGCTCCATTTCAAGCCCGTGGGAAAGCCCGCACCACCGCGACCGCGCAGGCCGCTCTTCTTCACCTCCTCCACGATGGCGTCCGGGCTCATCGTCTTCAGCGCTTTCTCCACACTGCGGTAACCGCCGTTCGCGCGGTAGCCTTCCAGCCCTTGGATGCCGGGGGTGTTGTCGTGCTCAAGGAGAAGTTTGCGGCCCATTAGCGTTGCATGAGTTTTGAACCGCCACGACGCAACGGCGCAACGGTATTCACCACGGGATCCTCAGCGGCAGCCTGACAACCGACAACCGACAACCGACAACCGCTGGTCATTGATCCGTGTAGTTATTGCGCGGCTCGTTGCGCAGTTGTTCCAAGAGGGCGTCCACCTTTTCGGGTGTCAGGTTCTCGTGGTACTTCGCGCCGCACTGGAGCATCGGAGCCGTGCCACAGCTACCGAGACATTCAACGCCCTTCAGCGTGAACATGCCATCCTTCGTTGTCTCGCCCACATGGATGTT
>JANOPI010000523.1:0-1687 GCA_031421755.1 Flavobacteriales bacterium | reverse complement strand
CGCAGATCGGCCCCTACAAGCTGCTGCAGCAGATTGGCGAAGGAGGTTTTGGCGTCGTCTATATGGCCGAGCAGCAGCGGCCGGTCCGCCGCAAGGTCGCCCTCAAGATCATCAAGCAGGGCATGGATACGCGGCAGGTTGTCACCCGTTTCGAGGCCGAGCGGCAGGCCCTGGCGATGATGGACCACCCGAACATCGCCAAGGTGCTCGACGCCGGAGCCACCGCCACCGGCCGCCCGTGGTTCGCCATGGAACTGGTGAAAGGCATCCCCATCACCGACTACTGCGACCAAGCCGGGCTCGGCACCAAGGAACGCCTCGCGCTTTTCGGCGACGTGTGCTCGGCGATCAATCACGCCCACCAGAAGGGGATCATCCACCGCGACATCAAGCCTTCCAATGTGATGATCTCGCTTTACGCGGACAAGCCGGTGGTGAAGGTGATCGACTTCGGCATCGCCAAGGCGACGCAGGGAAAACTAACCGACCAGACGCTCTTCACCCGCTTCGAGCAGTTCATCGGCACGCCGGTCTACATGAGCCCCGAGCAGGCTGCGCTGAGCGCCGTGGACATCGACACCCGCAGTGACATCTACGCGCTAGGCATTTTGTTATATGAACTGTTAGTGGGCAAACCGCCCTTCGATGCGAAAACGCTGGTTTCTGCAGGCTACGAGGAAATGAGCCGCATCATCCGCGAGGTGGAGCCGGCGAAACCTTCGTCGCGCCTGAGCACCGTGGTGGGCGAAGAGCGCACACAACTCGCCAAGGCGCGGCACATCGACGAAGCGAAGCTCAAGCACCTGGTCGAGCCGGACCTCGACTGGATCGTGATGAAGGCGATCGATAAAGACCGCACGCGGCGTTATGAGACGGCCAACGCTTTCGCGCAGGACATCAGACGTTTCCTTTCCGACGAGCCTGTCACCGCCACGCCGCCGAGTGCGGGCTATCAGTTCAAAAAATTCGCCCGGCGCAACAAGGCCGCGCTGAGAGTCGCGGCGGTGATCGCGGGAGTATTGGTGACAGCGACCTGCGTGAGTTTGTGGCTGGCGGTGGAGGCTCGAAAGGCTGAAAGCGCGGCCGAGGCGGCACGAGTCGATGAATCCCGGCAGCGTCTGGCAGCCACCGAAGCCCAGACTTCGGCTGAAACGGAGCGGCAGCGGGCTGAAATGCTCGCCGCAAAGAACCACGAAGAGTTGCTGAAGATGCACATCTCAAGGGGTGCGGAACGCATCCAGGATGGGGAATCCGCGCTCGCCCTCCCGTGGATGGTCAAGGCTCTGGAACTCGATCGCGATCATCCTGCCGGCCAGGAGATGCAGCGCATGCGGGTCGCACAGGTCCTGCGGAATGTTCCCAACCTTGTGCGCATGTGGACGAAGCCCGGCATGGCCAATATCGTGAGATTCAACGCCACCGGGGAGTATGCGCTCGCAGCGGCCAGCTTCGGGGGCACCAAGTCGAGGGACTACGGTAGCCGGACCTTCTCTCTTACCACCCGCAAGCACGCGGGACTGAACTGGATCGACTACAACACCCTCCTTAGCTGGCGGGTGGACAATGGCGAGGCGGCAGGCGCTTCACGCTCTTGGGCGGGTAGTGCCGGTTTGATCCGCTACGATCCAGCCGGTGGGCGGATCGCCATTACTTGGGACACCCAGATCCGTCTCCTCGATGCGACGAG
>JANOPI010000522.1:0-19472 GCA_031421755.1 Flavobacteriales bacterium | reverse complement strand
CTCTTTACTGAATGAGGATGAATGACCAAGTGCCGGACCTGAACTTCAAGAAGGCGAAGAAGGAGACGGGGAAGAAGGGGCAGGAGAAATTGTTCTAGAAGTACATTGCTGCTCCTTCCAAACCACCAAGCACCCTTCTATAATGAGCAAGCTGGACCCGACCGAACGCAGCACTTCGAAGAACGGACAGTTCCAGAACCAGGAGGTTTGCACCATGTGCGGTGCTACCGCCGGGGATGTATGGGAGACGGAACCAGAACGGACCGTGCGTTTGGTGGTGGGCTCCCGTTTCTGGGACATTCCGCTGGCCAGTGTTGGAACGAAAGAGTTGACCACGCTCTGCGATGAGTGCAGTGAGGGCGTTGCGGGCCTTCGGAGGGCGGACGTGAAACGAGGTTGACACGTATCACGACGATGGCGGCGATACCGGGCTTCTCATGTAGCCCGCATTGGCGATAGCCCCCGCATTGGTGTCCGGTGACCTTTCAGTTGCGTGCGGTCACTTCGTTGTGTTCGCGCGCTAGTTCTCTGCATGCTGCACCAGCTTGCCGTTATCGATGCTCAAATAGCGGAGGGGGCGCAGAAGGGGCCCTTGTTGATCGAGCGTGTTCTCGCCGGTGCGCTCGCCGAGCGCTTCGTTCAAAGCAGCGATGTACACAAGCTGCATGCGGACGCCGGTAATGCCCAGGCGCACCTCGCGATTGAAGCGGTGCACCAACTCTTCCAGGGGTTCACGCCGGAACTGGGCCATTAACTCGTCTCGGTGGCCATCGTCCCCCGGGCTGTTGAAATGGACACCACCGGTTCTGTTCATGGCTCGCTCTTTACGTCCCTCCTCTTACTTCCGTGCGGATCACCGGCCTGCATTGTACATCCCTGTCCATCACTCTTTCACGAACCGCCCCACCGCGACCGGTCTGTCGTTTCCATCGCGCAAGGTGAGCTGATAGACGCCCGCCACCAGCTTGCCAACAGCGAAGGGCCCACGGCGGAAGGGCTGGTCGATCACGGTGCGGCCCAGGGCATCGGCTACACGAAGGCGGAGGGGGCCATAGCGTTCGGGAATATCGGCGATCGATAACGTTGCTTGAACAGGATTCGGATACACCCGCACCAGCCCGGTGCCCCGAGGCTCAGGTTCTTCCCAGCCTACCGCCACACTGCACGTATCCACCCATCCGCCCGTCCACTTGGCTATGCGGTTCAAGGTATCGTTGCCGCCTGTAACGAAGGAGCCTCCCACGTAAAGGGTATCCCGGAACACGCCCACGCGCTGCCACGATGAACCGAAGTAGTCCGGGGGCACCAGCGAGCACCAGTCCTGCCCATCCCACCGGGCAAGCCCGCCGGTGGGCATGCCATCAATGGTGGTGAAGATGCCGCCGACGTACAGGGTATCGCGCAGCCAGGCCATCTTGTATACCGTGGGGTTGCTGCTGTAGCGCGTGCCGGTGCCGAGCCGCCCCCATTCCGATCCATTCCAGGTGACCACACCGCTACCCGGGTTGCTCTCCGGCCCATAGGGCTGCCAGTCGGCCAAGTAGCCAGCCACATAGAGCAGATTGTCGTGCGTTTCAAACTGGTACACCCCACTGGTTTGCCCGATAAATCCTTCTTGGCAGCCCACCCATTCGCTGCCGTTGTAGCGGGCGATGTCCCGAATGCCCCCGGGGGCACCGAAGTTGCCACCGACGTACAGATCACCTTGGTAGAAGGACATGTCGAAGATGGCATTGGGATCGCTCCAGTTTGGCAGGTCGTAGACGCTGTGCCATTCACTACCGTCCCAGCGCGCTAGCCCACGTGCCACTACACCGCCCGCTTGGCTGAACCAGCCGGTGGCGTAGAGGCCATCAGCATGGGGTCGAAGGGAAACCACGGTCCCATCGGTCCCGCCCCCAACCGGCTGCCAAGCGTTGCCGTCAAAACGGGCTATATGGTCCACTGTAACACCAGCAGCAGAATTGAACTGACCACCCGCATAGAGGTCACCGTTCCATCGGGTTATCGTCAGGACTGCCGGTGCAAGGCCATTCGGTGACAACGGATTCACACAGTTCCATTCAAAACCGCAACCAACGGTGTGATAGGCTTGGCCATCCCAGCGAAGTATGCTCGGGCTCCATGCGGAACTGTCCCTTGCCCCAATGAATGTTCCCCCGAGGTATAGTTCGTCTGTCAACGTGTCTTCAAAAAAAGTAGAGACCACGTTGTTATAGATTCCCTCGCCACATGGAAGGAACAATCCATCTGGTTGTGCCCATGAATTTGGGCAAAGCCAGATGGAGAGGCTAAAGGACAGCCCCGACAGCCGTACCAAGCTGCTCATTTCTTGATGAACCTGAACGTTCCGATGTGCTCACCTGAGGCAGTATTCAGGACCGCATTGTACAAGCCCATACTCAACCCGATCAACGGTACAACACCACCCGATTGAACCGTATTCGAGGCAACGATCGCACCCTTCGCATCAAAGATCCGAACCGAACAGTTGATTAATGGTGCTCGCGTGTAGTGGACCGTGATCTGGTCACTCGCAGGATTTGGAAAGGCCATTAGGTCGTTCGTTGCCAGCGCGTGTTCAGCCAGCCCGATGCTGATCCCTTGCAGGTTCATCCGTGCCACGAAACCATTGAAGAGGTCGCCTTGCGTCCATGGATAGGAAGGTTCGCACCAGCTGGTACCCTCATACGGGCATATCCTGTCATAGCTCACCCCTCCGGACGTACCGACCACATAGAAGCGCTCATCCTCGACCAAGCGTATGTTGGTATTCTCGTTCGTGCCGGGCAAGGTGCTGGAATAATGATCCGGTTGGTGCTGTTCCTTCATCGGGGTGTCAGGCTCTCAGCCTACATGTAAAGGTGCGCCATTCACAGGAAAACGCCAACTCCCTGTTCACGAACCTGCCCGCACCCTGCGCCTCCACCAAGGTCCTAACGCAAAAAACCACCCGACACGTCGGAGGAGTCTCACGGGTCGCCACCAGTGTTCGGAACAGGCTAGAGCGCATCCGAGATCCGGTCACTGCTGATTTCGACCCAACCAAGTGCTCCGCACTCCACTCCACAAAACACGAAAGCCGCCCATCAGGCGGCTTTCGCGGGTAGTTCGGTTCTCGATCAACGCACGTCCACGGCGAAGCTCTTCGCGCCGTTCGCGGCGCGCAGCGTCAGGTGGTAGAGTCCGCTGTTCAGGTCAGCTGTGTTGAGGATGCCATTCCCGTTCAGCACACCGGTGCGCACGTTGCGGCCGAGCGCGTCGGTGAGGGTGTAGTCCACACGGGTGCCGAAGGGCAGGCCGGTATTCACGCGGAGCACATCGGTGGTGGGGTTGGGGCCGAAGGTGGCCTGGCTGAAGAGGTTCTCGCTGATGGCGGTGAACAGCTCGATGTCAGCGGCGTAGCGCGGCTCGATCTTGAAGCGGTCGAAGGTGTAGGTCAAGGGGCCGGTCACGTTGTAGCTGGCGCCGATGCTGGGGGTGAATTCGTAGAAGAGGTCGTCCACCATCACGGAGTCAGTACCGCTGGTGAGCAGCTGCCATTCGCCGAAATCATTGGGTGTGGTCACACAGGGCATGTTGGTAACGGTGACGAGCACACCTTCGAAGGCTTCGTTGTTCGCGAGTTGCGCGTTCACATAGGATACGTTCGGAAGGGTATTGCCAGAAGAGGCGATGCTGAAGGCGGAAACATCCACGAGGCGGGTGAGGTCGAAACTCTCGTTCACCACGGCGGTGAGGAGCACGCTGTCGCCCATGGCGGGGGTGTTCACGGTATCACTCACCCAGATGCCGGACCAAGCGCCGGTACCGGCTTGCAGGAAGTAGCCGGGGCCACCCACTGCGGTGCAGATGCCGCCGGTGATCGCTCCTTGTGCGCTGAGGGGTGAAGCGCCATCGGGAGCGGTCGTATACTGGATACCGTAGATGTTGGTGACCGTGGGCTCCACGATCTCGCCGAGCTCGATGTTCACATCGTCCACCACCAGATCGCCGGGGGCGATGGTGTTGCGCACGTAGAGGACGAACTCAGCAGCGGGATTGGTGGCGTCGCAGACCACGGTACCTGTGAGCTGTGTCCAATCGTTCGAGCTTACGGTGGTGTACGGGCCGTTCGGCGCGTAACCGCTGTTCTCGGTGCGGCCATCGAACATGGAGACGCGCACTTCACCTTGGCCGCGCACCCAATAGGTCACCTCGTAGGATTGCGCGCTGTCCACGGCGAGGGGCTGGGTAGTAAAGCGCCGTGTGGTGGTCTGGCGGTTGATCAGCGTAACGGCGAAGGAACCGCTGTGCGCATTGGTGGTCACCTGGTCGATGCTGTCCACCTCGATGTTGGTCTTCACCCCGAACCATTCGGTGGGGATGGAATCACCGGCCCAGGTCTCGATGCCGCTGGTGAATACCTGCGCCTGGCCGAGGGTGGCGAGGGTGAGGAAAGGAAGGAGTAATGCTGTTCTCATGGGAATGGAGTGTCGTTTCGTTGGGCCCTATTGGATCACCACATCATCGATGCGGAAGTTGGTGGTCTCGCCGTTCGGATCGCTGCCGGTGTACCGGAAGCCGATCACGAAGTTGCCGGTGTACCCTGGTGGAAGCACAGTGCTGAGGTCGATGTTGCCGCTGGGCACCCAGATCTGGTCGGCGATGCTGGGCGTGGCATAGGTACTGGGCACGGGAACCCAGTTCGCTGTGGAAAGGTTGCTGATGTCGTAGTTGGTGCTGATGAAGAGGCCGAACGGATCGTGGCTGGTAACCCCGAAACCGCGCTGGGAGCGGAAGCTCAGCGTCATACCGGGCGCAAAGGTTGTTGGCGGCGTGATCAGCCAGCCCACATCGGTCGCATTGCTGCTGCCGTAGGCGGTGGCTTGCGTGCAGAGATCACCGGTCTGCAGGTAGCCACGCCAGAACCGTGAGCCTACTTGTGCCTGATTGAGCCAGCACGGCAGGTTCACGTTCACATTGGCGGTCGTCGAGGAGAAATCCTGGTTCACGCTGGTACCGGGATCGCACAGGGTGGGGCATTCTTGACCGACGCACCGCGTGCCGTTCATGTTCACCCCGGCCATGCTGCGGTTGTAGAGCTGGATCGTTGAGCCGAAGATCGAAGCGACACAGATGATGGAACCCTTGCCCGTAGGCAGCGCTTGCCCGGCGTAGTTCGCGTAGCCGCTGGTGCGCACCATCACGGTATTCAGGTCACAATCCTCCACGTAGCGCTCACCCGTAGCCTGGTTGGCCGCATCGGCCCACGCCACACCGTTGCATGCATCGGTCAGGTTGAACTCCACGTCGTTCAACTGGATCAGCATGCTCTGGATGGTGTCAAGCGCCGCCACGGTGATCTGATCGATCGTGCGTACGAGCGGTGTTACCGGGACCAGGGTAGCTTGTTTCACCACATTGCGGTCCACATCAACGCTGTCCAATTGCATGAGGCCATTGTAAGGCGCGAGCACGGTACCGGGCAGATAGATGCGCACACTGTCCCCGACGTAGAGTCCGCCGCTGTTCAATAAGCGCAGGCAAAGGCCGCCGGTAGCGTCCTGCACATACACGTTCTTGTAGAAGTTGCCATCGTTCTCATCGCTGTTCACTACGGCGTACACGCTCATGGCGCTGTCGAAGTGGACGGGATTCTGCGAGAAGAGGGACTTCAGTTGGGCTATGGTGAGCACATCGCCCACGCCGGGTGTGGTCTTGGGCGGGGAATCGAACTCCTTTTCGCAACCGCTGAACAGCGCGATGACCGGAAGGGCGAGGACGAACTTGAGTGAGGTATAGAATGACATGCGTTGCATGTGTTTCATCCCGCTGAAGCGGGGCGTGTTTACGGTGAGTGCGATCGATGACTTGTCCATGGCCCATTGGGAAGCGCTTGCCGATGATGCGCATTCCCCCTTCCCCCCCACGGAAGGCCGCGATGATGCGCATTCCCCCTTCCCCCCCGGGGAAGGCCGGGATGGGGTGCATTCCTCCATCCCCCCCACGGAAGGCCGGGATGATGCGCATTCCCCCATCCCCCCCACGGAAGGCTGGGATGGGGTGCATTCCCCCTTCCCCCCCGGGGAAGGCCGGGATGGGGTGCATTCCTCTGCGTTTCTCATGGCTTAGAAGCTGAAGGTGAGCATGGCGAAGAAGGTACGGCCGAACATATAGCCGTATTTCGCTGGGAACTTGTCGGGGTTCTGTGTGTCGAAGCGGAGCTGTTCGAATCCGCCGGTGATGAGTTCCTGGTTGTCCAGCACGTTGCTCACGCTGGCATTGAGGGCGATGCGGTATTTTTTCTTGTACATCCAGCTCTTGGTGGCGAAGACGTCGAGGGTAACGCCGTCCTTGAGTTTGGGTTGATCGAGCAATTTGCTCCACTGCGGATCATCGGTGATGAGGCCATCGACGGCTTCGGCGGTGCGGCGGTCCGGGTTGGGGTCCAGGTAGATGTCGTTGAAGTAGTTGAGGTTGGCCCCCACGCTCCAGAACTTGGGGCTCTGGTAGCGGGCACCGAGGCTCATGGCCGTTTGTGGCATACCCCCTACACGGTAACCTTCCCAATACACGGTACGGCCGGTGGTCACCGCGGTGTCAAGGTTATCGCGGGTGATGGTGGCGGAGGGTCGGCTGCTGTAGGTGTATTGGCCTTTGGCTACCACGGCGGTGATGGTCCATGTGGGGCTCACCTTGGCCTCCAGCCCGAGCTCCAGTCCCATGTGGTTCTGGTCCACTCCGGTCATGGTGTAGTTCACCAGGGTAAGGAAGTCCTCATTGAAGAAGCTCCGGTTCCAGGTCTGGTCCATGATCTTGGTATAGTACAGCGTGGCGCGGCCTTTCAATCTGGGCATGCGGACCAGGTAGCTGATGTCACCGGCCATCACTTTCTCGCTCGTGAGCCCCTCAATGGTGGTGTTTCGGGTGCGCGGGCTGAGGAAGGAGGTGCGCGGGCTGGGCGGGCGGGAGACGAAGGCGGCGTTGGCGCTGATATAGTGGCGGCCGCTGAGTTTGTAGACGGCACCGGCTTTCAATCCGGCGTTCAAGAAGGACTCTACTTCGCTTTTGCCTTTGGACTTCGTAGGGAAGAGCCCGTTCACATAACGGCCCTCACGCCAGAAGCTGGTCTGCGCCATGGAGAGGCCGGCGTACGTTTCGATGTTGCGGAACTTCTTTTCCACTTGACCGAAGGCGTTGATGAGCCGGGTGTGGATGTCGTAGTCGTAGCCGAACTCATCGCCCACCTTCACCACGTTGTTCGGGTTCTCCAGGTTGTTCTGCGAACCGTTCGGGTCGTTGCTGTCCAGTTCCGCGAACTGGTTCAGGTCCATCCAGAAATCGCCACCGAGCAGGTCGATGAGCGTTTTGAAGTAGTGGGTCTTCTGCTTGTTCCAGCTGGCCCCGGCGGTCACATGCAGGTCATTCTTCAGGGCCTTGCTCCAAACGGTGTTCAGGGCGAGGCGTGTTGGATCGGCGCGTTGGTCCTCCACGATGTACTTGCTGCGGAGCCCGGTGATGTTGTTGCCGCTGACGCCATTGGCGTTCTGCACCGTGAAGAGGTTGTTGTAGTTGGCCTGGTAGAGGGCGTTCCAATCGATCTGGCTGGCGCTCTCATCGTTCTGCCAGGCGTTGGTGATGTCCGCGGCGATGTCCGGGTTGCTTGCGCTGTAGTAGCTGGGCAGGTAGCGGTAGTAATCCGGTCGCGGGTCTTTCGCGTCGAACCAGTTCAGGTTGGTCTGGCCGTCGCGGCCGAAGGAGTAGAGGAAGCTGGAGGTCCACTCCGTACTGTCGTTCGCCTTGAAGATGTGGGTGAGCAGCAGGATGGGCTTGTGGTCATTGCCTACGCGGCTGTTGCGTTTTTTGCCATCCTGGTAGCCCCAGTTCGGATTGTAGTACGGATCGTCCGTAAGGGTGAGCGCCTCCTGCACGGCCAACCCTTGGCGTCCGGTCTTGATGGGCGCGCCCAGGCCGGTAAAGCTGATGGAGTGGCGCGCATTGAGTTTCTTCTCCGCGCTGATGAAGTAGGCGCCGGCATCATAGAAGGAACCGGGCACGTACCCTTCTTCGGCCCAGCGGCGTGAACCGCTGATGCTGAAGGCCCATCCGTTGGCCATCATGCCCGTGTTGTGGGTGAGCATGATGCGGTGCGAATAGGTCCGATTGCTGAGGGCGTAGGAGAAGCGCGTTCCTCGGCGCAGATCGCTCGCACGCAGGCCGATCTCGGAATAGCCGCCAACGCCGCCGAAGTTGTAGCGTGAAGGGGTAACGCCGGTGCGCGTCTCGAGCCAGCGGGTCACATCGTTCAGGCCACCCCAGTTGGTGAAGCTCGCGAAGCCGGTCTCCAGGTCGTTGGCGAGCACACCGTTCAAACTGACCAAGGTGTTCTCGCCGTCGAAACCGCGGATGCGGAAGCGGGCTTGGCCGAACGTGAAGCCCGCCACGGAGTTGAACACGTCGCGGGAGCTCTGCAGCACACCGCTAACGTCCTGGCTGTTGAGTTCGGCATCCAGATCCGTGGCACTGATGCTGTATGCGGCGATGCGCTGATCCAGGTTTTCCGATCCGGTATCGGGCACAGCGGTAACGCTGGTGTCGAACTGGGCACTGGCCAGGGCGGGGAACAGCGCGATGAAGAAGGGGAATCGAGCGCGTAGGGAAGGGCGCATCCGTGGGCGGTTCAGGTGGTTCGGGGGCGGTGGAGAGGGGGCCGCCCCATTGGTCGAAAGGGCCGCGAAAGTAATCGCGCGATCGCCGTGGTCAGGATGTCCGTACGGTTAATTCGACGGTTGTTCACGGAAGCTTGACCTGTCGCCAACGTAATAGCAAGCTCACCTACTGGCGCTCAGGGGAAGAGCGGTCTACCTTTGCGGCCGTTTTGCCGTAGGAACGGCCGTGATGTCCCTGCTTTCCACCCTCCGCTCCCCCGGCCAGGTTCTACACCGCTTGGCCCGGCGGTGCGTGCTGTGCTTCCTGCTGTTGATCGGCGGAATGAACGCGCGGGCCGGCCACTATGCCGGCGGCAGCATCACATGGGAATGCGTGGGGGCCGGGCAGTACGAGATCCACCTGGACCTGTTCCTGGATTGTTCGGGCTTTACCATCATTCCGCAGGACATCACCTTCTCCAGTGATTGCGGCACCACCTTCACCGTTCAGGACCTGCTGCCGGTATCGCAAACGGAGGTGAGCCAGTTGTGCGCCGCGGAACTGGTGAACAGCACGTGCAACGGTGGTGCCTTGCCGGGCATCATGTGGTACCACTTCGAAACGGTGCAGAACCTGCCTCCGTGCGATTCGTGGAACGTGAGCTGGAACATCTGCTGCCGCAGCAACGCGCTGAACCTGGTGGGCGCGCAGGGCATGTACATCGACGCGGAGATCAATACGCTGGATGCCGCATGCGACGATTCCCCCGTGTTCACCGACCAGTCCTTGCCGTACGTGTGCGTGAACCAGCCGGTGTACTACAACTTCGGGATCACCGATCCGGATGGCGACGCGTTGGCGTATTCGCTGGTCTCCGGCCAGTTGTTCGCTGGCACCGTGCAGAACCTGAACTACCAAGCGGGTTTCACGGGTGGCATTCCTGTGGCGGGCATCACCGTTGATCCGATCACAGGGCAGATCGTCTTCACCCCCACGGCCATCGGCAACTATGTGGTGGTGATACAAGTGGAGGAGTATGACACCAACGGGCAGCTGATCGGCGTGGTGATGCGCGACATCACCTTCGTGGTGATCGCCTGCACCGGGGATGTGCCCGAGACGCAGGGCGTGGTGAACAACACAGGCGGGATCCTCACGGGCCCGAACAGCATCGAAGTGTGTGACGGCGAGGCCTTCTGTCTGGATGTGGTGTTCACGGACACGGATCCCGGGACGGTGCTCCAGGTGGTATCGCAGGCCACGGCGTTGTTGCCCGGGGCCAGCTTCATCGTGAGCGGCACCAACCCGGCCACCGCGCGGATCTGTTGGACGGGTGATCTGTCGAATACCCCGGTGAACGTGCTGATCCAGGCGGATGATGGCAGTTGCCCGATCGAGAACACGGCGTCCATCGCTGTGAACATCACCACCGTGGCCACCGGCGGTCCCGCGCCCATGCCCGGCACGAGCGGCTCGGTGCAGGTATGTCCGGGCAGCGCGGCCTTCTTCCTGATCGATGTGCTCGGTGGAACCCCCGACGCCAATGGATACTGGCTGGACCCCAACGGAGATCCGCATAACGCGGACTTCGATCCGATCACCGATCCGGCCGGGGTCTATACGTACACGGTGGGCACCGCTTGTGCGAGTGCGACCGCCACGGCCACCGTCACCTACGTGCCCGCTCCCGATGCCGGGAGCGATGCCGTCCTTGCGGTATGTGCGGACGTTGCCCCCGTGGATCTGCTCTCCGCCTTGGGCGGAACTCCGGACGCCGGTGGCACCTGGACCACGCCCGGTGGCGGGGCGTTCGGTGGCGTCTACGATCCGGCGCTTCATGGGCCGGGGGCCTACACGTACACGGTCCCTGCCGCGAACGGTTGTGCATCTACCAATGCTTCAGTAACGGTGTCGGAGTCTGTGGCCCCTGTGCCCGGTACGAGCGGAGTGGCGGTCTTCTGTGACAACGCCCCCCCCCAGAACCTGCTGGGCTCCCTGGGCGGTTCACCACAGGCCGGGGGCACCTGGACCGCGCCCGGCGGCGGGGCCTTCAGCGGCGGATATGATCCCTCCGTGCATGCGCCCGGGGTTTATACATACACGGTGACAGGTACGGTGCCATGCATTGACGCTTCGGCGACGGTCACCGTCACGGAGCACGCGCTTCCCACTGCTGGCACCAGCGGCGCGATCACGGTCTGCACCAACGACCTTTCCTTCAACCTGCCCGGTCTGTTGGGCGGCTCGCCGGGTGCTGGCGGAGCCTGGACCGCACCTGGCGGCGGGCCTCACTCGGCCACCTACGACCCGGCCATCGATGTGCCGGGCGTTTATACCTACATGGTCACCGGTACGGCTCCTTGCCCCAACGCGGCGGCCACCGTTACGGTATCGGAGAATCTGGCACCGAACGCCGGATCGAACGGTACGTTGAGCGTGTGCAGTGACGGGGCCTCTGGGAACCTGTTCGATCAGCTGGCCGGTGCGCAATCGAACGGCACGTGGACCGGCCCGGGTGGAGCGCCTTCCTTGGGGGGGTATACCCCGACCGTGGACTCGCCGGGCATCTTTACATACACGGTGACGGGTATGGCTCCCTGCCTGTCCGACCAGGCCACGGTAACGGTCACGGAATCCGTACCTCCGAACGCTGGGGCTGACGGTGCGCTATCCATCTGCGGCAACAACTTCGCGACCAACCTGGGTACTCTTTTGGCGGGGGCACAGGGTGGTGGTACATGGACCGCCCCCGACGGTTCGCCCTTTTCCGGCACGTATGATCCTTCGGTACACGCTGGAGGGGTCTATATCTACACGGTAGCTGGGATCGCACCTTGCCCGTCCAACACCGCTACGGTAACGGTAAGCGAGAACATCCCTCCGGTAGCCGGGGCTGACGCCGCCCTCACCGTGTGCAGCACCTCTCCGGGCACTGCGCTTTTCCCGTTGTTGGCAGGCGCGGGCCCTGCTGGGCAATGGATCGGCCCCGGCGGTACGCCGTTCAGCGGCACATATGATCCTGCGATGCATGGGCCCGGTCAATATACCTACCTGGTTTCAGGAACACCGCCCTGTGCGGCGGATCAGGCCATCGTTACGGTCAACGAGAACCTGGCACCGGCCGCTGGTGTGGATGCCTTTGTTGCCTTTTGTGACGATTCCGCCCCCACCGGTCTTTTGCCGCTTCTGCTGGGCGCACAAGCGGGTGGTGTGTGGTCGGCTCCCGGAGGCGGAGCGTTCGGAGGGATCTACGATCCGGCCCTTCACGGCCCTGGGGTTTACACCTATGCCCTCACCGGTGCGGCCCCTTGTGCGGATGATCAGGCCACGGTAACTGTAGCGGAGAACATCGCCCCCGAGGCGGGTACCAGTTCCACGCTCACCGTCTGCGGCAATTCCGGCGTAAGCGACCTGTTCGTGCTGCTCGCCGGTGCGGATCCCGGTGGTGCATGGACCGCGCCAGGGGGTGGGGCTTTTTCCGGCGGCTACGACCCGCCGATGGATGTCCCCGGTGTTTATACATACACTGTTGCGGGTATACTCCCTTGCGCGGCCGTCCAAGCTACGGTGACGGTAACGGAGAACAGCTTCCCGGTCGCGGGAGCGGACGGTGTGCTCGTGACCTGCTCTTCATCAACGCCCAGCGCCTTGCCCGGCCTGCTTACCGGAGCTCAGCCCGGCGGCACGTGGACCGCTCCCGGTGGCGGAGCATTCCCGGGAACTTACGATCCTGCGATCCATGCATCCGGGGTGTATACGTACACGGTGATCGGTATCGCTCCTTGTGGTTCGGACCAGGCCATCATTTCGGTCACCGAGAACCTTTTGCCGAACGCGGGGACCGACGGCTCCCTGGCTGTATGCGGGAACTCGCCACCGGCGGCGCTGTTCGCACAATTGACCGGTGCGGACGTGGGCGGAAACTGGACCTCCCCGGGCGGTGGGGTCTTCAACGGGACCTACGACCCTGCCTTGGCGAGCCCCGGCGTTTACCAATACACGGTGGATGGAACCGCTCCCTGCCCGTCCGATCAGGCTTCGGTGACCGTAACGGAAAGTCCGGTACCAACAGCAGGCACTGATGGCACCCTCACGATCTGCGGGTCGGCGGCGCCCGCAGCGTTGTTCCCATTGCTTACCGGCGCGCAGGCGGGTGGTGCATGGGCAGCTCCAGGTGGTGGGGTGTTCAGCGGGGTGTACGACCCGGCCCTGAACGTCCCGGGAGTATATACATACACTGTGCCTGGTAGCGCGCCTTGCGTTTCCGACGTAGCTACGGTGACCGTGACGGAGGATCCGCCGAACGCGGCTGCCATTTCGTATCCATCGGCGGCATTCTGCGCCACGAGCGCATCCGTGAACGTGGTATTGAACGGCACTGCCGGTGGCGTCTTCAGTGCGGCTGCCGGTCTTTTGTTGGATGCGGGCACGGGGAGCATCGCACCCAGCACCAGCGCACCCGGTCCGTACACGGTGAGCTACACGCTTCCCGCCAATGGAACATGCCCGGCGATGGTGGCCACCGCCGGTGTTACCATCGTGGCGCCTGTGAATGCTGGCACGGACGCGGTAGTCACCGTTTGCGACGTAGGGGGGGCTGTTGACCTGTTCGACGAGCTCGCTGGAGCGCAGGGCGCAGGTACATGGACGGCACCTGGCGGCGGCGCGTTCATGGGTTCGTATGATCCATTAGTGCATGCCAGTGGCGTTTATATGTACACGTTATCGGGAACCGCGCCGTGTCCTGGCGACCAGTCCACGGTAACGGTGAATGAGACCGGTGCGCCGGATGCCGGTACCGATGGGTCGTTGACCCTATGCACCACGAGCGCACCGACCGGTCTGCTCATAGCGCTGGGCGGCAGCGCACAAGTGGGTGGCGCTTGGTCGGAGCCCGGCGGCGGCTCTCACAGCGGAACGATCGATCCTGCCACGGATGCGGCGGGGATCTACACGTACACGCTTACGGCGACCGCTCCATGCGTGAGCGACCAATCACAAGTGACGGTAACGATGAATGCGGCCCCACAAGCCGGATCGGATGGGGCGCTCACGGTGTGCGATGTCGGCGCACCTGTTGGTCTGTTCGGCCAATTGACCGGTGCGCAATCGGGTGGGCAGTGGACGGATGCGGGAGGTCTGGCGTTCTCCGGCATTTACGATCCGGCGAATGATGCGAGCGGAAGCTTCACCTACACGATCAACGGTATCGCACCCTGCCCGGCGGACCAGGCCGTGGTCGTTGTGAATGAGACCGGTACGCCGGATGCGGGATCTGACGGTTCGTTGACGATCTGTTCGGCCGCCGGGCCCTTGGCGTTGTTCCCGTCCCTCACCGGAGCACAGCCCGGAGGGGGGTGGACCGGTCCCGGGGGCGGCGCGCACAGTGGTACCTTCGATCCGGCGGTCGATCCCGCTGGTGCTTACGCCTATACCCTGGTGGCCACCGCACCCTGTTTGAGCGACCTGTCGCAGGTGACGGTGACCGTGGAGTCCGCCCCTCAAGCGGGTACTGATGCCTCGGTAACGGTATGCGATCAAGGCGCACCGGTGGTCCTGTTCGCTCAGCTCGCAGGTGCCGATCCCGGTGGCACATGGACCGCGCCTGGAGGCGGAGTGTTCACAGGGACCTATGATCCCACTTCCGATACAGGAGGCATCTATACCTACAGCGTGGGAGGTGCAGGTGTTTGCCCCGCGGACGCTTCGATCGTCACCGTTACTGAGACCGGTTCACCCAGCGCGGGAACCGATGGGATATTGACGCTGTGTGGAAATGGCCCAGCGGCCTTGTTGCCCGATGCGCTGAGCGGATCGCCGATGCCGGGCGGATCCTGGACCGCCCCGGGCGGGGTGCCGCACGGTCCTGCCATCGACCCGGTCACCGATCCTGGCGGCATATACACGTACACCATCGCGGGTACTCCACCCTGCGCAGGTGACCAGTCACAGGTCACGGTGGTGATCAATGCGGCGGCCAACGCCGGGGCTGATGGGGGCGAGGCGGTCTGTGAAGCGGGGGGGCCGGTGGATCTGACGGGGGCGTTGACGGGAGCGCAATCCGGTGGCGATTGGAGCGCGCCCGGTGGTGCGGCGTTCAGCGGCATCTATGATCCGACGGTGGACGACGGCGGAGTTTATACGTACACCGTTCAGGGTATAGCCCCCTGCACGGCCGATCAGGCCCTGATCACGGTCGCGGAGTCGGGGTCACCGTTCGCTGGTGCTGATGCTTCACTGGACCTGTGCTCGACCTCACTGGGATCCGACCTGTTCGCGGTGCTTACCGGCGCACAAACTGGCGGGGACTGGAGCGGTCCTGGTGGCGGACCGCACAGCGGCATCATGGATCCGTCGACCGATCCATCGGGCATCTATGTTTACACACTGACCGCTGCTGCGCCCTGCATGGGAGATGCCGCCCAGGTCACGGTCGGCATCATTCCAGCCGCGAACGCGGGAGTCGATGCGGGGTTCGCCGTTTGCGACCAGATGGTGCCCGTGGACCTGCTTGTGGCATTGACCGGTGAGGATCCCGGAGGCTCGTGGGCGGCTCCGGGCGGTGGTGCATTCTCCGGGGTCTATGATCCGTCAGTGGATGTACCCGGGGTCTATACATACGCGGTGGACGGGATGGCACCATGCGGTGCCGAACAGTCCACGGTAACCGTAACGGAGACGAGCTCACCGTTCGCCGGTCCGGATGGAGCGACCACCCTTTGCGCGAATTCGCCAGCGTCCGATCTGTTCGCCGTGCTCACTGGGGCCGATGCGGGTGGTACCTGGACGGACCCCAACGGTTTCGCGCATGATGGCAGCATGGACCCTTCCATGGATGTGGCTGGAGCCTACACATATACGCTCTCGGCCCTCGCGCCGTGCGCGGGGGACCAATCGCAGGTCCAAGTGGCGGTGGAAACCGCTCCTGATGCGGGCATGGACGGATCGATCACCGTGTGTGATCAGGGTGTGGCCATCGACCTGTTCACCCAACTGGTCGGCGCTGATGCCGGCGGAAGTTGGACCGGTCCCGGGGGCTTCGGGTCGAATGGTTCTTACGATCCCTTGAACGACGTACCCGGCGTTTATCTGTACACCGTGAGCGGTACGCTGCCTTGTGCCGCGGATCAGGCCGTCGTGAACGTGACGGAGACCGGATCGCCGAACGCGGGAGTTGACGCGGCCTTGGAGATCTGCACAAGCACTGGCCCCACCGCATTGCTCGGTCTTCTTGGGCCTGACGCGCTGGCGGGCGGGTCGTGGACCGCTCCGGACGGTAGCGCGCACAGCGGAACACTCGTTCCAGCGCTGGATGTGTCGGGCATTTATATGTACACGATAGCTGGTACAGCACCATGCGGATCGTCCAACGCGTCGATCACGGTGGAGATCGAGAGCGCTCCGAACGCGGGCATCGACGGTTCCTTCACCGTATGCACGGGTGACGCCGAGTTCTCGCTGTTCGCGGTGCTCGGGGGAACGCCCGATAGCGAAGGTGCGTGGACCGATATCCTCAACGCGCCGTTCGATGGCCAGTTCGATCCGGCCGTGTCTCCGCAGGGCATGTACACGTACACAGTGAACAGTCCCATCTGCGGTGCGGATCTGGCCACGGTAGAGATCATCGTCGTGCTTGGACCCAACGCGGGGCAGGACAATACATTGTCGGTCTGTGAGACCGACGCGCCGCTCAGCTTGTTCACACAGCTGCTGGGGCAGCCCGCCAACAATGGGAACTGGACCGGCCCGGACGGACTTTACTTCAACGGCACGCTCGACCCCTCAATGGCGCAGAGCGGCGAATACACCTATACGGTGCCCACCTTCGGCGGAGGATGCCCGGATGCACATGCGGTGATCACGGCCACGATCAGCAGCACCGTGGATGCTGGTAGCGTTAACAATGTGTCGCTCTGTTCCACCAATTCATCGCTCGTCTTGTTGGGCCAACTCAGCGGTAACCCTGATGCGGGCGGCAGCTGGGTGGATCCGCTCGGTCAAGCTTTCTCGGGGACCTTCGACCCGGCCACAGGCCTGGCCGGTGTATATACCTATACGGTGATGGCCCAGGCACCATGCCCGTCAGCGAGCGCCTCGCTGAACGTGGAGGTGAACCAGCAGCCAGTGGCGGGCGATGACACGGCCTTAGCGCTCTGTAGTTCGGACGCTCCGTTGGCGCTCTTCTCGTTGATCGGCGGTCCGGTCGATCCGGGTGGCGTATGGACCGCCCCTGACGGGTCGCCCTTCAACGGACAGTTCGCCCCGGGCATTTCTTTACCAGGCACATACGTTTACCTGTTGGAAGGTACCTCCCCCTGCATCGACGACCAGTCCACCATCACGATCTCCCTCTCACAGGCCGCGAACATGGGTGCTGATGGTGGCATTTCTGTGTGTGCCGACGACGATGACTTCGGGCTTTTCCCTCTGTTGGGCGCAGGCACGGATACGGGTGGCCTATGGACCACACCGGACGGCCAGCCTTCAAACGGGACGATCGATCCTTCGACGGCGACCGGCGGTTCGTACACCTACACGTTGGCGGCGCCTGCACCCTGCCAAGCTGTGCAGGGCTCGGTGTTCATTGTGATCAATGCGGTTCCCGCGCCGTCCATCGCTGTGAGCATGGCGGACGGTTGCGCACCTGTGGAGGTCACCTTCACGGATGCCGCGGATGCGCAGGGCGAACATGTCTGGAGTTTCGGGAACGGCGACACGAGCCATACGACGGCCCCTGATCCGGTGCTGTACGATGAAGAAGGCAACTACACCATTACCTTGACCGTGACCTCGGATGCAGGCTGCAATGGCGAGGCCACGCTGGTGGAAGGGCTCCACGTGTATACGCGTCCTGTAGCCGCCTTCCTTGCCGGTCCGCCGAACCTGAATACGGGCGCACCGGAAGCGTACTTCCATAACCAGAGTATCGGAGCAGCATTCGTTGAGTGGTCGTTCGCGGATCTGGGCACATCCTCTGAGGTCAGTCCCCATTTCACGTTCCCATCCCAGTTGGAAGGCGTGTATACCGTATGCCTCACCGCCTTCGCGTCGGACAACTGCTATGACACGGCCTGTGTGGAGATCCCAGTACCTGCGGGTGCGGGGCTCTTCGTGCCGAACGCGTTCACCCCGGATGGCGATGGCATTAATGACGTGTTCACGCCATTTGTGGCCGGGGTGAAGGAGCAGGGTTACCGCTTCCTCATCGTTGATCGCTGGGGACAGGAGCTTTTCTCCACCGAGCGTATGGGCATGGGCTGGGATGGGAACTATGGCAACGGCGACGCGGTGCCCATCGGCGTGTATGTCTGGAAGTTGATCGGCCGTGAGCGTTACGGCTCGGGACGCGTTGACCACACTGGGCATGTGACACTGGTGCGCTGAGGGGGTCATTCACCACCTTTCACAGCCGCTTCGCAGTTCGGTCTGAGACGTGGCGGAACCCCCGTCTATCTTCGGCACCCGATCCTACAGTGTGCCGGAAAGGCTGGTCATAATACCCACGTACAACGAGCAGGAGAACATCCGGGAGATCCTCGGGCATGTCTTCCGGCTGGAACCCGCCTTCCATGTGCTGGTAGTGGATGACGGATCGCCTGATGGCACGGCGAACACGGTGAAGGAGCTGCAGGCTGTTCATCCTGATCGCCTCCACCTGATCCAACGCGCGGGCAAGCTCGGCCTGGGCACGGCCTATATCGCGGGATTCCAATGGGCGCTTGAACGCGGCTACGTGCACATCTTCGAGATGGACGCCGATTTCAGCCACGACCCGGATGACCTGGTACGCCTGTACACAGCCTGCGCGAGGGATGGCGCTGACATGAGTGTCGGCTCCCGCTACGTGAAAGGTGGCCATGTGCGGGACTGGTCGTGGGACCGCATCATGCTCAGCTTCTGTGCGTCGTTGTACGTAAGGGCCATACTGTGGCTCGGCGTGCGCGATACCACGGCGGGCTTCGTCTGTTACCATGAGCGCGTATTGCGAACGGTAGCGCTGGACGAGATCCGTTTCATCGGGTATGCGTTCCAGATCGAGATGAAATACCGCGCGCACCTGGCCGGTTTCCGCATCGCTGAAGTACCGATCACCTTCATCGACCGCTTGAAGGGCACCAGCAAGATGAGCGCGAACATCTTCCGTGAGGCGGTGCTGGGCGTGTGGAAGATGAAGTTCAGCGTGAAGCAACGGAAAGCCGACAACGCGAAACGATGAGCGACTGGTTGATCCGCGCGGCGCATGTGGTGAACGAGGGCGAGACCTTTCAGGCTGATGTGCTGGTGCGTGGCGGCCACATCGAACGCATCGCCACAGAGGGCATCGGTAGTGCGCGGAGCGTAACCGAAGTGGACGCCGAGGGCAAGCACCTGCTACCCGGCTGTATCGATGATCAGGTGCATTTCCGGGAACCGGGACTTACGCACAAGGACGATATCGCGCACGGATCGGCCGCTGCTGTGGCGGGAGGCATCACCAGCTTCATGGAGATGCCGAACACGGTGCCGAACACGCTAACGCAGCGGTTGCTCGCGGACAAGTACGCGTTGGGCGTGGCGAGCAGCGTGGCGAACTACTCCTTTTTCATGGGCGTGGGCAACAACAACCTCGACGAGGTGTTGCGCACGGATCCGAAGAACGTGTGCGGGTTGAAGGCATTCCTCGGAAGCAGCACGGGCGACATGCTGGTGAACGATGAGCACACGTTGGATGCGTTGTTCCGGCAGGCCCACATGATCCTGGCCGTGCATGCGGAAGATGAACCGACGGTGCGGGCCAACACGGCCGCTGCGGTCGCGCGGTATGGCGAGAACATCCCGCTGGAGGAGCATCCGCGCATCCG
>JANOPI010000521.1:0-2729 GCA_031421755.1 Flavobacteriales bacterium | reverse complement strand
GGCAGTGCATCGTGGTGGCCAACGACGCCACCGTGAAGGCCGGCGCCTGGTTCCCCATGACGGGCAAGAAGAACCTGCGCGCGCAGGAGATCGCCATCGAGAACCGCCTGCCCATCATCTACCTGGTGGACAGCGCGGGCGTGTACCTGCCCATGCAGGACGAGATCTTCCCCGACAAGGAGCATTTCGGCCGGATCTTCCGCAACAACGCCGTGATGAGCTCCATGGGCATCACGCAGATCGCCGCCATCATGGGCAGCTGCGTGGCGGGTGGCGCCTACCTGCCCATCATGAGCGACGAGGCCCTGATCGTGGAGAAGACCGGCAGCATCTTCCTCGCCGGCAGTTACCTGGTAAAGGCAGCCATCGGTGAGGACATCGACAACGAAACGCTCGGCGGCGCCACCACGCACAGCGAGATCAGCGGCGTCACCGACTACAAGTGCAAGGACGATGCGGATTGCTTGAAGAAGATCCGCGCCATCGTGGACAAGCTCGGCAAGCCGAAGGACGCGGGCTTCAGCCGGGAGAAGTCACAAGCACCGAAGGCCGACCCGAAGGAGATCTACGGCCTCATCCCCACCGAGCGCGCCAAGCCCTACGACATGCGCGAGGTGATCGCGCGACTGGTGGACGACAGCGAGTACACCGAATACAAGGAAGGCTACGGCCAGAGCATCATCACCGCCTACGCCCGCATCGACGGCTGGGCCGTGGGCATCGTGGCCAACCAACGCAAAGTGGTGAAGAGCAAGAAAGGAGAAATGCAGTTCGGCGGCGTCATCTACAGCGACAGCGCCGACAAGGCCACGCGCTTCATCGCCAACTGCAACCAGAAGAACATCCCGCTGGTCTTTTTGCAGGACGTCACCGGCTTCATGGTGGGCAGCCGCAGCGAGCACGGCGGCATCATCAAGGACGGCGCGAAACTGGTGAACGCCGTGGCCAACAGCGTGGTGCCCAAGTTCACCATCATCATCGGCAACAGCTACGGCGCCGGCAACTACGCCATGTGCGGCAAGGCCTACGACCCGCGCCTGATCGTGGGCTGGCCCAGCGCGCAGGTCGCGGTGATGGGCGGCGAGCAGGCCAGCAAGGTGATGCTGCAGATCGAAGTGGCCGCGCTGAAAGGCAAAGGCGAGACGATCACCCCCGAGAAGGAAGCCGAACTGCTCAACCGGATCCGCAGCAAGTACGAGGAGACCATCAGCCCCTACTACGCGGCAAGCCGCCTGTGGCTGGATGCGGTGATCGATCCGTTGGATACGCGGACGTGGATCAGCATGGGCATCGAAGCGGCAAGCCAGGCACCTGCCACGCGGGAGTTCAATATGGGGGTGTTGCAGACATAGGTCTTTAGGGCGTGCCCCCTCGCAAAGCCTCGGGGTCCGGCCATCCGCTATACTCCTCGCTCGTTCCTCGCTGCGGGGTGCCGCTACTGTCCGTCACGCGAAATGCAAGAGCCTACATGAACTTGCGCTTCTTGAATGCAGCCACATCCTCGGCTGTCAACTCGAACCACTCGTTATGGCGACGCTTCGCCTTGAACCGATTGTGCCAATACGCTTCAATACCTGAAGGGTCATCCGTAAGGATCGCATGCACTTGAATCAATTCGTGTGAGACCTGAGCCGAAAGGCCAGCGTATCGTTTCTCTAAAGATTCAGTGTAACCAATCTTGTAGCGCTTACCGGACTTGAACATGTACACATATCCCGAAGCGTTGGGTGCTTCAACCTCTGTCGGCTCCGCTAATGCTACCGTTTCCGCAATGCCCTTGCAGATGTTTACCACGTCTTGAAAGCCATCCTGACGGCTGCACCATTCTATGACCTTCGAGGCCTGTTCACCTTTACTGCCCAATCTCTTCCTGAATGTTTTTTGATCTGGAAGCGCCTCTGTCTTCGTGTTCATCCGAAAATCCACGGTTACCGGAAATCGTCCGAGCTGTCGGATGAACGCGACCAATTGCTCCAGCAACCAGTCGTCGTCATATGCGCCTTGCTTGTCATTGGGCGAATAACCGGCCTCAATAAGCGCATCACCCCAGGTTCGCCAATGCTTGCCATACCAATCGTTCTCTTTGATGCCTGTCTCTGACTCAAACCTCCTTCTACCGGGCGCTGAACCATCGGCAACTGCTACTCGCTTGATCTCTGATAGAATATGGGCCTTGGTGAACTTCATCGACATTGCTCGGTTGGGCGTTGAACAAATTAACGTCACCGGCATCATCCATCACCGGTTGAACCGGTCTCCTTTCCAATTGGCGGGGTTGTCGCGGATGTATTTCGCAATGCGTTCGTGTTCCCCGTCATCGCGGATCACGCGGTCCCAATAATTGCGTTGCCATACGGGTGTGCCATGGGGCAACAACCCATCGCGGTACGCCATGCGCGTAACCGCGGATTTGTACGCCCGCATCCGCCATACGGCGGACGCCCCAACGAACCCACCGGTACGACGGGCATGGTGCGTTTCGGTGGTGCGTCGGCATGGGTGCGTGGGCGTAGGGGCCGATCATGATCGGCCCGCATTTGTGCGGTGGGTGCGTTGGCCGTGTTCCCGTCGTTCGGGGGATTCGGAATTCCGGTTTGCGCCGTTGCATCCGGTCCCGGCCTGGTAACGGGCGATTGCATGGTGTCGGGCCGATCATGATCGGCCCCTACGTTCCCGCGCGAATTCCCTGCGTGCACCAACCGTTCCCGTATCACCACGATCCCATGCAC
>JANOPI010000520.1:0-10884 GCA_031421755.1 Flavobacteriales bacterium | reverse complement strand
GGGTCCTTGCCGAGGATCTTGACGGCTCGGGCTGGCGTGGCGCTAACACGAACGCAGGCGGGAGATTAAAAGCCACTGTTCTATGGGACTACCCCAACACCGGTGCGAACGACAGTACCGGATATTCGGCCTACCCCGGCGGTAATCGTGCGCCCGCTGGGAACTTCTCATCCATCGGGACCATGGGTCAATGGTGGTCGACGACCGAGGAGAACAGCGATCGGAGCTGGCTACGACAACTCGGCTACAGCAACACCGGAATCTACCGGGCCAACAGCTACAAAAGGCTTGGCGCTTCCATCCGTTGCATCGAGGACTGACGTTCACACCCTTCCCGCCTTGATCTCCTCCACAACTGCAGGATCGAGCAGCGTGGTAGTATCGCCCAGGTTGCTCATCTCCCCTTCCGCGACTTTCCGCAGGATGCGCCGCATGATCTTGCCGCTGCGTGTTTTGGGCAGGCCGCTCACGAACTGGATCTTGTCGGGTTTGGCTATGGGGCCGATTACCCGGGTAACGGTAGCGAGGATGTCGGCTTTGGCCTGCTCCACGTTGTCGATGTGCTTCTCCGCGATCACGTACGCGTAGATGCCCTGTCCCTTGATATCGTGCGGGTAGCCGACCACGGCGCTCTCCACCACGTACTTGCTTTCGTTGATCGCGTTCTCGATCTCGGCCGTGCCGAAGCGATGGCCGCTCACGTTGATCACATCGTCCACGCGGCCGATGATGCGGTAGCGGCCTTCGGCATCGCGACGCGCGCCATCACCGGTGAAGTAGTAGCCCTTGTAGCTGCTGAAGTAGGTCTGGCGGCAGCGCTCATGATCGCCGTACGTGGTGCGGATGATCGAGGGCCAGGGGAACTTGATAGCGAGCAGGCCTTCCACATCGTTGCCATCGATCTCCTTGCCATCAGGTGTGAGCAGCACGGGCTGCACTCCGGGCAGCGGCCATGCGGCATAGCTCGGCTTCTCGTCTGTGACACCAGCGAGCGATGAGATCATGATACCGCCGGTTTCCGTTTGCCACCACGTATCCACGATGGGGCAGTTGTTCTTGCCGATGTGCTCCTTGTACCAATGCCAAGCTTCCTCGTTGATCGGTTCACCCACGCTACCGATCACACGCAACGAGGAAAGTGTATGCGGGTGTACGAAGTCCAAGCCTTGCGCCATGAGCGAACGGATCGCCGTGGGCGCGGTGTAGAAGATGTTCACTTGGTGCTTATCGATCACCTGCCAGAAGCGGCCTGCATCAGGGAAGGTGGGGATGCCTTCGAACATGAGCGTGGTGGCACCGGCGAGCAAGGGCCCGTAGATGATGTAGCTGTGACCGGTCACCCAACCCACGTCGGCGGTACACCAGAACACGTCCTTCTCCTCGTATTGGAACACGTTGCGGAACGTGTAGTCGGTGTACACCATGTATCCACCGCAGGTATGCACCACGCCTTTCGGTTTGCCGGTGCTGCCGCTGGTGTAGAGGATGAAGAGCATGTCCTCGCTGTCCATTTCCTCGGCCGGGCAGATGGCATCCACATGCTCCACCTCGTCGTGGAGCCACACATCGCGCCCCTCCTTCATCGTCACGGCATCACCGGTGCGCTTGGTAACGATCACACGCCGAACGCCAGGACAGCTCAACAGCGCCTCATCCACGATGCTCTTCACGGCCACCTTCTTCGCGCCCCGAGCCATGCCGTCGCTGGTGAGCACGAAGGCCGCATCAGCATCCTGGATCCGATCGGCGATGCTCTGCGCGCTGAAGCCGGCGAACACCACGGAATGGATCGCGCCAAGGCGCGCACACGCCAGCACGGCCACCGCCAGCTCAGGGATCATGGGCATGTAGATGCACACACGGTCGCCCTTCTTCACGCCGTTGCGTTTCAGCACGTTCGCATAGCGGCACACACGATCATGCAGATCACGGTAGGAAATGTGTAGTGCGGCTTCTGCAGGATCATTCGGCTCCCAGAGGATCGCGGTCTTGTCGCCGCGCTGTTCGAGGTGCCGGTCGATGCAATTCTCGGTGATGTTGAGCTTGCCCCCGATGAACCACTTCACGTCCGGGCCAACGAAGTCCCACTTCAGGACATCGCGCCACTTGCGACGCCACAAGAACGTTTCCGCTTGGGCTGCCCAAAAGGCGGGCGGGTCGTTGGTGCTGGCGGCATAGGCCGCATCATAGTCCGCGCGCGAACGAAGGCGTTGGAAGTCCATTCAGGATACCGCCGGGTGGAATGCACACGGGGGCGACGAAATGTAGGGCAGCGCCCCTTGGCTCACTCACGGGTCCAGGAACCCTTGGCCACAATACCCCGTTCGGTAGTGACCACACAGTAGCTGTAGAGACCACGCGCGAGGCGCGCGAGGTCGAACTGCATCCGGGTGCCTTCGATGCGTGAACGCATCACTTCACGGCCCATGGCGTCTGACAGGACAAACAGGGAACCCGGACCGGCCTCCGGCAAGAGCACGTTCACCACACCATTGCCGGGATTGGGGACGATCAGGACATCAGACTTGCCGGCCCGATCAACGAACACGCTGCGTACGGGCGAGTGGTCCTCATCGCCATCCACGTCCACATGGCGCAGGCGGTAGTGGTTCAACCCGTAATGGGGCAGACGGTCGAGGAAAGCGTAGTGCTGATGTTGATGGCTGTTGCCCGAAGAAGGCAGAGTTCCGATCAGTTCGAAAAGCTCGCCATCCGTCGAACGCTCGATCTCGAACCGATCGCTGTGCTCTTCGGTGGCGGTGGTCCAATCCAGCATGACGCCATCTTCCGAACCGTTCGCCTGGAAGTCGAGCAGTTCGATCGGCAGTACGGTGCAGTCAAGTGAGGCTCCACCACCCAACTGCCAGGTGAGCGAGAATGCCTGCCCGTTGGTGGAGAAATTGTCTACATAGAGCAGGTATACCTGCCCCACGGTAACGGGGATGGTGGAGACCCATAAGTCACCTCCAGCACCCTCGGTAACGTCCGCAGCGCCATTGCCCAAACCTGTAGCTCCTGTCGGAGCGGCGTAGGAACAGCGCAGCGGTGGACCTGCGGGCGGACAGATGGTTCCCGTGGTGGAACCCGGCGGGTAGGGTCCCCAGACGGCGAAGTCATAATCCGTGGGTGCGGCGGGATTGATCGTGAACCCGATAGTGCCCGGGGCCGATGGCGAGAACACGTACCAAGTGCCTTGACGTTCGCCGGAGGCCAGGCAGCCCTGATTCGCCGTTGTCAGATCGATCACACTACCGGTATTGCTGGAGTTGTTATTGAACGCCTGCCCGCTGCATATGGTCGCTCCACCTACGCAATCGGTGGCCGGTGGTGCGGGAGTGACGCATGTAACGGTCTGTGTGAAGTTCACGCCTGCTGCGGGGGGTGAAGTGGACGAATAGATGAGCGCATTGCCTGTGAGGAAGGAAAGCCGGAAGCTGTTCTGCGCCTGATTCGGTCCGGTAGCATTGTAAGTGACCACGATGATGTCCCCCACGTTGAGACCGATCAACACCACGTTGTACTGGCCATTGAGGGAATAGTCCGTATAGGGACCACCATTGATGGAAACGCCGACGGAGCTGGTCCCCCAACCATCACCGAAGCTGTCGAAGAGTTGGAGGGCATAGACACAGGCTCCCGCAGGTACGGTATTCGGGCCATGGACACAGAGTCCGAAGGTGCCGGAAGCGGTGCCAAAGCCCCACACCCGCAAATAATAGGTCCAACCGGGGTTCAGCCCGGTGAACGAGAGGAAGGGCATGAGCCCTGGACCACCATCGTCGTCGCACTGCACCAGGGTGAAGGGCCCGGCACAGCCGGCGGGCGGCGGATCGGCGTAGAGCGCCATGGCCACATCGGTCATCGAACCGGCTTGGGTCTCGATGATGGCGGTACCCGTGGCGGGTGCCACGAAGCTGAACCACACATCGAGCGATCCGGCCCCGAACGCGCCGCAGCCCGGTGCCGGGGTGATCGCGCTGTTGGTGGCCCCGGCATTGCTGTACGTCGTGAACGCGCACTGGGAGGTCACCGCAACAGGTATCGCACCACAGGGATCATTATTGGTGAGCGGTGGGGCACCTGCCGCGCAGGTGATGTTGAGCGGGGCGCAGGTGGCGAGGTTCGTGCAGTTGTAGCGATCGATCAGCACCCGGAGCTGGCCGGTGAACGATGCGGCCCAGATGACCGTTGACTGGAGGCCGCAGAAGTCATCATTATAGCCGAGAGAGGCACCACCGGCATTGTTGAACAAGGTGATCTGCGTGTCATAGGTCGCGCCGCAGGTGGAGAAGGTGTACTGATTGCCAGCGGTCACATTCACCAGCACATACTGTCCTCCTTGCACGCACGGTACGTTGGTGGTGCCCGGACAGGTCGGGGTGATGGTGGCCCCGGTGAGCACGTTGTCGTTGGCGCATTGGGCTTGCAGCCCTGGGCCCATGACGAGGAAACCGATCGCCAGCAGCGATCGCGCCCAAAACCCTTCGTAGTTCGTGCGCATCATCGGGCTTCTGTTGGTCCTGCATTCAACGCCCTGATCATTTCCGCGTACCGTGCTGGATCGGCGTCGATCCATGTGGCTTTCGCGGCAGCGTAGTGGCTCTGGTCCAACTCCAGATTTCCGGTATAATTGAATCGGGGGAAACCGGCGGCGGCCATGATCATGGCTTTCCGCTCTTGTGGATCGACCGGAAGCAGCAGATCGATGCTCAGGACGGAGAGGCCCGCGGGCGCGATCTGCTGTTGCAGAACAGCCCGCTCCAGTGGCATGGTGGTGCGTACCACCACGCGCTGGGTGGCCTCATCCGGCCAGATCACACAGGCCGGGTCGTTGGCTTGAAGCGCTTCACGCACGAATTTGGCCTCCGACGAGGTGAACGCCGGAGACAGATGGATGGAGTAGTCGATCTCCGACGGCTTCTGGGCGGCGAGGTGGAAACCGGACACGATGACCAGGGCGGTCGCCACGCAGCGGCCCATCGGGCTTTGGTAGCGATTCAGCGAGCGGTCCTGGGTTGCCATGGAACAAATATGCCCTTTCATGGAATACGGAACAAGGGGCGAGAGGTTGCCGCGAAATGCCCTTGGCCTCCATACTTTTTCATCCGGCGAAGGCAACGCCTGGCGTAGACTACTCTTTCACCCATTGCGCGCTGCTTATGGCTGCGCCATTGCTGGCGATGGCGCGAATGGAATACACCCCACGTGGCAAAGCATTGGTGTTCAGCGGCTCCAGCCCTCCATCGGAAGCATGGGCCAGCACTTCCCGTCCTGTAGCGTCGAAGATCTGAATCATACAACCAGCCACGGATCGCGGTAGTAGCACCCGAACTACATCCGTTCCCGGGTTCGGCACAAGGATGAGCGGGCCCTCCTCCGAGCGGAAGAATACGGAGCGCACTTCGGAAAGCGCGCTCTGGCCGTCGGTATCGACCTGCCTGAGGCGGTAGTAGTTCAACCCATGTGCAGGCGCATGATCCAGGAACTGGTACCGCGTTTCCTGCTGCGCGGTACCCGCCCCGTTCAGAGCGCCGATCACGGACCAGGTATCCGCATCGGCGGATCGTTCGATAAGGAAGTGGTCGTTGTTCTGTTCGCTAGCGGTGGTCCAGTCCAATTGGACGGAACGCTCCCTTGCCGTGGCCTCGAACGCGATCAGTTCAACAGGCAACACCGTGCAATCGAGGGAAGCGCCGCCCCCTAGCTGCCAGGTGAGGCTGAACGACTGGCCATTGAGCGAATAGTTGTCGATGTAGAGGATGTACACCTGCCCCACTACTGCCGGAAAGGTACTCACCCATTTGTCACCCCCTGCGCCTTCAGATGCGTCCGCAGCACCGTTGCCCACGCCGGTGTTCCCCGTCAAGCCCGAGTAGGAGCAACGCAACGGCGCTCCCAAAGGCGGGCATTGGATCCCGCTGGTCGGACCCCAGACCGCGAAATCGTAGTCGGTGGTGGTCACTGTGGGAGCAATGGTAAAACCGATGGTGCCGGGGGCTGATGGGGAGAACCGGTACCAGGTGCCTTGGCGTTCCCCTGACGCGAGGCAGCCCTGGTTCAATGCGTTGAGGTCGGTGATATCGCCCGTACCGTTGGAATTGTTATTGAAGGCTTGGCCGCTGCAGATGGTCGCACCGCCCGAGCAATCGTTGGGAGGCGCAGGCGGAGGTGTACATGTGACCGTATTCGTGAAGAGGTTGGTGGACGGAGGCGAGCCGGAAGAAAAGATGGCACCACCTCCGGAGAGCAGACCGAGGTTGAAACTATTCTGGCCCTGGTTCGGGCCTGAGGCATTGTACATCACCACGATCACATCGCCGATGTTCACCCCGATGAGCGCCATGTTGAAAGTACCGGTAACCGTGTAGTTGGTGAAGGCCCCTCCGTTCAGTGAGATGCTCACGTACGAGGATCCCCATCCGTTGCTGCTCGCGTCGAAAAGCTGCATTACATACGCGCAATTCCCGGGAGGCACGGCTGCGGGCGCATGGATGCAGAGATTGAAGGTGCCCGCTGCGCCGTTATAGCCCCAGTAGCGCAGGTAGTAAGTGGCACCGGGGGTGAGGCTCATGAAGGAGAGGAACGGCATGTTGCCCGGCCCATCGTCATCATCGCACTGTTCCAGGCTGAATGTGCCATTGCACGCCGATGCGGAATAGAGCGCCATGGCACCATTGGTCAAGGATCCGGCCGTGGACTCGATAATGGCGATACCCGAAGGCGGGGCCACGAAACTGAACCAGACATCGAGTGCGCCGCCGGGAGATCCACAACCGGGGGCCGGTATGGAGGCGGAAGTGGACGCGGCGACATTGGTGTACGCGGAATACCCGCATGTGGCGTTCACAGGAACGGAGATGGCCCCGCAGGGCTCATTATTCGTCGGCGGAGATGGCGGCGCGGTGGCGCAGATGTTGAAACCGCCTCCTCCCGAGCTGTTGTTGCGCCATACCCGCACGTGGATCACCGAGCCCGGAGTCCCGGTCCAGGTGAGCCGCGAGTAGAGGTTGAAGAAAAGCGTGATGTCGTCATTGCAGCTCACCAGCGCGAACGGTCCCGCGCAGGTCGCGGCCGTATAGAACGCCATGCCGGTATTGATGTTCCCGCCCAGATTGCTGGTGGTCACCGTGATCTGGCCGGAGGCCGGAACGGTTACCCTGTACCAGACATCCGCTCCGCTGTAGTTGGCACACCCCGGCACCGGTATCGATGGGGTCGCTGTGGCCGCGGACACTGAACCGGGCGTATTCGTGCAGGTGGTGTTCGGCGTGAGGACTACCGCCCCGCAGGGATCGTCGTTGGCGGGTTGCGCGGGGGCTAAGCCCGCATGAAGAACGGCGATGGCAAAACAGGCGGACCTGAAGATCAAAGCGCCGGGGAAGAGGATCGGATCGCGCATTGGTTATCGGTCGTGGTGGTGCGTTCCGATCGGATCCGCTCCTGGATGTACAGCATTCCAGACCTTCAGTTGCAGGTCGTATCGCGCGTTATCGGCTTCGCGCCGGCCCGTATGCCGGAATATCGGCCGTTCGATAGTTCCATCGCAGGCGGCCATTCTCACAGGTCCGATCTCGGGCCGTGGAGCGCCGTAGTAGCTGATCTGCAGTCCAGACTGGCCAATGAGGGTCTGGAATTCGTCCGTGTCCAGTTCCACGTGCAACCGCAACAAGACCTCTTGCACTGCACGATCGATGTGGATGAACGCTCCGGGATCCTGATCCGTGACCCCCTCATAAATGAACTTCGCTGCACGATCATCGAAAGCGGTGTGGAACTCAACCACGCGATCCAGTTCTCCCGGTGCTTGAGCGTAACAGGTAGCCGAAATGAACAGCGCGATGATCCCGTGTATGCCGCGTGCCCGGAAAGGGGGCACTGGTCTGCTCATCGAATGCATAATGATCTTCGTCGAGCAAAATTCGACCCTTATCGATGCGCCTGTCAAGCCGATCCATCAAATACGGGAGTTGCCGCCTGAACCCCTGATCAAAGGCCGGAAAACCAGTGAGAAACCGGCATGTTGGCCTCGTGGGCCCGCACGGTGAAGCGCCTGAGCTACAGGCCTTCGAGGGGCCAGGCGAACGAGCGCTATCGCTTCACCCAGCGGGCGGGTTGAAGTTGCTCGTCCACGCGCAGGAAATACATACCCGGAAGCAGGTGGGCCACGCCGACCGTTGCGCGCTGATCACTGGTGCGAAGCTTTAGCGCAAGACGCCCGGTGGCATCGGAAAGTGAGACGCTATGCGCGCCAGGTGGAAGCGTGAGCGCGAAATGATCGGTTCCGGGGTTTGGGAAGAGCGTGTAAACCGCCTCATCGCTCGATGCAATAGAAAGGAAGACATCACAGGGTGATCCATAGGTGACGTCGATCTCGTTGTCCGAGTAGCAACGCAATTCCCAGATGCCGCTCTCCGTCGAACAAGTTGCCGGAAAGTAGAAGGGGGTCCAGTATCCGATGCGCTCGGTGATCACACCACCCCAATTCACCCATTGACCACCGCACACCTGCTCCACCTGAAGTTGGCGCAGCGGCACGCCATCATGAACTATGATCGAGGTGTCGACCACGTCGATCCAGTCGCTTTGGTTCCCGTCGATGGACACATCATGTGCATGTTGCCAGCGATCGCCGGGATCAGCAGCGAACCAGAAGAGTGTGTCCCAGGTTTCGACCTGTACGGACCAGATGTACACCACCCCGTTCTCTTCATATGTCAACATCGCCGCCGGGTGGAGGTACGCGTAGACATACTCGCTGCCCCACGCTTGTACAGCATGTTGTTTGGCCAAACGTTGGGCTGGTTGCCCGCCAACCACTGTATCCCCAGCGTAGAACACCCGGGTGTAGCCCTCCGCAGGCCAACTGATCGGTGGCTTGGATATCCATTCAGCCCCCGGCGGGCACCAACTTCGGGCACAGGATGTTCCGCCTATCAGAACCAGCAGTAGAATGTATACCGGGCGCAGGTGTTGAAGGTATGTTTCCAAGAAGTACCGGCAACGGCAGGTGCAAGTTCAACGTGAACCGTTCCGGAGTTGCACCTTCGACCTAATGCACTACGGTGAAAGGGAGCGAAGCACCGGTCGCCATGTTGCGCAGGATGTAGGGACCGTTCCGCAGACCGGTCACGTCGAGTCCATCCGCACCGAGAACGGTGTTCCGCCAACAACGACCGTCCATGGCCAACACCTGTATCGCAGTATCCCACCAGTCCGGAATATACAGGCGTGTGGATGCGGGAACAGGGAACGCGCGCGGTGGATGGATCGCGTTGCTTTGCATTCCTGTGGAGGTACACGCTCCCTGTGCAGCAGCCACCGGTGCCCACCACCCGCTCAGGTTCGCCGCGCGCACGGGCAGGTTGGCGGTATAGTGATAGCTACCGTTATCCGCATAGCGTGCGCATTCGAACAGTGCGAGATCCGGGTTGAACGCGTCGCATACCAAGGGATCCCAGAGCATCTCCGGCGGCGTATCCATTCCTGCGAATGCCTGCACGATGCTCGCACTTCCCGCCATGACAGGCAAGTTGTAGTGCCATGGCGAGGAACCGAGATTGCAGTAGGCACTGATCGTGGTGTATGGTCGGCCGTTGCCACATAGAACTACCCCATCACACGTCTGATGGAAGAGGTAGACGGATGGCGTGTCGGTACCTTGCCACCAATCCAGCTCGAAGGCATCGAGCGGCACGCCACCGTAGAACCCGGCCACACCCTGCACACGAGCATCGGTGCCGTTCTGGTTCAGCTCACCTTCCGACGCACCAAGATCGGGCCGCGCCAACATCATGGAGTCCACCGCCCATGATCGGACGTCGCAGTTGAGCGCGGTGAGGTTGGCGCATTTGAAGTAGGGTATCGGCGCATCGGTCAGATCGCCGCAGCTGGCGGGTTTCTCTACCTCGCGATCCACGAAAGCAGTTGCTAGCGCAACGAAGGCACCCGCGCTTTCACCGGCTACAAAGACCTTCTCCGTACACACGCTGTCCTGGTCCGCCCGGCCTTTCATGAAGCGGATGGCGCCCTTCATGTCCTGCATGCCACGATAGATGGCGCGCACGGCCTCCAGCGAATCCGCTGCATAGAACGCGCGGTATGCTTCGGGCCACATCGACGGCTGGAAACCGGCCACCGGGTCGTTCACAAAGTCATCCTTGTGCCAACCGAGGCGGTAGTTGATACTGGCCACCACATAGCCGCGCTTCACGAACTGTTGCACCAACTGCACGATGCCCGCCGCATCATCCTTGCATCCACCGAGCCAGCTTCCTCCGTGCGCGGAGATGAGCAAAGGACGCTGGGTATCCGGGTTACCGACGGGTTTGTAGATATCCAGTCGCAGCGTATCCGGCACACCCAGGTAGTTCGGTGCGATGCCGTAGACCACATCCGCTTGCACGGTGAACGCGAATTGATCAGGGGTCACGTAGTCCTGAGCGATCAGCTGGATGGTACCGAAGCCGAAGCACATACTGAGCACGGGACACCACAGGCGGAGGAAGGGCAGGTGGATCATGGGCTTGGGACGATGATGCGGACGGACGTCACGGCGTGCGCGAAGTTGGAGCAGGTTGAAGGCAGCAGGGATGTTTCATCGATCTGGTGACCTGCCACCAATTCCACGTCTGAACGGCCCAACAACCACCAACGAATAGCCGAACTGCCGAATGAGCGACCTGCTGAATACCCTGAAAAGCCAATTGAGTTCAACCTTGGTTGACCAACTGGCCGACAAACTCGGGGAGAACCCGAACAACATCACCAAAGCGATGGGCGGATTGCTGCCCACGGTCATGAGCGGCCTGCTGAGCAAGACCGGCGATAGCCATGCCATGAGCGGCATTTTCAACCTGCTGAAGGGCGAAAGTGCGAAAGGACTGC
>JANOPI010000519.1:0-2872 GCA_031421755.1 Flavobacteriales bacterium | reverse complement strand
ACGACCCTCCGACGAATGGAAGTATCTGACCGATGAAACCCACGGCCGCTTCGCCCGTTGAAACCGCCAACTCTTCATGGGCATCCTCCATTCCATCATTCGCGCACACGTGTCTGGCCCCCGTTTATCGAATACGGGTTCCGTGTACAAGTTGGCCAGGGTGCTCATCCTTTGGTGTCAGGTCCTGGCCAGTGCATCGCTCCACGCTCAACCCTACGCTTGGTCTTGGGCAAGAGGCATCGGATCCGGCCATGAGGATGGTGCCAATGATGTTGCCTTCGATCCGAGCGAGCAAAGCGTCTACATCGTTGGCCATTCGTTGAACAACAGCCCGCTGAACACAGGCCTGAACTATACTGCCCATGATCAGGGGTTCCTATTGAAATACAATGAGACCGGTGTCCTCCTTTGGCAATTGCAGATCGGCTCGGGCGGCGAAGAGGTCGCTCAAAGCGTATGCAGTGGTCAAGACGGTACGGTGTACGTTTCCGGCACGTTCACAAGCGGTTGCAACTTCTATTCGGCTGGATCCACTCCGGTGGCCGGTTCACTCAATTCGGGCGGCGGAACCGATGTGTTCCTTGCAGCGTACACCCCGGCAGGTACTTGGTTATGGGCTGTACGGGTCGGAGGTCTTGGTGAGCAACGCGAAGCCCAGGTGTGCGCTGATGCGAACGGGATAACACTCGGATGCAAGACCAGTGAGCTCACAACCGCCGTTGGCACCTCGGCGCTTTCCATTGCCGGCTTGGCTTCGCTCGCTTCCACGGACTTCGATGTGATGGTAGTGCGATATACACTGGCGGGTGTGGTGTCATGGGTCCGCACCGCCACCAGCGGGTTCTTGACCGGGGTAGGTGATGAGGAAATAGGATCTATCACCAGCGACGGTTCGCGGATCTATGTGGGCACCAAAGCTTCATCCAATTCGCTCGAATGGTACGCGGGGACCATCCTGCCACTTGTTAGCGCCAACAGCGGGAGCACCAATGATGCATTCATTTCATGTTTCACGACGGCTGGTGCCCACCAATGGACGCGGTTCATCAGTGATCCCACAACTACCAACCATGGTACTGTGAAACTGGCAGCATACTGCGATGGTGTTTTCGCAACGGGACAATGCGGTACGGGTGCAACGTTCAACAATGGGACTGTTGCCGCTGGATCCGCAACCGATACTTACTTTTTCCTCACGCGAATGGCGGCCTCGAACGGCGCAGAATCGTGGGTGAATCTCGGACCTGCGCAATCCAACAATATGTTCCGGGGTGACGCGATGTCGGTTGGTGCGAATGGCAACGTGCATGTGGTGGGAACCTTCAAGGGCACCATCGAGCTCGGCGGCCAATCGCTCGTTTCGTTGTCGACCTCCGACATATTTCTCGCGAGTTTCCGCTCGAATGGCGGCTTTCTCTTGACTGAGGCTTTTCCAGGTGCAGGTGAAGGCCGGGCGACCGGTATCGCTTGCGGCCCATTCGGCGGACTGGCCGTATCCTCCACATTCAATGGTGACTTCAGCGCCGGAGGGATATCGATCACTGAACAGGGCGATTTCGATGCGGCTATCAACTTTGCACAGCTCGGCTTACGGTCTACGGGATTCAAGGACCCGTCCATCTGGAAAGCCCCAAGTTCTTCTATTTGCGCAAACACACCGATCGACCTCTCCACATGGCTCTACGCGCCGGTGATCACTCATGCCGATGCCGCCCCGCTGAGCAACAGCATTTCCAATCCAACGGCGGCCACGGGCAACACTGACGGTCTAACTGCGGCTTTCAACGGGACTTCCGCATGGATCATACTGGATCTGACGGATACCGTACCGGTGGGTGAGGTGCTGCAGTTGCGCTTCCGCCGCAACGCGCTCAGCTCTGTTGCAACGTCGGTGCTCGAGGTATCCACCAGCATGAATAGTTCCGGCCCTTGGTCCGCTGCCGGAACCGTGAGCAGTTCAGCCACTTTCCTCAATTGGGCCAGCTTGGCATTCACTTCGGCAGCGCGATTCGTGCGCATCGCACAGACCTCTTCCTCCACTACCGATCTGGATGCCATCAAAGCAGCGTTCGGCAGCTACTTCAACGGCACCTGGACAGCAACCGCAGGTACGATCACCGGATCGACATGGACAGCACCATCAACCGGGGGCACAGCGCAACTAACCTATATGGTGAACACCAATTCTGGAAGCTGCCAGAAGTCCACTACCAGATCGGTCACAGTCCTCCCGCCATTGGTGGGCGGCACCACTTTCGGTGGCGGCACCTTCTGTCCTGCCAGTTCCATCAACCTCACGATTTCCGGGAACACCGGATCCGTTCAACGTTGGGAGCAAAGCACAGACGGCTCCTCCTGGAGCAGTATCCCCAACACGTCCACGTCCCACACAGGGAGCGCCGTTCACGGATCGGTCCACTTCCGGGCGGTGAGCGGTTCTACTTACTGCCAGGAGGTATTCAGCTCCATATCAACGGTGACCGGACAGGACACCACACCACCGATCATCGCCAATTGCCCATCAGATACCATTCTTTACTCGGCTCCGGGGATGTGTACGGCCCCTTGGACAACGCCCGTGTTCATCTGGTCGGATAACTGTTCTATCCCTGCTGCACCAGCTGTCATCGGCACGTTCGCAGGTACGCTTGTCAGCACCCCGGCCACAATTCACGACCTCGCTGAAGGTACGATGGTGGACCTGGCACTCGGCGCATTCACCTTCGTGGATTCCGTGAAGGACGCATCGGGGAACTTCACCGTCTGTGAATACACGGTAACGGTTCTGGACACCATCGCCCCGGTGATCTCCTGCCCACCAAATGACACCCTCTACACGGGTGCAACGTGCGAGGTGATCGCACCGGACCAC
>JANOPI010000518.1:0-4862 GCA_031421755.1 Flavobacteriales bacterium | reverse complement strand
TTCGATCGCGCAGACCGCTTGCGGTCCATCTGTGACATCTGCGTCATCTGCGGACACTACTTGCGCAAGCGATCCCATGGATGCACGCGGGCTTAAGACCCGATAGCCCTGGCGCGAACCTCACGCGGGCCTGCGGATCGTTGCAGGTGGCTACATTGCCCGGACCAACCCCTAAGCCCCGATCATTCGATGCGACTTCACTACGCGCTCGCGCTCACCGCCTTCACAGCTTTCATCGCACAGCGCTCGACAGCGCAGTGTACCAACAATGCACTGTACCCGGGGAACTCGGTCGTTCCGAACGCAGCAGGCAGCATCACCCAGATCACGGAGTGCAGCTACCAAACGGAGTATTCCCGCATCACCGGGCTCGTATCGGGCACGGGCTACGTGTTCGCCATACAGGACGGGTCGCACATCACGGTTCGCCAAGGGGTGAGCAATGGGTCTGTTTTGGCTTTCGGCTATTCGCCACTCACCGTAGTGACCACATCAACGGACGATCTGTTCGTGCATTGGACCACGAACGCAGAATGCGGCACGGCCACGGCCTGCCTGATCACCACGGTTCAACGCCTGGTGGGCTGCGTGCCCCCGACCGTATCGGCCACTACCGTGAACCAATGTCTCAACGGGCAGTTCTCCATGGAAGTCGATGTCGCTGATGCGGGCGATGCGGCTTCACTGTCCTTCGCATACACGGTGAATGGCGGCAACCTGTCTGTGCAAGGCGGTATAATTCCGGGCACCTATCAACTGGGCCCCTTCGCTCTCGGTGAATTGATCGACCTCACCGTGGTGCATGGGGACAACCCGGACTGCAACGTGGAACTGAACAACATCACCGATTCGACGTGTGTGATCACCAATTGCGGGCCGGATACCTACACGTATTGCTACGGCAATGACGCTTCGTACTTGCGCACGTACCAGAGCCCTAACGGCTTTCCGATCCGGGTCCAGTTCAACAGTGGTGAAGTATCGCCGTCCGGCAATGATGCGCTTTTCGTCTACGACGGCCTGAGCGAAAATGCCCCGGTGATCTTCAGCGGCGTGGGCAATGCCGGGGACCTCACCGGGGTGTCGGTGATCTCCTCCAACCCGGACAATGCGCTCACCATCACCTTCACCTCGAACAGCAGCCTTTCCTGCGGCGATGGGGGAGGATTGGATGAATGGAATTACACCGTGAGCTGTCTCGGGTGCATTCCTGTTTCTGCCGTTGTGGACAGTGTGATCACCGATTGCGATGCGCAACAGTTCACCGTGGAATTGACCGTTGCCGCCATTGGTAGCGACGCTGAAGTGGAGATCGCCAATGATGCGGGTGTTCCATCGCTCTTCGCCGTTGCGCCTGGTACTTACACGGCAGGACCTTTTCCCTCGGGTACCCCCGTGTCAATAACCTTGGTGAACGATCAGGATTCCTTGTGTACGCTTGATCTCGGTGTCTTCGAGAGCGGATTTTGTCCCACCCACATCGATTGTGATGGTCCGCTCTTCACCGATACCTATTGCTACGAGGACTACGATACCAAACAATGGCTCTATCTGCGTCAGGGTGTTGGATCCCTGGTGCTCCAATTCTCGGCCGGATCGATCGAGAATGTGGCCTACGATCACCTCCGGATCTTCGACGGCATGGACAATACGGCACCGCTCATTTGGGAGCACCTTTCACCTGGCAACATCGACTTGGCGGGGGTGCTCGCGGTGAGCACGGGTTCCGCACTCTTCATGGAGATGACGGCCGATTACTCGGTGAGCTGTGGAGATGGGGCTTTCTCACCCTGGGTCTGGACGGTGGGCTGCTTGGATTGCACCAGCCCTTCAGCTACGTATGAGGTCGTTCCGGACTGCATCCATCATGCGTACTCTGTCGAAGTGGACATCACCAGCCTTGGTTCCGGAACCGATGTGCGCATCATCGACTCGTGGAGCAATGATACCCTTACCACGGGCCTAGGCACAGCGGTGGTCGGTCCGATCCCGGTGGGGACACCAGCGCTGATAACGGTGATCAATGGACAGGATGGCGCGTGCCGCATAACCAGCCCTCCACTGAACTATCCGGCTGCCAACTGCGTGCAGGTGGGATGTCCGACGATCAATGTGGAACACTGCTATTCCGATCTGGACACCACCTGGTTCATATACCAAAGTGATGAGAACGTGCCGATCACGATCAGTTTCAACGCCGGGCAGTTGCTTCCGAACGACAATGTGATGTTGTACAACGGCCTGGACACGGATGCCCAACTGGTGTACGCGGGGAACCTTGGCGGCGATGTCACGGGGTTGGCTTTGTCCAGCAGCAACACGGACAACGCGCTGACATTGTTGGTGACCAGCGACGGTGCGGGTTCCTGCGCGGGAGGGGAGGCTTCCCCCGTGCTCCAATGGACAGTGGGTTGTGGTCTTGTAGGTCTCAACGGCCAAGCAACGAAGCTTCCTCTTGTATATCCACAACCAGCGCGTGATCTGTTGAATGTGCGTTGGCCGGAAGGGCAGGGAAGCGAAGTGTTCCTGCAATTGTTCGATCTGACAGGACGGTGCGTGTTGCAGGAGGTCTACGAAGCGGTTCCGGCAGGTGTCCACTCAGTTGATGTGGAGCACTTGCGAACTGGAAGCTTCGTCCTGCGGCTCACCTCCGCGTCCAACGTTTTCAGCCCCCCAGTTCTGATCCAACGATAGGAGCGAGCAACGTGTGATCGGGTGCGGCCGTCCTGTTCAGCAACGGGATGATCCTGAGGAATGTTCATATTTCCGGCCCTTCGCCATCTTCGTTGCGTTTCACACCATCTGGATCTTTCCCATGACCACACGTCGACCCTTGCGTTCACTCACCACCTTGTTCGTGTTCATCGCCCTTTCCGGCGCTGCCAGTGCGCAGTGTACGAACGGCGCGCAGTATCCGAGCAGCCTCATCACCCCTTCGCCCACGGGGTTGTTGACCCCGATCGAAGGGTGCAATTGGCAATCGGAATACTCCGCGATCACCGGGGTGGCAGCTGGGGTCAGCTACGAATTCACCTATGAAGGCGGCGCTTGGGTCACTGTTCGTCAAGGTGCCGTCAACGGGGCGGTGCTGGGCTTTGGGCCTTCTCCGCTTACTGTAGTGGCGTTGTCCGCAGCCAACCTCTACGTCCACTGGAACGTTGACAGCCTGTGTGCCACCGCCCAGCTGTGCCACGCCACCACGGTGCAGCGCCTGGGTGTCGGGTGCATCCTGCCCCAAGCGTTGGTGGCCACGCTGGATGATTGCCAGGACGGACAGTTCACGTTGGAGGTAGACGTGTTGAGCACAGGCGATGCGAGTTCCATTGGCTTGAGTTGGACGGTGAATGGTGGTACCCCGAACACGCTTTCGGGTCTGCAGATCGGCACCTATGTATTAGGCCCGTTCGCCAACGACGGCTTAGTGGATCTTACCGTGGTACATGCGGAGAACACCGCGTGCAGCTTGAGCTTCTTGGATCTGACGAACGGCCCCTGCGCCATCCAGGGTTGTGGACCGGAAACGTACACCTATTGCTACCCCAACAGCGCGAATTACACCCAGTCCTACCAAGGGACATCCGTATGGCCTTTGCAATTGGTCTTCAACAGTGGGGAGGTCTCGGCTTCGGGGAATGATGCGCTCACGATCCACGACGGGCTTCTGCCTACGGATCCGGTGCTCTTTTCCGGTGTGGGCAATGCGGGCGACCTGACGGGTGTTACTGTGCTGTCCACCAACCCTGATCACGCCCTTACGGTACGATTCACATCGAACACCAGCTTCAGCTGCGTAGATGGCGGCGTAACACCGCCGTGGAACTACACGGTGGCCTGTCTCGATTGTGAGCCTGCCACGGTGACCACCGGTGCCGTTACCACGGACTGCGACGCGCAGAGCTTCACCGTCCAGGTGGAAGTGACGGACATGGGCACCTCCACATCCGCCGCGATCAGCAACAATGCGGGCCTCCCGCCCACAGAAGTCACCGGCGTGGGGACCTATGTGGCCGGGCCATTCCAAGTGGGCGCAACCGTGAACTTGGGCTTTGTTGACACCACCAGTTTGGCCTGCTCCATCTTCATCGGCGAATTCACCAACACATTCTGCCCGATCGATGTGACCTGCGGCGAACCCGCCATCGCGCAGTCCTATTGTTACGAGGATTCGGATTCGCAAGAATGGCTGTACCAGAATACCGGGCCTGAGTCCTTGGCCATCCTGTTCAGCAGCGGCAGCATCGAAAGCTCCATGTATGATCACATCACGATCTACGACGGCGCGAATGATACGGCCCCTGTGCTGTACGACCACGTATTGAACACGACCATACAGTTGGCCGGTCTGTTGGTGACCAGCACAGGTCCTTCGCTATACATGACGATGAGTTCGGACAACAGCATTTCCTGCGCTTCCAACCAGCTGGCCCTTTGGAACTGGACGGTCGGTTGCCTGGATTGCGAGCAGCCCGAAGCCAGCTATGCGGTGGAACTCGATTGCGACAACAACCAGTTCTTCATCACTACGGAGATCACCTTCCTGGGGTCTGACAGCGCAACGATCACCAACGATGGTGGCGCACCACAGTTCGTGGTCACCGGCCCGGGCACCTATGATGTTGGCCCCTTCGCCTTGGGGACCGATGTGCAGGTGAACGTGGAGGTGCCCAATGCGCTCTGCCAGGTGGGCTCAGCAGTGCTCACCAGCGCCCCATGCCCCTTGGTGGGTTGCGGTCCCTTCGAGTTCACGTACTGCTACACGAACAACCTGGACACCACCATCGTGTACCAGAGCTCCAGTACCTATCCGATCGCTTTGCTCTTCAACAGTGGAACGATCGACACGTTCGGCGACATCATCGAGG